>CANPZG010000026.1 GCA_947588765.1 uncultured Bacilli bacterium
ATTTATATTAAAATTTTCATTTTAATATCTTTTTTACTCAGTGCTACTTGTTTTCCATAAAACTTTTCACACTATCAATTTTAGTTATTAGTATAATATAAAGGGTTTTAATTGTCAATGAAGGAACTTAACTAATTTGCTTTTTTATTAATTTAAATTTATAATAACATTATGAAAGAAGATTTAAGAAAAAAAATATTTGCTTATTAGAAAAGAAATAGATAATCGAATAGAAAAAGATAATATAATTTTTCATAAAGTTATCAATAATGAAAAGATTATTAAGGCTGATACTATTCTTATTTATGTAGCTAAAGATGAAGAAGTTGCAACTAAAAAACTAATTGAATATTTTCTAAAAAATAAAAATGTGGCTGTACCTAAAATTGAAAATAACGTAATGAATTTTTATTATATTAACAGTTTAAATGATTTAGAAAAAGGTTACTTTGGTATTTTAGAACCAACAACAAAAGAAAAAGTTACTAATTTTAATAATGCTGTATGTATAACTCCAGGAATATGTTTTTCCAACCAAGGTTATAGAATTGGCTATGGTAAAGGCTTTTATGATAAATTCTTTGCAGAGCATAATATTTACTCAATTGGCTTATGTTATCAAGAATGTTTAACAAAGATTAACTTTCAAGAAAAGTATGATTATAAAGTAAATGAAATAATTGCAAACTAAAACTATACAAATTTGGAGTTATACTCCTAAAATGTATAATTTTTATTTTAATAATTTATAAATTTTTAAGGCTATTTTATATAATAGGTAATCTTTTTTATTAAGGATATAATCAAATTCCCCAAGTAATTCAACAATCTCTGGATTAAAGCCTTTTTTTATTTCATAAATTGAATAATAAGGATTATTTGGATTTATATCTCCTGATATACCATAAAAATTACAATACTTTTTCTTTTGCTTTAAGCATTCTTTAATATGTTCATTATAGAAAACATATTTAGGGCCAAATTCTTTATAAAGACTTGAAGTCCCACTCATAAAAGTTATGCCTTCATCACCTAGAAAGATACTCATTAAAGCACCAATATTAATTGGTACGCCACCTTTTTTTATTTCTTCAGCTTTGGCTACTTCTTGTTCTTTTTTGCTAATTTTATTTTCCAATTCTTGTTTTCTTCTTTTTAATTTTTCACCAATATTAACTTTCGCCATTTGATTTTCTAAATTAGTCAATTCTTTTTTTGTTTCATCCAAAGACTTAATGGTATATTCATAATATTTAACTGGGTCAATATAAACAATATAAAGTTTAATATATTCCTTCATTAAGTCATACATTTTTTGATAATAACTAATAGGTCTTATAACAAAATGTTTTTTGTCAGCTGTTGCTTGAAGCAAGGAAACAAAAAGGTCCATTTCATCACTATCAATGGTTCTTACCTCTACCCCCATGTGCGTATATTTATCAATATTCTTTCTAGTTTGTTTACTAAAACTTTGGAAGGTATCTTCATAAGTAGCTTTTAGTTCAAAACGGCACAAATTACGTGGTTGTAAAGTTTCAAAGTTTTGAGTAAAACCTAAATGTTTATAACCTAAGGTAATAAATTCATTTAAAATGTCATCAGCAACAACTATTCTAGCATTACCATCACTATTTCTAGTAGCATAAATAATATTTGGATCAATCTTTAATAAAAAACCTTTATTTTCTTTAACATATTTTACTACTTCTTCAGAAAATACTTTTAATAATTCTTTATCATCATAATCTATTAAATATCCCCGCGGGGCATAAAATAAATTTTTCTTAATAGGCGTATTTTTAGCAAGTAATAAAGTTACACCTTTTAATTTATCATCATCATATAAACCAACGAGATGGCTTACCCAACCATTAGTTTCTTTTAAAGTTCCCCATTCTGGTAACTGATAAATAGAAATATAAGGATTTTTTAAAGCATATTCTTTATATGTTTGTGCATCTATTTTCTTTAGTTCCATCTTAACCTCTTATTTTACGATATATTTTTAATAAAAATGGTAATATTTTATATAAAAACTTTTTATTAACTAAATCAAATTCGCCAATAAATTCAATATATTCATCCCCAAATTTTCTTTTAAAATCATAGATGCGTGCTAAATTTTTATAAGTAGTATGAGGATCTCCCACCACACCAAATAAATCAAAGAAATCTTTGTTTTCATTAAAGGCATCTTTAATCGCTTCATAATAACATTTTGAAACGGCAAAAGTAAAGTTGGCTAAATCATTGCTACCAATATAAAAGCTCCAAGCTCGATTAGCTGTATAAGTACAAATTAAAGAACAAATAACGATTTTTTCTTCATCTATTTTGGAAAATTCTTCTTTTTCTTTATTTAATCTGGCTATTTTATTTTTTATATCGGCTTCTTTTTTACTAGATTTAGTTAATTCTTCTTCTAAAGTAGATATTTCATTATCAATTTTTTTAAGTAATTCTTTTGGTCTAATACTAGCATTAAAGAATTTAATATTATCACCCATAGCTTCTACAAATTTTTCATAAAACTCTTCACTACGAGCTTCAAAACCATCTTTAGCACTATTTTCTTTTAATAAATTATAAAAAGTTTTAACATCAACATTATTATCTATTTCAATATTATATTGTTCACTTCTCCTAATGGATTTTTGAAAAGTCTTAGAAAATACATTTTCGACTTCTTCCCAACTTCTTTTCAAATTAATTCTAAAAGTATAACGAGGTTGATTACCTTCATAAAGTTTATAAAAGCCCGTATGAAGATAACCTAAAGATAGCATATAATCATATAGTTCATAATTATTTTCGCCACCTTCAACTTTATTTCCTTCTTCATCTATATCTTGATATTTAATATCGGGGTCAAATTTAATATAAATCATTTTATTTTCGGCCATAAAACTTTTTAAATAATTTGTAAATACTTTAATATAGGCTCTATTATGATAATCAATTAAAAATCCCCGAGGACTATAACCATAACTATAACCTAAAGGCGTCTTTTTTTCTAGAATTAAAGCTGTTGCTACTAGCTCTTCATTATCATTATGCATTCCCACATAATGAGGAATTTGGCCCTTAGCTAAACGACAAAATTCACCCCATTCATAACTTTGAAGAAAATGACTTTTAGGGTGATTTCTTGTAAATTCTTGATATTCTTCTTTTGAAACTTCTTCTATAAAACGCATATGCTCCACCTACTAAAAATTTTATCATATTGCTTAAGTCTTTACAAGTTGTTAAACTTTTTTTATAATAATATTGGTGATAAGATATGAATACTCTAACAATAATTTTAATAATTATTATTATTTTAGGCCTTTTAGTTATTTTTTATGCGACTATCTATAATCGTCTAGCGGTTTATAAAATAAAAATAGAAAAAGCTGAAAGTATAATTGATGAAGCATTAAGACAAAAATATGATACTATTTGTCGGATTAATACTTTAATTAAAAAAGTAGTTACCAAAAAAGATTATCTAAAAGAATATGTTGATTTAAAAAATAAAAAGATTAGTAATTATGATTTAGATCGAAAACTAACGGAAGCGATAAATACCATTATGGAAGTTAAAAATGATTATAGTGAACTTGATACAAAAGAATTTAATAAAGAATTAAAAACAATTAATAAAATAAATGAAGATTTAACCTCAAGTAAAAACTATTTCAATAAAAATACTTCCGAATTAAATGAACTTATCCGGAAGTTTCCAACAAACATAATTGCTAAGATTCATCATTACACAATTAAACCATTCTTTGATGGTAAAAACATGCAAGATGAAATAACTGATGACTTTAAACTATAAAATCCAAACATAAGCTTGGATTTTTTATTTAATTTAAGTTCCAATTTATTGGTTCTAAGCCTTTACTTTTGAAAAATTCATTAGTTTTACTAAATGGTTTACTACCAAAAAAACCAGTATTAGCTGAAAATGGTGAAGGATGAGGACTCATGATAATATAATGATTAGGATTAGTTATGTATTTGGCCTTTTCTTTAGCAAAATTACCCCAAAGAATAAAAACTACGGGTTCTTTTTTTTCATTCAATACTTTGATAATATAATCAGTTAAGGGTTCCCAGCCTCTATTTCTGTGAGATGCTGCCTTATCTTTTTCCACAGTCAAAACAGCATTAAGAAGTAAAACACCATTCTTCGCCCAATTAGTTAAATCGCCATCGTTTTTTGGGGGTATTTTTAAATCCATTTCTAATTCTTTATAAATATTTTGTAATGAAGGTGGTATTTTTATTCCTTTATTAACAGAAAAAGATAGACCCATAGCTTCTCCTTCCCCATGATAAGGGTCTTGCCCCACAATAACTACTCTAGTATCTTTGTAACTAGTTAATTTTAAAGCATTAAAAATGTAATCTTTCGAAGGAAATATTGTTTTTTTATCATACTCATCCATTATACTTTGATAAAATTTATTAAATCCTGCACTATTCCAAATAACTTTTAATTTTTCATCCCAATCATTACCTATCATATCTTACTCCTATAATTTTTCTAAATTTCTTTTCAATATATCTATGCCTTCAATTAAAGTATCATTACTTTTAGCTTTCATTATTTCAGCATCTAAATTATTTAATTTAATAAACATTTCTTTATTTAAATCATCTTCGGGGTCACTACTCGTTAGGCTATGGTCTTTTGCCATCATTTTAATTTTCATTAGTTCACTAACATAATACGCAGCAATATCCATAATCTCAACTTTTATTCTTTCTTTTTCCTCTACCAATTTAATTTCATCTAATTTAGGAATATAACTCATTAAATTATCTAAAAATCTTATTCCTGTTTTATCCGGTATTTCTTCTTGAGCCTCTTCTTCTTTAACTAACCCGTTTATTCTATCTTCAGTTGCTAAAAGCTTAGTTCGTGTTATAGTATCTTCTGTTATCAAGTTTGAAACTGGATATAAATGGTGATATAAAACTTTTCCCAAAGTGTATTCTAAAATTAATTGATTGTGAAAATCTTCATATTTAGTTCCTGTTCTAATATCAATGCATTCACCATTTTCATCATAATTTTTACTTTTTATTACAAAAACTTTATTTCGGGTAACTTTATTGCCATTACAACAGAATTCATTCGTTGAAACTCTTTCAACAACTCCTAAAACACCAAGATAAATATCTTTTGTATTAAATTTATGTTTTTTATAACTAACCATAATCAAAACCTCCTTTAAAATTTATCTTCTTCCTTTACGAGCATTTTCCTTAACATAGTCTTTGAATATTTCTTCTACTAAAAGAGAATATTCATCATTAACTTCTGCTAAGGGTCTATTAAATATATTTCGATATGTTTCTCTTAAATTATCACTTTTCTTAATAAAAACACCCATCAAAGAATATAAATGATTATTAATTGGTTGTAAAATAATTCTAATTTGATCATCTTTTATTTCAATAAAATTACCATTTTTACCATAAAGTGCCTTAATATTTAAATTATCTCCCTTTTTAAAACTAGTTAATAAATCAGCTATTCTTTCTAAACTTTCTTCTCTAATTGATTCGATATCCTTTAAAAAATAACATTTATTAGGTTCCAAGGAATTACTAGAATAATACAATTTATTAACATCTTCTTCTATAGTTTCTTCCATTAATTCAGCTTTATCTAAAGATAAAATATTTAATTTTTCTCTTAAATAAAGAATTTTTTCCATTAAAACTTTATAATCAGTTTTAATTACTTGTAAAACTTCAATATCATAATAATATTCTTTATTTTTTAAAACTTGAATTAAATCAAATAATCTATTTTGACAATGTCTTAAAAGTTCTGTATATAAATATTTTATTTCTTCTTCATTGTATATATTTTGATACATTGCTTCAAGTTCTAAATTATCTTTGATTAATGATAAAGGGTCACTATCTATTACTTTCTTTAACTTTGATGCAACTATATCAAGTTCATCACTTTTATCTACTTTAATTTTAGGATAAGATTCAATACCATGATTTAACATTTCTAAAATAAGAGCAAAATCATCACTTCTTAAAGAATTTTTTTGATAACGCATTATATTACTATTATGAATCTTTATTTTTTCATTTATCTTCATTATTTCGACATCATCAATTCCATAGTTTTCTAACTCATCTCGAATAAAAGCCATTACACTTGGCTTAATTAATTGGCGATAAGTTAAAGAATTATAAACTGCGAGAGATAAATTCTTTTTCCTCTTTAAAATTGTTAATTTTTCCTTTATAACAAAAAGATCTGTTTTTAAAGTTTTTAACATTTTTTCTGAATTACCTTTAGTTAGGTAAATACGATATTTATCATAAAGTAATTTTTGACATAATTTACTTAAATAACCAGTTTCTAAATCATTAATAGCATTTTCATATGTATTTAGTTCTTCAGTTAAAAAAGTAATTTCAGCACTTAATTTATCGCATTTGTCTAAAAATAAGATACTTACATCTTTTAAGACCATTCTCCTCACCCTTTCTATTTATGATATGTTTCATTATTCATTATTTTAAATGCTCGATATATTTGTTCTAATAGGATTCCCCGAAATAAACCATGGGGAAATGTTAGTGAAGAAAAACTTATTCTTTCATTAACTAAAGCTTTTACCTCATCATTTAAACCAAGAGAACCACCGATAATAAAGGTAATATTACTTTTTTCCATAAGAATGTTTTCTATTTTTTGACTAAAAGCAACACTTGTTACTTCTTCGCCTTTAATATCTAAAGCAATATTATATTCTTTAGAATTTATTTTTTCTAATAATCCTTTTATTTCTTTGTCATAATTAACATTATCTTTAACTTCAATTATTTCAATTTTATGATATTTACTTATTCTTTTTAAATAATCATTAATTAATTCTTGCAAATAGACTTCTTTAATTTTACCTACACATAATATTTTAATCATACTTCAATCACTTCACTAGCTACATGTTGTTTCGCACAAATGATATTATCAAAATTAACATTTCGATCTAAAAAAGTATTTTTAATAGTTTCTAAAGCTATTTCTTCCATATTATTGGTTTCACTTAAATGCATTAAAACAATTTTTTTGGTATCCGGTCCTATTAATTTGGATAGATAAAAGGAAGAAGCATTATTTGATAAGTGGCCTTCATCGGATAAGACTCTTCTTTTAAGCCATGCGGGATAAGGACCATGTTGTAATAATTCAACATCATGATTGCTTTCAAATAAATAGATATTTAAATTTTGTAATTCTTTAAAATAACGATTATTAATATAACCCGTATCAGTAACATAACAAACAGTTTTACCAAAATCATTTATGATAAAGTTTCGAGAATCCACGGCATCATGAGATGAGTGGATGGCTTTAATAATTATGCCATCCAAATTGATTTCATCTTCATAAATTAATACATGATTATAATCTTTTAAATCTTTAAATTCATAAAAGATTTTTTGACTTACAACTAAAGTAGGATTATTCTTTTGTAAAAATGTTTTTAAAGATGATGTATGATCGGAATGGGTGTGACTAATTAAAATATAATTTATTTCTTCGGGTTTAACACCAATATCTTTTAACTTTTCGCATATATATTTGTAATTATAACCAACATCAATTAAAATCTTATTCTTGGTGGTTTCAATAAAAGTTGAATTTCCTTTTGAACCACTACATAAAACTACAACTCTCATAATTTCACCTAGAAGTTTATATATTTCCGTGGGTCATAGAATTTATATTCACCATGATATGGCCATCCTATAGAAACCCCAAAGTGTAAGTGCGAACCACTGGCTAAACCAGTATGACCCATTCGGCCAATTTTTTGACCCCGAGTTACTGTTTGACCAACACTAACGGAATAATCAAGCATATGTGCATATTGCGTATAAACATTATTTTCGTGTTGAATAATTACAAAGTTACCATCTGCCGAACGACGACCAGTTTCTACAACAACCCCATCATCAACTGAATAAATTGGTGACCCTTCACCTGGTCCAGAAATATCTTGACCTAAATGCATTTTACCACTTCGCCAACCATAACCACTGGTTAAGTAATATGGATAATTTGTTGGATAAGCCCAATCACCACTGGAAATAATTGGTGTACCAGTATTGGAGTATTTTCGACCATAAGTTACAACTTGTTCCACCATTTCTCTAATAATAACGCGGTCTTCATCAATAACCCGAACTTCACTACTAGCTTCTCCATTGATAACTTGATACATCGCATGGTCTAATGCTAAGCCATCAACCCCAGGAGTAGTAATTTGCTTATAACCATATTCTTTCGTATTATCATATTTAGGAACTGTTCTAAATGGAGTAACATTTTCGACTATTTGATCTACTTCATAAACAAAAGTTAATACTGGATTAATGTAAGTAATATTAACAACACTACCTACAGTTAATAAGGCACTTTCATCCCGATATTCTGGGTTAGCAATAATAAATTCTTGAGGGTTCATTTGAAATTTTTCACTAATATTTTCGATATTATCACCTAATTCAACAGTATAACTATTCATAGTTGCATCAGGTCCAAACAATAAGTATTGGGTTAAAGATTCAACATCCGTAAATATCTTACTATTAACACTAATGTAACCTTCTTTAATGGTAATAATTTCTTTAAAATACATACTACTTATAATAGAACCAATATCCGTAATAGTTCTTTCGCAATCTAAGTATTTATTTAATTCATCTTCACTAATAAAAGATAAAACTAAACGATTCATAGCTTCCGTAAATATTTCTTTATCTAAAACATTAATTGTAATATTTTCTTTCTTTTCTTCTTCTGGGAACTTAATAGTTATGATATACCCTTGAATAGTAAAATCATCAAGTTTAGCTATATCTTCATATATTTCATTAACAGATGTATAATTTTCATCAAAAGTATTTATTTTCATCAAGTTAAAACCTGTTGGTGGATAAACATCATCAACATTATATTCATATCTTATTGCTTCTTGTTCTTTATTAATTAAATCATATAATTCGTTATCATTTTCTATCATCCCAATAGTTTCATTATTTAAATAAACTAAATAAGCATCTTTTTGAGGTTTGATAACATTATCATCAAAAATATAATTTACAACATAAAGAGCTGTTGCTACAATAGTTATTAATATCGTAATTATTATTTCTTTAGTTTTCATTAGCCAACTTCCTCATTTGTTTTTAAAACATTTCTAAAACTACTCATGTTAAGTTCAAATAATAAATCAACATGACCAACTGCCCCTTTACGATGTTTAGCAATAATTAATTCAGCTTCAACAATTCTTGGTTTTGCTTCTTTTATCTTATTGTCATTATAATCTTTACGGTTGATAAATAAAACCATATCAGCATCTTGTTCCAAAGAACCTGATTCTCTTAAATCCGCTAAAACTGGAATACTATTTTCTCTTTTTTCAGCACTTCTTGATAATTGACATAGAGCAATAACTGGAATTTGTAATTCTAGAGCCATTCTTTTTAAGCTTCTTGATATTTCAGAAACTTCCACTTGCCGAGATTCAAATCTTTTAGAACCACTATTAATTAATTGCAAATAATCGATTACTACTAAAGCAAGGCCATCTTCGGAATTAGCAAGTTTCCGGCATTTAGCTCTAATTTCTTGAATGGTAACACCAGTATTAGCTTCAATAAAGATGTTAGTATCGCTTAATTGACTTAAAGCTTCATTGTATCTTTTCCAATCATTTTCATGCATATTACCAGTTTGTAATTTTATCCCATCAATTTGACCAACTGATGAAATCATTCTGTTTACTAACATTTCCGCGGACATTTCTAAGTTGAATATCGCAATGGCTTTTTTGGTTTTAAAAGCAGCATTAGTCGCCATATTAAGAACTAAAGCAGTTTTACCAACAGCAGGACGAGCCGCAAGTAAAATTAATTCGCCAGGTTGAAAACCAGTTGATATTTTATCAAAATCAATAAATCCTGTTTCGACTCCTGTTATAGGTTTCTTATTCTTAGCAAGTTCTTCTAACTTTTCTTGAGCTCTTCTTAACACTTCACTAATTGGTAGAAAATCCCCGACTGTCCGAGAATGAAAAACACTATTCATTTTCTTTTCAGATTCATTTAATAAATAATTTAAATCTTCATTATCATAAGATTCAGTTATTACTTCTGTTGCCGTGTTAATAAGGTTTCTTCTTATCGCATAATCTTTAACAATATTAATATAATAATCTAAATTAGCAGCTGTAACTACAGAATCAATCACATCCCCAAGATAATCAATAGAAACAGTATTTAATTTTTTTTCTTTATCTAATTCATTTTTTACCGTAGTTATATCAACAGCAGTACCAGCATCATTTAAACTTTTTATGGCATTAAAAATAAATTTATTTCTTTCATCATAAAACATATCAGGCACAATTTCTTCGACAATCTTACCAACAGCATTTTTATCGATGAAAGCAACGCCTAAAACACTCATTTCAGCTTCTAGATTTTGAGGCATTTTTCTTGCCATAATTTCCTCCTTATTTTACTAATACGATTTTTATATTAAATTTTACTTTTTTATGTAATTCTATTTCCACTAAAGTTGTACCTAATGAAGCAATAGGAGTATTAATTTTAATACATTTTTTATCTATTGCATAACCCATTTCTTTTAATTTTTCACTTATTTGTTTACTAGAAACAGTACCAAATACTTGATCATTCTTTCCTGTTTTTACTTTAAAGGTTAATTCTTTATTAAGTAACTTATCTTTTATTTTGTTAAATTCACTAACCCGTTCTTCTTCTAAATCATTTCTAGTCTTAATCTCACTATCTAATATTTCTTTACTTTTTTTTGAATAGGGAACTGCTAAACCATTCTTAATTAAATAATTATTAGCGTATCCATCAGCAACATTTAAAATATCATCTTTTTTACCTTGAGATTTAACATCTTTTAATAATATTACCTTCAACTTAAACCCTCCTTTAAAGTTATAACTATTATATCATACTTTTATTAAATAAGAAAAAGAAATGACTATATAATCATTTCTAAATCATAATAATATTTTATATTTTATTTAATAATTGGTTTATCTTTTTTAATGGAACATCAGTAATCATATGTATTTGTTCAATTGGTATGTTGGTTCTTAACATTTTTTTAGCTATTTCTATTTGTTGCTCTTTTTTGCCTTGATTAATGCCTTGGCTGATTCCTTGATTAAATCCTTCTTCTTTTGCTCTAGCTTTCATTCCATTTATCAACATTTCATTATCTCGGTCATAATCCCATGTAAATGTATCATCATTTATTTTATTCATTTCTTTTTCATATGCCATTATTATTTCATCTCCTTTTCGCATCTTTCTTAGTATCTCTAATTCTTCTTTTTCCAAACATAGCATTAATACATGAATATATTCATTTACTCTTTCATCTTTAGCATACCATAATTTCTTTAAATAGTCCATATTTATTTCCACTATTTGTAAATTATCAATGTACTTGTTTTCTTGGTCATCTTGCATAAAATGATTATATTTTTTTATGGTACCATTGCTTCCATAGTTTAGATTGATTTGATAATATTTCTTATGTTTATCATAATTTGTTCCTCTTTTCGTACTATGATTATAAAAGGTTGTTATATAACTAAAGTTTCTTATTTTGGTTTCTTTATCTACTTTACTATTTACTTCGATATTTACATAAGCATTAGTTGTTTCTATTAAACAATCCATTACTTTAATTCTTTCCTTTTTATTAGTTATTTTTTGCTCTGTAGATAAATTATTAATTACTTCTTCTTTAGTTCCTATTATTTCAGTTAATAAAGCATTTAAAAACATATAATTATTACTTAACATAACACTTTTAAATACTCGATCATATTTACAAGACAACCATTTAATATTTACCTTTGGATGCATTATTATTCCTCCTTTCGCAGCATTTAACATATAGGTAAAATTTACCCCTTCACTTATATATATATCCCCTTACCCCTCGATTTCCTTTTTTTTAATTGAAATTTTTTAAATTTGTTAAAAAGATTGTCGAAATATATCTAAATACATCAAAAAAGTAAGCATTTTGTCGCTTACTTTTTCTTGACTTTTAAAACTTTGCTATATTATTTTTTACTAATTCTATAAAATATTCTTTTATTAAAAATTCGTCATATCTATTTGAATCTACATCAACTATCTTAACATCATTTTTTTCGCTAACCAAAATATAATTAATTTTACCTTCTTTTGCATATTTTATTAATTTATCTTCATTATTTAATGTAATATATTTCCCATTTTTCTCTATAAATATAATGTACTTAGGAAATAACTTTTTAAAAAATAAGTATCTATTAATCATCAAATATATATTTATTAATTATACTTTTTATTTTAATATTATTAGCGTACTTATAACTATGCATATAAGTCATAACCGAGCAAAATAAATTATTATAGTCTATATTTCCTTTATCAAAATCATATTTCAATTTTTTTATTCTTTTCTTTATCTTTTCATAATTTGCTCTTCTTATTTTAGTAATTATTTTATTATTTACTACTTTATATGAATAACCTAAAAAAGGAAAAAATTCTTTTTCTTTCGTAATATTTGTTTTCTTTAAATTAACATTTAATTTATATTTATCTTTCAGTAAATAAACAATTTTATCTCTAACTTCTTTTAAATAATTATAATCATTATGCATAATAATAAAATCATCCATATATCTTACATAATACTTACATTTTAAATTATGAATAATATAATGATCTAATCCACTCAAATAAAAAATTGAAAGAAATTGACTAGTCATATTACCAATAGGTAAACCTTTATTATATTCATATCTAGGTATATTATATTTTCTATTTAAACATATTTTATCTATAGTTTCATTAATATATGAAGCATTAGTACTATCAATTATTTGAGTTATTAAATTATATTCGTAATCATTTAATATATCTTTCAATTCATCTTTCAATACTTCATGATTTATATTATAAAAATATTTTTGAATATCCAATTTTAAAACATAAAATTTTGGATATTTATTTTTCATAATATTTAGATATTTTTTTACAAGCTTAACACCATAGTCAGTTCCCATGTTTTTTCTTGTAGCACAATTACGAAAATCTAAATATTTAGTTAATTTAGGTTCTAATATATATCTAGTTAAATAATGATTAATTGTTTTATCTAAAATTGGCAAACTCATTATTAAACGGCATTTTGGTTCATAAATTAAAAAAATATTATATTTTTTATGCCCTACTTCTCCCTTTTGAAGCATAAGCATAATTTTACTAATATTTTGCATTTTATTAATTTCAAAATTCATTACTTGCTTTTTATTTTTAATATTTTTACTAATTTCATTTTCATATACATTTAGTAAATCATTTATATTCACTAGCATTATTACACCAACTATATAGCATTCTATTTATTCTATCTAATTTATTACAATTTTTTATACATTGTTGTTCACTTATATATTTTAATTTATAAGCTCTTTCGATATAAAAATCTATTTTATTTACTTTGGCTAAGGCCTCAATTTGATAATTATGTTTCTTATTAATATCTTTTTCATAATTTGCTTTATATATTATTTCTAATAAATTTAAGGCATCGTTATAAAGTAAATTACGAGAAATAAAATCTTTCTTAGGAAAAGTGATTACAAGTTTTTCCATATCAAAAATAAAATTTTTAACACTATTTAATATATAAAACTTTTCTCTTTTAATTATTTCTTTTTTAAAATTTTCCATTTTCGATTGTTTCTATCAATTTTTCTAATTCTTTTAAACTCATTTTATTAATAATTTCTGTTAGTCTATTTAATCTCTTTTCAATTTCCAAATTTTTAAGAGCATCATTGATATACTTTTTATAATTTTTGTTTATGCCTTTATATTCTCCAATAATAGTAGATTTATCATAAATAATATAACTTATTTGAGCATTTTCTAAGGCATTCATAACTTTGGAAAGAGCTGAAGCTGGAAAGCCTACAGATTTTTTAGGTTCAATATATTTATATCCAAGTAAAATATATAATATTAAACCGCTATCACCATATACATTAAAGAATGTACCTGATTTATAAATTTCTACTCTGTTTTCTTTCATATATCTCTCTTTCTTTCTTAATATAGTTGTAGGTAAAGCACGTATGCTTTACCATCTATATTTCTTCTTTAGGCTAAGCCAAGGATATTCTATGTCCTTTAACTCACACACTATAAAACCTTAATCTCATAATTTCTGGATAATTAAAGGTCTCGGGCGGACCACATTCGTGTTCGTGCCGACGTAGTTGTTGTTGACATTACCGGTTGCATTCACATTGAACGCATTGACAGGAAACAAAATCAATCCGTTTTAACTAAAAGAATACCCTATATCTGGATTAAGGTGGGGGCTTGCCTCGTACCGTGAAGGCACGAAGACAAGCCTTGCTTAAGCAATATCTAACACGTATGGGTCACTGGCTGTGCCAGTTCCACTTTTATATTTCGCGTTAGATTCGAGATAAAAGGACGGGCGGACCACACGCGTGTCCGTGCCGACGTAGTAGTGGCTGACATTACCGGCCGCAGACACAATGAACGCAAAGACAGGAAACTCGGTTCCATTGGTATAATCGTGTCTTTGAGTTATTAACCATTCCCATAAGCCCATATATAACCAGTTACTATCTGTAACTGAGCGGTAATCATTATCTATTTCTTTTGCATTAAAACTTCCCACTGGATTACTAAATTTATCTTTTTTTGTTCCATCACTTGTATAGTTCCATGTTCCTGTATATGGTTTCTTATTCCAATTACTTGGTGCTGCTCCATATAAGTAATCACTTACATATAATAATCCTATATTTTCATTATCAGTTTTTTGATTTGTTATTGAATTTTCACCAATTTCATTGTCATATACTGATTTGGCATTTGTTCCTATGGCTATATTGTTCCATGTTGCATTATCATTTCCCCATATCCAAGTATGTTCCTTTATTAAACTTTGATATGGTTCTTCTATTTTATTATAATAAACATTATTTAAATGTATTTTATTTAATAATGATGTTTTCCAATCAGCAGCTGTTTTATCAGTTCCATTTTCTTGCCATCTATATCTATCTACATGGTCTAATAAACCTTTATATCTATGAGTAAATCCATCTTTTTCTTCATTATTTCCTGAACCTTCTTTATATACAGCACTGGCATAAGAACCATAAGTTGTTGGATCAGCTTCAGATGCATCACCTTCCGGTTTTGTTTTTCCTGCACCTAGTAATTCTTTATTAGCATAGTCAGCTTTTACTACTTTTATTCCATCTTTTCCAAAAGTTCCTACGATTCTAAATAGGTTATCTTTATTACTACTACAATTTGTTCCTAAACATATATAGTTATTTACCTTTTCATATGAACCGCTATAACGATATGATGAGTCTCCCGCTTCTAATGTTCCGAATTTTTCTCCTCTTGTTGCATC
>CANPZG010000027.1 GCA_947588765.1 uncultured Bacilli bacterium
ACTAGTAGGGCTGCTGCTAAGAATACTATTGTTATTATTGTTTCTATAAATACAAAGCCTTTTTTATTCTTCATTATATCAACTACTTTCTTTATTATTTATTTTTTATTAATACTGTAAAAAGACTTTTTATTTCAAAAGCCTTATTTTTTATTCTTCACTTATATTTCTATCATATGGTTTACATAAATAACCTAAATCTTCAAAAGATTTTTTTAGATCTTCATAATAAGTAAAACTTTCGCCACCAGTTTCTGATTTAGTAAAATCTATTGTTCCTCCTATAGTATAATGAACATTTCTAGCTTCATCATCAAATTTACCATTTTTATATTCAGGATTTTCCTTAGCTTTATTGTAACTATCTTCACTGCTAAAATCAACTAACATAGAGCTTTGAGTCTTTAAAACTCTATCCCCATCTACTTTTATATTTTCATAATAAGTTGTAATAGTTTCTTCCGCTACTTCAGTCATTTTACAATAATAATCATAATCTTCTAATACTTTATCAATATTTTCTGTATCAGTTGATGTTTGATTATCAGTTGGTGTATTAGGAGTTTCCGTATTATTACCTTCCATTTTTGGCTTTTCTAAATATACGATTATTAAAACTACTACTAAGCAAATTATTAAGCCACCAATAATTGCTAAATTTAAAATTTTCTTATTTTTTTCTTTCATATATCCTCTACCTCTTTCTATTATAAGAACATTATAACATTAAAATTAATTAAAAAAAAGAAAAATTTAACTATTTTCCTTTTTAAAATTTTCATACCAATCTTTTAGTTTAGTTGTCGTCTTGTTCCAAAGACTAGAGCCAAAGTTTTTAAATAAATTTAAGGCATTTTTAGTATATTTAACTAATTCATCTTTTTCTTCAATCATATTATTATAATATTCTACTCCTAATTTATCTAAAGCAAATTCATTTAAGTTATTAGCACCTTTTTTAATTAATTCACTCATTTTATTTAAAGCTTTACTTACTTTAGCATTAATATTATCTTTGTAATTAGGAAATTTCTTTTCAATCTTTTCGTCAATGCGATTAACTATTTTTAAAACTTGAGATTTTCCTTTATCTGTTAGTTCATTAAAAGTGTAACCTTTAATTTCACCATCATAAAAACAAAAATCTACAAGGTCAATAAATATTCCTTTGGCTTTATCTCCAATACTTTTATCATTACTAGCAAGTAGTTCATCTGTATTTTTTTCTAAAGTATTTAATTCAGTAATTACCGCGATGTCTTTTTCACTATATGTTGTTTGTTCTTCATTGGAAGAAGTACTGCCACTGCTACTACTACCATTACTACTATTATTTTTATCAGTTGTTGTTGATTCAGTAGGTTTAGAAGTAGTTTGATTAGTTGAAGAATTAGTTGTTGGTTTTTCACTATTATTATTATTATTATTGCTACTGCTACTAGGCTTTGATGTTTCCGTTGTTGTATTTGTTGTTTGATTATTAGTGTTAGCATTGGTTTCATCATTTTTAGTTATATCTTCTTTATCACTTTCATCATCAACTTCTGGTGTTGATTCTTCTGTTTGCTCTACTTCTTCGGTATTTTGTTTAATATTATTTTCATAAACTTCATTTTTGTTAGAAAAAACTAAAAGAACAATAATAACCAAACCTAAAACAACAAATATGGAATACATTATTATTTCATTTCTTTGTTTCATTGTACCACCTTTATATTATATTCTTACTTTTCATCAATTCGATTAAATAATAAAGGTACTTCTTTTAAAGTAATATCACCATTTAATTCTACTTCATGCCAACTTAAATCTTTTAAATTTAAGATTTCTTTTATTTTAACAGCTGTATCCATCAAAATTGGCGCAATCAAATTAGCAATATTAGCCATCATATAAACACAAGTATAAGTAATATTATTAAATTCTTCGATATTTTCTTTTACTTTAACCCACGGTTCACTTTCATCATAATATTTATTACCTAAACTAACATATTCCATGATATGGTTTAAAGCACTTTTTAACTCACCTTTTTCAATTAAGGAACCCACTACTTCATATTCTTTTTTCGTAGCATCTTTAATTTTTTCATCGACTTTGCCGGCCGTAATTACTCCCTCAAATTTTTTCATAATAAATGATAAATTACGATTAACAAAATTACCTAATACCCCAACTAAAAATTTATTATGAACTTGAATAATATCAGGAATAGAACAATTTATATCTTTGGTTTCGGGACCATTGGCAATAAAATAATATCTTATGGTATCTCTTGGAAATTCCTCTAATAATTCATTAGCGGTAATTAAGTTTCCTTTACTTTTACTCATCTTTTCGTCATTTAAATTAACATAAGCACTAGAAATAATGTAATCTGGTAAGCGATAATTTAATTTTAAACCTAACTCTAAAGCCGGATAAATTGTGGTATGAAAAGGAATATTATCTTTGCCATGAACATAATAAGTTCTTAAATTTTTATTATCATCACTGATAAATTTTTGGAAATCCACCCCACGAGATTCGGCCACATCATGACCTACTGTCAGGTAACCTAAAACAGCTTCAATCCATACATAAATTTTTTTATCTTCATAGCCTTTAACGGGAACATCAATTCCCCAACTTAATTGTCTTGTAGCAGCCCGATCTACTAAACCCATATCAATATATTTTTGAGCTTCACCCAAGGCATTTTTACGCCATGTATCTTTATTTTTATTAATTAATTCTTGAAGTTCTTTTTCAAATACTGGTAATTTAAAATATAAATGTTTATTATTTTTCATAACTGTTTTAGAACCACATGTTTTACAATGTTTATCTAATACTTCGCTACTGTTTAGACTTGATAAACATTCTTCACATTGATCGCCAGTACTTTTGCCACCACAGTTAGGACAAACACCCACTATTTCCCTATCAGATAAAAAAGTAGCGCAAACCTCACAATAATCTTCGGGTTCTTCTTTTTCATAAATATAACCATTATCTAATAAACGTAAAAAATATTCTTGTACTTGTTTTTTATGACTATCATCCATTGTTTTTGAGTATTTATCGTATTCAAAACCTAATCTATCAAAAGTTTTGACAAATTCTTCATGATAATGACTAGCAATAGCCCTAGGTTCAGTATTTTCTTTTTTGGCTCTTTCAGTAATAGGCGTTCCATGACAATCAGAACCAGAAACATAAATAACATTATCCCCATTTAAGCGATAATATTTCGCTATAACATCACCTGGTAAAAGGGCTGCTAAATGACCAATATGTAAATAGTAATTAGCATAAGGCCATGCCCCACCTATAAATATATCTCTTTTCATAACATTCCTCCTTAATAATCCCTTTAATATTTTACTATATTTTTATTTTTTTGAAAATAGAATTTAGTTTAACGTAAAAATTCTTTAATCTTTTTTCGAGCGGTACTAGTTTTACTACATTCTAACCATTCTGGTTTTGGTCCCATCGCTAATTCATCGGTAATAATTCTAACTCGGTCATTGTTATTTAAAACATAATCAAATGGTACATATTCATTATTAACTATAGCTCCAATCATTTTATTTCCTATTTGGCTATGTATTTTATAAGCAAAATCAACAACTGTAGCGCCTTTAGGTAATTCTAATGTTTCCCCTTTCATAGTATAAACATAAACTTTATCTGCGAAAAGTTCCGCTTTTATGCGAGACACAAATTCTTTATTATCATTAAAGCTACTATTAATATCTTCGAGAGATTTAAAGAATTGATATTTATTTTTTAAATCTTCTTGCATTTTTATTCTGGCATCAGTTGATGCCATATCCCAGTAGGTAGCTAAACCAAAAGATGCTATTTTATCCATATCAAAGGTTCTAATTTGCGTTTGCACTAATTTTTCCTTAGGGCCAAATAAAGTTGTATGTAATGATTGATACATATTAGTTTTAGGACTAACAATATAATCTTTAAAACGATAATTAATTGGATGATATACTCCATGAATTAAACCTAAAGTTAAATAACAATCTTTAATGCTTTCAACCATTACTTTTAAAGATAATAAATCATGAATATCAGTTATTTTTTGCCCCTTATTTAAAGCTTTATAAATTCCATATATGTTTTTAGTTCTAACCTTTAAGGCATGTTCTATTTGTTCTTTAGTAAGTAACGTATCAATAGTTGTAACCATTTCTTTTAAAGCATCATCGCTTTCTTTAGTTATTTTTTCTTTCTTTTTCGCTATTTTTTCATACATTTCTCGGTCTAAATAGTAAAAAGAACGGTCCTCTAATTCTTGTTTAATACGATAGGTACCTAAATAATAAGCTAAAGGAACAAATATTTCCATCGTTTCCACGGAGTTTTCTTTTTGTTTAAATTCGGATTTATATTCTAAAGTTCGCATGTTATGGAGTCTATCAGCTAGTTTAATTAAAATAATTCGTACGTCTTCGATTAAACCTAAAATTATCTTACGAGTATTAGCCATATTTAAATCTTGTTTACTTGAAAAATTCATTTTACTTAATTTAGTTACGCCATCCACTAAACTCGCAATCGTGGGATTAAATTCATGAGCAATATCTTCTTTAGTAGTATTAGTATCCTCTAAAGTATCATGAAGTAAACCAGCACATAAAGTATCACTATCAGCGTGTAATTCAGATAAAATATAAGCAACATTCAAAGGATGGATGATATATGGTTCTCCACTTTGCCGAAATTGCCCATCATGTAAATTATATGCATATTGATAAGCCTTCTTTATCTTTTCAATATCCGTAATATTATAACTTTCCACATTTTCTAATAATTTTTCTAAATCCATATACCCTCCTAAAAAGAAAAACGGCAGTTCAAATCTACCGTTTTATTCCCACACTAAATCATTAATTATAATACTTTTTAAATTAAGAATATTTTCAACTAATATTTTACCCATAAATACCTCTTTAAAAAGATATTAATAATCTACTACTTTAAAGTGATTATGTCAAGTAAATAATTATAAAATACCTATTTAAAGTTTTCTTTTTCGTACTGGTATTCTTTCATCACCACTACAAAATTTTTCTATAACATCTGCTTGAAACCTATATTCTTCATCAGATAATTTTCTTTGACCCCATAATTTACTTGGTATTCGAAATAAATCACTATTTGCACAATAAGACAAAGGATCGTGATATCTTCTTCTAGTAACATGTCCTTCAAAATCACTATAATCTGGTTCGGCACCTAAACTTTCTAAATGAATTGATCCACTAGGGTATTTCATATTTTCCTCCTTTTTATTTATAATATTCCATAAATAAAAGAAAATCAAGCACTTGTTAAATAATTATAAAATACTATTTAAAGTTTTTTCTAAAATAGCTTTAACATCTCTTTCATTAAATGGCTTAGTTAACATATCAACAATTGGATATTTGAATGCTTTAGCTACAGATTCTTTATCATCAACCCCAGTTATAATAGATACCGGAATAGTTTTAAATAAATCTTTTTGTTGGAATATATCTAAAACTTCAAAGCCATCAACATTAGGCATATTTAAATCTAATAACATGGCTTTAATTCTTTTTCTTTCATCGGGATTATCGATAATATTTAAAGCTTCTTTGCCATCATTAGCAATGATAACATCATAATCATCTTTAAATATTTTATTAATAAAACTTCGAATAATATTAGAATCATCAACAACTAATATGGCTTTATCTTTGGCTTTAACTTCCACATTAATTTGTTCTTCGGCGTATTCTCTACCAAAATATTTTTTAACTAAATTAACTATTTTTCGTGCTTCCGTAATTAATTCATCATAATTTTCCGTAACAAAATACATATGATTAGCTTTACTTTCTAATTCATGTTTATAAGCGATATCTGCGAGGTTATCAAAACCAAAATAACGAGCATCACTTTTTAGAGAATGCACTAGGATTGCATAATTAGCCATATCCCCTATTTCTTTAAATTCCTTAATTTTTTGTAACTTTGGTTCAATTTCTTGTAAAAAAGTTTCTAAAGTTTCATTATAGGTTTCCATATCCCCAAATAACTCTAAACTTTTTTTAACATCTACTCCGGCATTAATTAATATATTTACATCTTTCATCAAAATCACTCTTCCTTTCTATTCTTGATTTAAAAATGTATTTATTATTCTATTTAGTTCATCTTTATTAATTGGTTTAGCTAAATAATCACTAAAACCTTCCGACAAGTATTTTTCTTTCATTCCTGTCAAGGCATTTGCTGTTAAAGCAATAACTGGAACATTAAAACCAGGGATTTTTTCTAGTTCATGGAAAGCTTCCGTTCCACTCATTTTAGGCATCATATCATCCATTAAAATTAAATCATATTTATTGCCTTCTTTTATTTTATTAATACAATCTAAACCACTTTCAACGCTATCATGTAATACACTATAATTATCTAATAATCTTTCGGCTACTTTAATATTAATTTTATTATCATCAACAATTAATACTTTTTTACCTTCAACTTTTATTTCTTCACTCTTAGTTTCTGGTATATCATCTAAAGCAATAGTTGGATTTTCTACTATTCTTTGATCTAAGGAAACAGTAAAACGAGAACCTTTGCCAAAAACACTTTGCACTACAATTTTACCACCCATCAAATCAACTAATTTTTTAGTGATAGCTAAACCTAAACCAGTTCCTTCAATAGTCACATTATCATTTAAATCTAATCTTTCAAATTTATCAAATAATTTATCAATGTTTCCTTCTTTAATACCAATACCAGTATCTTCTACGGAAATTATTAATCTGCAAATATTATCAATTTTAATATGACTAACTTTTAATTCTATCCAACCTTCTTTAGTATACTTAACTGCATTAGTTAAAATATTAACACATATTTGTTTAATTCTTTGACTATCTCCATATAATACTGGAGGTATAGTTTCATCAATATTAACTTTAAACTCTAAAGGCTTTTCGGCAATTCTTCCTTTAGTTAAAGCTACTAAATCATCTAATACTTTTTTTATACTATATTCATTATTAACTATTTCTATTTTATTAGCTTCAATCTTAGAAATATCTAATATACCATTTACTATTTCTAGTAAATTATCGCTAGCCATAACAATATCTTTTATTTCATCTTTTGACTTTTCAGGTACATCTTCATCTTCTAATAAAATATTACTAAAACCAACAATAGCATTAAGGGGAGTCCTTATTTCATGACTCATATTTGATAAAAATTCCGTTTTAGCTTTATTGGCTTTATCAGCTTGTTCCCGTGCTACATTTAATTGTTCAATCATTTTAACATCAGGATTTTCAATAGTAAAATACATTAGAAATGTTACAAAAGCTGAAGATGGACTTAACAAAATTATTTCTGGATTTATATTTTGCATAACAACTACAAAGGAAAATACTAACAATATAATTATTAAAGGAACATATCTTTTGTTTCTAATATTTTTCAAATTTTTTAATAAAATAAATATAATTATTAGAAAACATAATCCATATAATAAGTATAATATATCTACTGCTGGTCCTTTAGGCAAAAGCATTCCATTAGTGTCAATTACATTCAAAGGTAAGAAAGTTACAATTAATGTTATCAAAATTACACTTATAATATAAATATTTATTATTTTTTTAACATTATGTTCTTTAGCTTTTAATGCTATGAGAATATAATATAATAAGAATAATGACATCCAAATAAAGAAGTTTTCAAATAGTAATTTCATTACTATAGCATAGAGCAATGAATTTCCATTTATACCATTTACTACAAGTATATAACTTATAACTTCAATAATAGTTCCAATCAATGATGAAATTATTAAAAAACTATAAACTTTATTTTCTATATAATTTACTCTTTTTTTTGAAAAATACACTATTACCAAAAGTATCAAAAATATCAACCCAAAAATAGTTAAATATATACTATTCATTTTTACCTCTCTATTCTTTTTATTTTTTATTTTCTAACTAACTTAATATCTTCTATCTTTTTAATTATATCACCATTTTGTTCAAAATTGTTTAAATCAAAAATATTTTCTTTTTCTAGTTCTTTGAAATCACATTTTTTATTAACTGTACTATAAATTAAATCATCACGCAAAACATAAAATTTTGGTATATAATTATTGCCTAACTTTTCTTTTATTTCTTTTTTTATCTCATTTACGACAGTTTCTATTGAATCGCTATTTTCATTTAAAACTAAATGTAAAACCGGAACTTCTCTTTCTTCACTATCTTCACATTTCACGCAACAACATTTATCAACATTAGGATTTTTACTTGCTAAATCTTCTATTTCAGTTAACCATACTTTATTGCCATTTCTTGTAAGCATTCTTTTAGCTCTACCACGGTGGAAAATATGACCTTCTTCATCCATAAAACCTAAATCATCAGTATGTAACCAGATACGACCATCACGATGCAATTTTAAAACCTTTTTTGTTTCTTCTTCATTATCAAAATAACCTTGCATTATTGTTGGTCCAGTTACGCAAAGTTCTCCTATTTGATTATAAGGTAATTCTATATCTGTACCATAATCAAAAACAGATACCATTACTGTTAAAAGAGGAACACCAATACTACCAAATTTATAGGAATTTGTTTTAGCATATGATGAAGCAGCTGATGCTTCGCTCATACCCCAACCTTGATGAACAAGAGGATAAATTTTATTCCAAGCTTCTTCTTCATCTTCATATAATTTATCTCCTCCAGAAATAGGTGCTTTCATAAATGATGCATCTTTTATAATATTAGCTTTACGAATCTTTTCAAGCAAAATTGGTCCAGCCATAAATATATTTGGTTCATATTTTTTTATTAAATAAGGATATTCTTCTACTGTAAAATGAGATATTAATATTACTTTTACTCCTCCACAAAAATTGCCATGAGTGGAGTTAAAGAAATATGCAATTGCAGGTGGTAAAATATTTAAAGCACTATTTCCTAAAGAAAATGTATCATCACCATAGTGAATTGCATGAGCAGCAGCATTTAAATTATTATTAGATAATTTAACACCTTTAGGTTTTCCAGTTGTGCCTCCAGTATAAACAATTGTTGCAATATCATTTCCATTTTTAGATACAATAGGTACTTGATCTTTAATTGTTAAAGATTCTTTCCACTTCTTAAATGTTAAAAATCTGGTATCATCATTAATCAATTCGTTAACTTGATTTTTACTTTTTTTCAAATCAGACATAGTCTTTTTCATATCTTTAGCCATTTGTTTTAAATTGCCATTATCTTTTATATTTTGTTTTAATTCATGGCTTAATTTTAATTCTTCAAATAACATCCTTGTTTTAAGAGGCAATGGTAATGCTTCGGTTACTTCTAAAGTTATAACTTTTTCTACAATATTATTATCTTCTAGAGCATCCTTAACATTTTTTATTATAAAGGGAACTGAAGTTGCAAAAATATATTTTGAATTTGTAAGTTCTGTCATATATTTAATTCGTTCGCCGCTTTCATCAAACTTTATCATATTAGAAACAACACCTAAAGATGTTAAAGCATACCACATAAATAATACTTCGGGAACATCTAACATTACAAAAGAGACAACATTCCCTTTTTTTAGCCCCATAGCAGAAAAACATTTAATATAATATTCTACTTCTCTTTTTATATCAGATATTGTATAATTTCTTCCATAATACTCTAATAAAATAGTGCTTTGTGGAAAATTTTTAGTCATTTCTAAGAAATAATCATAAGCACTCGTTTCAATAAAAGGTAAACCAATACAATCCTCTTTAAACCATTTTAACCAAGGTTTATCAATTGATGGGTAACCTTTCATTTCAGATGCATAGTCCAATGAAATAGCTCTTAAATATAAATCTTTTTCTCGACTATCAGCAGTTTTTAACAATTCTATTTTTTCTTTTAATCTTGAAAGTTCTTCTTTTGTCATAACTTCCTCCCTCTACTATACCTAAACTATATAATAAAAAGTGCGATAATTCAATAATACTTGACACTTTTTGTAACAAATATGATACAATAATTATGGTGAAGCATATGGACTATGATATTAACTATATTGAAACCTCATATAATCCAGAGGAATTAAATCAAATATTTATCAAAGAGTTTATTAGATTTAGGAAAGAAAATAATTTAACGCAAGATTTATTTTCTAAATATTCTAAAGTATCAAGAACTAAAATAGCAAGAATTGAAAATGGTAGTAGTTCTCCTACTATCAAGTCTTTATTAAGTATTTTAGGCCCTTTAGGATACACTATAAAAATAGAAAAAGTTAGAAAATAATTCTAACTTATCGACTAATTCCTTTTTCGATTTCTTCCATGGGAATATAATAAGCATGTTTAACATTTTCTTCATCACGATAAATTGCAAGCATTGAATATTCACCGAGATGTTTTCTTTCATTAAGATGAATTTTAAATCGATCAATATCTAAATTAACAATATTTACTTCGGGATGTAACTCTTTATATTCGTTTATAGCCTCATCCGGATTATACAAATAATAATCATATAAATTACTGGTTATATCTTTTTGATATTTAGCCTCATAATAGACTCTTAAATCATTTTTTAAACTTAATTTTATTTCATTAAATTCTTTAGTCATTTCTTCTTTTTTCTCTTCATTTTCTTCCGTATTTAAATCAAAATATAAAGTATTTAAAGTATCCATTTTACTTAAAGCATTTATGGCTTTACTACTATCCGGAATAATTTTATATAATTGTTCTGCAAGAACTTTATAATCGCCTTGAGCATGGAACTCTTTTACAACCTCACTATCAAATAATTCTAAAAATAAATAACCACAGCTTTCTAAAAAATGATAACTACCATCATAATATTCATCATAATTATATTCATTAGCAAATACTCTATTGGTAAATTCATAAAAGCCTGTTCCCAAATTAAAGTTTTTTGCTTTCTTGGTAAAGGTATGAAAAAATTCATGTCTTAAAACACTATAATCCGATTCATCTAAATGTTCTTTAGTACTAACACTATCAAATATTTTAATATTATACATATCAAAACCAGCGGGATGCCAAGAACCTCTTATAATTCCTTCTTGGTCTTCATAATAATTTATTTTCATATTTGTTAGACTATCAACAAGATCATCTTGATCTACATAAGGTAACTTATCGGCGAAAAAATCCGTATATTGCATTAAATTTTTCTTTTCTTCTAAAGTTAAATTATCATTATTTTCAATTATATCTAAAACTTCATTAACTGTTAAATCATTCTTTTTTTCTACTTCTACTATTTTAGCTTTCGCCGGTTCAATATAGTAAAACTTAACATTATTAATAAAATCTTTAAAATGGGTAGCAATAAATAAAACTTCTAAAGAAATAATTACAATTAAACTTTTTTCACCAAAGGCTAAAAGTCTTTTTAAAAATCTTTTGTCTTTTTTATTGCTTTTTTCTTCTACAGCTACATATTCTTCCATATTATTATAGCGATAATTTAAATCAATAAATGTTTTTATCTCTGGTATAACACCTTCCCAAGTATAAAAATAATGCCAATCATTATTTAAATCATAAAAGTGATGGTATTCATTCTTTTGATAATTTATTAAACCTAAATAACGACTATTATAACCTAAAAATAATTTACCTAAAACAAAAGACACAAGTTCTTTTTCCTCGTTTGTTAGGTCATATGTTTCTTTACCATCCTCTTGTTTAGCCATAACTATACTAGATTTTTTTAAATAAACATAATATTCAATTGCATTATCTTTAAATCTTAATAACTCTTTCATTTATCTATTCCTTATTAACCTTACAATTAATATCTAAACATTTTTCTGTTTCTGTTTCAAATTCAATGGTAGAATGAACGATATTATAACTTTGTAATTTTTCTTTAATAACTGCTTTTAATTTTTCATCATATTTTTTAATTACCACATGCATCGTAGCATAATTATTATAACCATCTAAAGAACGAATATGAATATGATGCACATCTTCAACTTTAGGAATACTTAATAATTCTTTTTGGAGCTTTTTAATATCAATATCCTTTGGTGTCTTTTCTAAAAATAAATCAATTACTTTTTTTAAGTTAAGAAAAGCATGATAAAAAATAAAGATGGCTACCCCAATGGAAAGGATTGAATCAAAATATGATATATTAGTTAATTTCATTAAAATAGAACCAATTAAAACAACAACCCAACCTAAAACATCTTCGAGCATATGTAAATTAACGGACCTTTCATTTAAAGAATCATCATCTTTTGTGTAATATGCGGCAAAAAAATTAATTATTACGCCAAAGATAGCTAAAATAATCATCCCATTATAATTTATAGTAATAGGATTAAATAATCTTTTAATAGCTTCAACTATAACAATAATGGAACCAAATAATAAAATAAAAGTTGTAATTATACTCCCTAAAACAGAATATCTTACATAACCATAAGTATATTTACTATCCGGTTTCTTTTTACTTTTTTTCTCTAAAAAATAAGCAACACCAATACTTAAAGCATCTCCAGCATCATGCAGTGAATCAGATAAAATAGCAATACTACCCGTGATAAAACCTCCAATTAATTCAATAAGGGAAAAACTTATATTTAAAATAAACGCTATTAATATATTCTTAGCACTTTTCATAAACTTCACCAATTTAATTTTATCACACTTTTCATAATTTAAGCTAATCTCCTCAAAAATTAGATACATATTTGACAAATTAAGTCAAAAAAAGACTACTGTGGAATTCACAATAGTCAATTATTATTTTTAGATATATAGTAATACCATAAAGAAAATTACTAATATTACAAACATTCCAGCGACAAATAGCCAAATGTATTTAAACCATGATTTATAATCAATGTTATTTAATGCTAAGCCTAACATTAAGACAAGGCTTGATGGTAAGAATACTTGAACTAAACCATACATTGAAGTATAAATTGTATGAATTATGTCTAAGTTATTAGCATAAACAGTAGTTAAATAAGAACCAACTGAATATGAAGTATAACCAAAATCAGCATTAAAGATTGATGTAATGAAGGCCATAATTGATGCTAAGAATGGATTTAGAGAACTAGTCAAACCTAATACCCAATTAGTTACAACTGGAATAAATGGTGACATATAAGCTAGAATAAAGATGTAATAAATAGCTACAACTACTAATACAGGTTTAACAGCTTTTTTAACTCCATCAAAGAATGCTTCAATATATTCATTAGCTTTTAACTTGTAAATAGCGGCTAAGATAACACTTGCTAAAACCATAACAGGAATGAAATAGTAAATAGCAAAGTTAGCACTACCTAAAGCTACAGCTTGTTGACCAAGTAAATAACTAAATAAAGTATAGTCTTCACCAAAAGCATATTTAGATGGATCTTTTAAAGCCCAACTATAGAAGTCTTTAACCGTGATATTAGTAATCCATTCATGGAATCTTGTTAAGAAATCTAAACTCCAGTTTGTAGTCCATGAAATATAACCTAAAACTGCTAAAGCAATAACTACAACAAAGACAATTACTACTGGATAAGAATGTAATTTCTTTCTCGTAACCGTTTCAACTTCAAATGGATCTTCCATTACCTCAGCACTATGATTGTTTTGATATTTTCTTAAACGCATAACGATAAAGAAATTATATAAAACAAAGGCAACTGCTAAAATAATACCACGATATGCTAGGCCAGTTTCTACAGTAGTACCTAAATAACTATTAAATTCAGTTAAGGCTTCTGTTCCGTATAATGTACCTAATATACCAATTAAAATAGAACCATAAGTAATAGCAAAAGTTGTAATTTTTTCCACTTTCATCTTAGTTAAAACTGATGCAAAGAATGGAACAAATACTAATGCCATTAAAACTTGATTACTCATTACTGTAAATGCTACAGTGAATAATGACATTACTAATGCTGTTACAATTTCTTTTCCTTTCAATTTTTTAGCTAACCAATTAACTAATTGTTGGTAGCCAGTTGTTTTTGATAATACACCATAAACTCCAAATAAAACAAATAAGAAAACTAATTTGTCAAATGTGAAACTTACAGCATAGTATAGTCCAATACCTAAATCAAATAAACCAAGTCTTCCCATACCATAATTAACAAGTTGTTCGCCATTCATGTAACCATATGGTAAAATCCAAGAAATGATAAATGTTGATAAGATAATTGAACCAATAGCTTTAAATGTTTTGTGTTTTTCTGCCATTAAGGCCATTACAAATAGTCCAACTAATATAAATAATGAAGCCATTATTTTCATAACTAATTGGGCATCTTCATATTTACCAAAGAACATTGCGACAATAGCTAGAAGTAAACCAAATACTCCCATTAAGCCACCAATGCATTTTGCTGTACCTTGTTTTTTAAACATTACTAATGCCATCATAGATAATCCAACTAAAATAAATAAAGATGCAATTACTATCATAACTAATTGAGCTGTTTCAAATTTGCCTAAAAACATAGATACAATGGCTAGAAGTAAACCAAATACTCCCATTAAGCCACCGATACATTTAACTGTACCATATTTTTTAAACATTTTCTTCATATTTCCTCCTTATAAAAATTATATCGCGATTTATTAGAAAATAAAAGAAAAAATGCATTTTTCTAATTATTTTTGTGTGCAATTATAATAGAAGTGTGACAGTTATTCCAATTTGCCATCAAAATTTCAGGAACCGATAATGTGATAATAAG
>CANPZG010000028.1 GCA_947588765.1 uncultured Bacilli bacterium
GTTATGAATTAAAATATAGTTTTCAAAAAGGATTAGATTACTTAAAAGTAATTGATAGAATAATTGGAGATGAAATAGATGAAAAAATTGAAGTTAGTTAAGAAAAATGTTAAGGAGCCTAAAATTAAAAAAGAAAAAGAAGGAACCAACAAGAAAAAATTTAAATTTAATTTTAAAGTTAATATTTGGATTGTGCTTTTAAGTTTAGGTATTATCTTTGTTACGGGTATTTTAGTCTTTGCTTTATATATTATTATTACCGCGCCCGAATTTAATAGAGATAAGCTATATAAAAAAGAACCAACCATAATTTATTATGCTGATGGCTCAGAAATGACAAGATATGGCGGGGAAAACCGGGTATTAGTTACTTATGATGATTTACCTCAAGTATTAGTGGATGCAATTGTAGCAACTGAGGACTCAAGATTTTTCCAACATACTGGTTTAGATGTCGCTCGTTTTAGTAAAGCATTAATCGGTCAAGTTTTTGGTAATGATAAAGCTGGGGGTGCATCTACTCTATCCATGCAAGTTATCAAAAATGATTATACCAATCGTAATTCTTCTGGTATTAAAGGTATTATCCGGAAATTTACCGATATCTATATGTCAATCTTTAAACTAGAAAGTAATTATACTAAAGAAGAAATAATGGAATTTTATGTTAATACTTCATGGTTTGCAACCGATTCGAATATCTATATTGAAGGTGGTATCTTTGGTGTCGAACAAGCCAGTCAATATTTCTTTGGTAAAAGTGTTTCCGACCTTTCGCTCGCGGAAGCCTCAGTTATCGCCGGAATGTTCCAAAATGCGAGAACCTTAAATCCTTATAAAAATATTGAAGGTATTACCGATAGACAAAATACCGTTTTAAAACTAATGGTTCAACATGGTTATATTACCGAACAAGAAAAGGAAGATGCTCAAAAGATTCCTATTTCCTCACTATTAGTTAACCATGATGATAATGATAGTTCATTCAATAACAAACAAAGTAGCGCAGTCGTCGATTATGTTGTTAAACAAGTTAAACAAGAATTAAACGTTGACCCTTATAATAATCCTATGAAAATCTACACTACTATTGATAAAAAAGTTCAAGATGTTCTAATTCAATTAGAAAATGGTGAATTATTTAAATTCCCTAATGATGTTCTTCAAGAAGGTGTAGTAGTTACTAGTACGGAAAATGGTTCCGTAGTTGGTTTATCCGGAGGTCGAACTATTAATGGCATTCGGACTGACTTTGCTACAGCTACTAAAAAACAACCCGGTTCAGCTGCTAAAATATTCATGGATTACGGTCCATATCTAGAAGCTTTCCCTGAAGCTAGTCCTTACAATTTATTCTTAGATGAAAAAACAACTTATTCCAATGGGCAACCAATTGCCAATGCTGATAATAACTATTTAGGTTTAATATCTATGCGTACAGCTTTAGCTCGTTCAAGAAATATCCCCGCCCTACTTGCTTTCCAAGCAGTAGTTAAAGAAAAAGGTGAACAATATATAGCTGATTTCGTTCATAGTTTAGGCATTGATTATGGTAAAACATTATATGAATCGGCAGCAATTGGTGGTTTCGATGGAACTAATCCATTAGAAATGAGTGCTGCTTATGGAGCCTTTGCTCGAGGTGGATATTATATCAAGCCTTATGTATTTACAAAAGTTGAAATGACAACAACTGGAGATGTATATGAACATAAATATGAAAAAGTTCAAGTTATGAGTGAAGAAACAGCTTATATGATAAATAGTATTTTAATGTATGCTCAAACTAATTTCCATACTGGTGGTAATTATAGTGTATCGGGTACGGATATCGCATCAAAAACTGGTACTCCAACCTTGGACCCAACTGCTAGAGATAAATATAATCTACCAGATAATGCTACCATTGATGCATGGGATATGAGTTATAGTCCTGAATATGTAATCGGCCTATGGGTTGGTTATGAAAGAGTAACAGCGGATTATCATATGAATGTTACATCCGGAGGTAAATATCGTACTGAAATAATGAGACAAATAGCTCCAAAAATATTCTCTAAAAATAAAAGATTTACCGTTCCGGATGGAATTACGGAAGTAACTGTCGAAAATGAAACATTCCCAGCACAATTACCAAGTGCTTATACCCCAAGTGATATGAAAGTAACAGATATCTTTAAAGTAGGAGCTGAACCTACTGAAGTATCTCCTCGTTATGATAAATTAGCTAATCCAACAAATGGTAGTTATCACTTTAATGGTACAACATTAAGTTTAAGTTGGAATCCAATTGCTACTCCAAGTGCAATTGATGCTGATTATCTAACGGAACATTTTAATACATATTATGGTGGACACGCAATTGATTACTATAACAAGAGAATCGCTTATAATAATAGTGTTATTGGTTCTTTAGGATATCAAATATATATTAAAGATGCTAATGGTAATTTAGGTTATATTGGTAGAACGGAAGCTTCAAATTATATTATAAATAATCCTGCCAGTGGTACTAATACTTATGTTATAAAAAGTGCTTATTCTAAATTTAGTAGTAATATGAGTGATGGTTTAAATATTACAGTTACGACAAATATTGATACTAATATTGATGATATAATAGATGGTACACCAAGTACAGATGATAATACAGATACTGATGAAAATCAAAATCATGATACTGGTGGAAGTACTGATTTAGAATAAAAAAATAAGAGACAATCATTTGAAATTGTCTCTTTTAATTTACTTTCTTCTTCGACTATTACCCTTTTTACTCTTTATATGTTTTTCATAACATTCTTGAACATAGTTTTTCATATAATCCATTTTTAATTCAATATCTTTAACTAAAGCAATTTGATTTCTTGCCCGATTTAAATTATGTTTTTCATAATCAGTTTTAAAGTAAGTATCTCCATTAATATAGTCATTTAAAAATCTTATAGCAAGTTCCAAAGTAATAATGCGAATCGCATCAGCCATTAAGTTAACTTCTTCATAAGTTAGATATTCCGCCATTTCAGATAAGTAACCATCAGTATAAGCTTCAAATAGGTCTAAATCAAGGCTTATTTTAGATAAGTCAACTTCATCTTCTTTCGCTGTTGAAGCTGTTGATCTAACACCATCCCCATAGTCAAATAACATACTTCCGGGCATAACTGTATCTAAATCAATAACAGCTAGAAAATCACTAGCATCTTTATTCATTAAAACATTATTAACCTTTGTATCATTATGCGTTACTCTTAAAGGAATTGCTGGTGTTCCTAGTTCATCCATTATTAAAGAATAATATTCTTCATGTTTAAGTAAAAACACTATTTCGGGAGCAACTTCATTTACTCGATCTTCGGAATCAATAATAATATCATCCATTAATTTATTATATCTTTTTTCTGTATCATGAAAATCTTTAATAGTTTCTGTTAGTCTTTTAATTGGATAATCCTTTAATAATTTTTGAAAATTACCAAAAGCTTTGCCCGTATAATATATTACATTACGGTCTTTAGAATCATCATAAGATATCGCTCCATCAATATATTTATATACCCGATAGTAATCTCTTTCTCCTGATTCTTTTTTTATATTACATAATGATTTACCATTTTTAGTATGAATAACTTTTAATACTTGATGAACATCATCATGATTTTTACGCATTTGCATTTCTAAATAATTAGTAATATTCTCTATATTTTTCATTAAAATACTAGGTTCATTAAATACTTTCGCATTTATCTTTTGTAATAAGTATTTCATGATTGTTCCATCTTGTTGTTTCATGGAGACAATATAAGTACTATTAATAATCCCCGTATTTATTTCTTCACAATTAATCATTTCCCCTTCAATGTTAAAATTGCTTATTATGTTTTCCATATATCCTCCATAATTATTATACAACGTATTATCTTTTTAATAAATATTATTTTTTTAAATATATATTACTAGAGGATGTGTTTTATGTTTTTTAATTTAATTAGTATTATTAAAAATTTAATGTTTTTCACTGGAAGTTACTCTAATAATGTCTTTCCCGAGCCTTTAACTGATGAAGAAGAAGCTAAATGTATTAAAGAAATGCTAGAAGGTAATATTGATGCTCGAAATAAACTTATTGAACATAATTTAAGATTAGTTGCTCATATTGTTAAAAAATTCGATAATAAAGATACTTGTACGGATGATTTAATTAGTATTGGGACCATTGGTCTAATTAAAGGAATAGATACCTATAAGGATAATAAAAAGACTAAAATAACTACCTATGCCGCGAGATGTATTCAAAACGAAATTTTAATGTTTTTTCGTTCTAATAAAAATACCAGTAATGTTGTTAGTTTAAATGATTCTATTGGTTATGATAAAGAAGGCAATGAAATTAATTTAATTGATATATTAAAAGATGATGCCCCGGATATCTTAGATGAAATTCATATTAAAGATAATGTTAATTTATTAAAAAAATATTTAGGACTACTCTCTACACGAGAAAAAGAAATAATAAAAAAAAGATATGGTTTAGATAATACTAAAGAAAAAACGCAAAAAGAAATTGCCAAAGAATTAAAAATATCTAGAAGTTATGTATCGCGTATTGAAAAAAGAGCTTTAACGAAAATGCTAAGAGAATTTCTTAAAAGTAATCAAAACTTTTAGGTATTTAAAAAACTCTTATAAAAAGAGTTCTTCTTAAAATGAATCAACATTTACTTTAACTTTTTTATTATCATTTAAAGCACTATGAGCTTGAATTAAAGTTCTAATAGCGGAAATCATTTTACCATTACGACCAATGACATTTGCCATATCATCACTAGGGACAATAATTTCTAACATAATTGCTTCATCATCTGATTCAAAACATTCAACTTTAACTAATTCCGGTTGTTTACATAAACCTTTAACTAGAAATTCCGTAAATTCTACTAATGTTTTCATTATTTACCTTCTTTTTTAGTTGTAGTTTTTTTCGTAGTTGTAGTCTTTTTAGTTGCTGTTTTAGGAGTTTCCTTTTTTACAATTTCTTTCTTTTCTTCTGTTTTAGTTTCTTTTTTAGAAGATTTTACTTTAGAAGCTGTAAATTTGGCCATAATACCTTGTTGTTTTAAGATACTTCTTACAGTATCAGTTGGTTCTGCTCCATTACCTAACCATTTCATAACTTTTTCTTCATCAATAGTTATAATAGCGGGTTTTTTAATTGGATCATAAGTTCCAACTGTTTCAATAAAACGACCATCTCTAGGACTTCTTGAATCTGCAGCAACTATTCTATAAAAAGGTTTTTGTTTAGCACCCATTCTTTTTAATCTTAATTTAACTGCCATAATTTTTTCCCTCCTTTAATTACTTAATTAATATAACATAATAAAATATATGTGTCAACTAATTTTTATTGACACATATATTAATTAATTTTATTTATTATATTGAGCAACTACATTTATTCCATTGCCATTTTCTATTTTTTTATTAATGAGATCTTCACTAGTTACTGGTTGAGAGTTAATACGCCAGCCAGTAAATTTTTTTCCATCTTTATCAATATTATAATTACCATTTTCTTTAAATGCTACTGGTTCAATTAGTTTTTCATTATATAGATAAAAGAATGGCATCATATTTCGACCATAAATATATAAAACTGTAGTCGCATATGAGTTATCATAATTTCCATAGTAATGTACAAATTTTGTAACTCTATCATAATCATCATACGCTTCAGTTGTAGAATCTTTTCTTTCCTTAATATTAAATATATAAGTTTGCCGATTCATCTTTCCAAGATTCATTTTAGCATTTTCTTTGGCTAAAACTGCCGGACTACCATAAATTTCAGATGTATATGTTAGACCACTACCACTTAATGTTCCTTCTAGCTCAATTGCTGCATTTTCATTAATAACTACATTAGTACTACTATAATTTTCAGGGACAGGCATACTTTCACCAACAATAGTTAATTCGTCTTGATTTATTGTCTTACTACCATTGACAATTACATTAGTTATCATTAAATTAGCATCTGTACCAACTTTAAAGCCAATAGTATTTTTTATTGTTTCATTTTTAGATTTTTGTTCTTTTTTATCGTATTCAGATGGTAATAAAGTATCAATTTTTAATGTTAAATCTTTAATAGTTACATTTCCAGAAATAATATCAAAAGTATATTTTTCACCTGTAATTGTAGATGTTAAAGTTTGACCCTTACCATCAATAGTAAGATTATGATCTATTGTAATTTTTTTTGTAATATTAAACGAATCTGTAATGACAAGTTCTTTATCACTAGTTAAATTATCTAGTAAATCTTTTTCGCCATTGATATAAACAAAATTTTCGGTTTTAAATGTTACTTCATAACTTTCTTCATTATTTCCATTGTTACTATAACAATTAGTTTCTAAAGTTAATTTAATATTGAATGTTTTATTTTGCAAATCTGAAAAATGAGCATCCCCTAAACTAGTTTTATTACCACTTAATTTTTTAATCATAGTTTCTAAGTCAGTTTCAGGATTTTCTAAAATATGATCTTCGCCACTATAAGAAATTGTAACATTCTTAACATTAGTTACTTTGATTATATTTTTTATTTTATTTACAAAATTATCAAAATTAGTTTGTAAATTTGCATCAGGTTTTAAAACATTAAATGTTATATTATTATCGCTAATGAAAGCAGAAAAATCATCACTTTTTAATTTTTCCGTAAAATCACTCATAATTTCTGTAGTATTAACTATTTGATCATATTTAGCAACAAAAGTCATATCTTCTTTAACATTTTGACCGTCTTTTTCAAAATCAAATGGCGTTTGTTCACTTTCAATATTATCACAATTATTTGAAACAGTACACTTAAACCAACCTAAAAATTTATAACTATTGTATTCTACTTTACTTTCCCGATCTAAAGCATCATAAGAACCATCGGGAATTGATTTATTATAATCTACACCAAAAGCTCGATAATTAGTTTTATCAAAATTTTTAAATAATATAGTTAATTTTTTAGTTTCCCATTTACCAGTTATTTCAGTATCTTTGTTAACATAGTAAGATTCGGTATCTAATGTTATTACATGATTTTCCGAATCATACCAATTTATAAAATTATATCCTTCTTGTTCAGTGATTGGCATTTGATCTTTTGTTATATTATATGGATATTCTACGGTTATTGTTTTTTTATCTTGAACAAATCTATCATCAGCTGTATCATCTATCATCCCTTTAAAAGTTACAGTATAAGTTATTTTTTCCCATTTAGCTTGTAATTTTGTATTTTCTTTTATTTTCGTTCCAAAATCAAATGCTGTTTGTTCACTTTCAATATTATCACAACTATCAGGGGTAGCGCATTTAAACCAGCCTAAAAATTTATAACCATCTCTAGTTGGTTTAGGAGTAGGTTCACTTGCTGTTTTATCATATTCAATAGTTTGGTTTTCAATATCATCACTTGTAGCTTGATTTTTATCAAAGCTAACTGTAAATTTTTTGATTTCCCATTTGGCTTTTAGAGTAATATCTTCTGTTATTAATGTATCTTCAAACTTAAATTGTTCTAATGCTGTAGTTTCACAATTAGCATCGTTACATTTAAACCAACCTACAAAATTATATCCTTCTTTAGTTGGATCTGGTTGAGGTCTAGATAAATGATTCTCATATTCTACTTTTTCATTTATTTTTTCTTCATTATTATCTTTATCAAATGTTACAGTATATTTATGTTTTTCCCATTTAGCTTTTAAAGTAATATTACTCGTAATTTTAGTAGATTCTAAATCAAATTCTTCAGTAGTAGCTTCACAATCATCGGTTGTACATTTAAGCCAGCCTTTAAAATCATATCCTTTTTTTTCTTTTAATTTTGGTGATGAAGCATATTTTTGATTAATAACATATTGGATTTCTATTTCAGAATTATCTTCATCTTTAAAAGTTACTGTAAAGACTTCATTCGTTTCTTCATAACCAATATATTTAACATCTAAAATTGCAGTCTCATCTAATGTAGTTTTTCCAACAAGATTAGATTCAAATTCCCATCCCGTAATGGCACCAGTTATATCTTGAACTGCAGAAACTGATTGAATGCTCATTTTATTATATGCTTCAGTTTTATTAGTTTCACCATCACCACCTGATAAATCAATACTTCGTGCCGCAAGCATTATATCTTGAAGACTTAATGAATTTTCACGAATATAATTGGCCGTAAAAACATATTTTCCAATTATATAAAATGATGTTGATCCATCACTTTCTTGTACCATATCTCCTAATGTTTTTAAATTAGTTTTAGTTTCCATAGCACAAACGCTCATAATACTAATTAAAAATAATACTAAACTTAATAATATATATTTCCTAAACTTTTTCATATTTTTTACCTCCAAATTTAATTTAATTATATGTTACTGGCACATCTACAGAAATACCATTTTTGAAATTTAATTTTATAGTTGACAAATTTTCTGGAACCTCAGTTTTAAGTAGATATTTTGCAGTTTTATTTTTACCATTTATAGTTAAAGATGCATAATCATTCCATTCCACTTTATTTTTGTAAACTGTTACGTTGTAACCAGCAATTTCGCTACTACCCTTAATATAATCAGGCTTAAATTGTACAAGATAAATCGATTTTACCGTTACTTTATGGGTTGCTGTATAGTGCCCATCTTCAGTTGTAACTGTAATTGTTACATCACCATCATCTACCCCTTTTACTTTACAATCAGAGCTTACAGTAGCAACACTATCATTATCCCCAGTACATGTGTATTTTTTATTCGTAGCATTACTTGGATTAAAGTTGACAGTTAAGGTAATAGTTGAACCAACATTTACACTAGTTGCTCCACTTAAACTAACACCTTTAACCTCAACTTTTTCTTGAATTTTTTCTTTTACTGTAACTTTTATTTCGGCACACTTATTGCCATTTTCGCTACAAACTTGAACCACAGCATTTCCCGCAGCTTTTCCTGTAATTTTTCCATTATTAACGCTTACATAATCAGAACCACTTTTAATAGACCATTTAACACTTTTATTTGTGGCATTATCTGGTTTTACAGTAGCGGTTACAGTTTCATTATCACCAACATATAAACTAATTTCTTTTTTATTTACTTCGATACCGGTAACAGAAACCGTTGTATCTTTATCTGGATTACTTGGTTGTGTATTTCCAGAACCTCCTGTGGAACCACTACCTGTATTATTACCACCAGCACTTCCTGAATTACCACCTGTAGAAGGATTTTCACTTGTTGAACCATTGCCAGAACTACTTGGTGTTGTTCCCGTTCCACTATTTGAACCATCAGCTGGTTTAGTTTCTTTTTTAGCACTTATAGTTATTTTTATTGTTGCTGTTTTACCATTAATAGTTGTAACTGTAATAGTTACTATTCCTTCTTTTAAAGCAGTTACTTTACCATTTTTATCAACTTTAGCTATAGTATCATTACTACTAGTCCAAGTTATATTTTTATTTGTCGCATCACTTGGAGTTATTTTAGCAGTTAATTTTAAAGTATTACCAATTTCCATCTCTTTTTTACCTGTAATAGTTACTTTAGTAACAACAACTTCATCTTTTGTCTTTTCTCTAACCGTTACCTCACAATTAGCTCTCTTACCATCTTTATTAGTAACTGTGATAGTAGCATTACCTTCTTTTAAAGCTGTAACTTTACCATTTTCTACTTTAACGATTTCTTCAATAGAACTTTGCCATGTTAAACCATCTTTTTCATTAGCCTCTAACGTGGCACTATCACCAACAGTTAAACTTAAACTATTAGTATTTAAATTAAATTCAGACACTACTGAATATCTAGCTTCTAAAGTAATATCTTTTTCTATTTTAGTTGTAAAGTCAAATAATTCATCATTATAAAACCAACCATCAAAAACATATCCATCTTTAATTGGATCTTCTGGTTTTTCTAATAAACCATCCTTTTTAACTTTCACGGCATTAATTTCCGTTCCTCCATTACTATTAAAAGTAATAGTATATACTTTTCTAGTAAGTGTACTTACTAGAATAATAATTGTAACAATTATTATCGCCACACCAATAGCTATAATAATGTTTCGCTTTTTCTTATCCATTATTTCACTCCTTCAATATATAAAACTTTATAATTAATATATATGCCTTTGGTAGGAATGCCACTCTCCTTTCTATCATAAGCACATATTTTATTATATTACTTAATAAGTATACCAAATATAAATGAAACTCACAATACCAAAAATAAGTATTTTTACGATTTTTTTCAAAAAATTAGCATAAAAAAAGTCCAGTATTCTGGACAATTAATTGTGCTTAATTTTCGTCAGTATCTTCTAAATATTCTTCATCAATATTATCTATTGCTTCATCAGTTGTTCCTTCATCATATACCTCAACATAATCATCTTCATCATCTTCTACATTAATTTTAACTTTGGTATCACCTACTATTTCAACCCCTAATTCTTTTTCAATATTTAATTTTACAACACCATTTTCAATATTTACATTTGAAACTGTAGGTTGTTTTAAACATCTAACTATTATTTCCGATGCATTAGTTATTTTAGCATCATCTTTTAAAGGAACAACCATTGAATCACTATAATTATATTTTTTAGTAGCTACAGCTGTTTTACTATCCGTATCATATGAGTACCAAACATTAACATCATATGAACCATTTATATTAACTTTATTGTCCCCCTTAGTTCCTGTAAAGTTATGATTAATAACCCAACAACCTAAAACAGTATTAGGTACTTCATCAGTAGTCATTGTAAAGTCATTACTACTAGTTTTCTTTGCTTTACCTACAACAGCTTTCGTCACAATTTCTTTAAAAGCCATGATATTCACCCCTTACCATAATTTATGCTTTATCTAGGTAAATGTATACTCAAAACATATTTTTTTGAAAAAAACTAAAGTTTTTGTTATACTTAAGATGGTGAAGAAAATGGATTGTATATTTTGTAAAATAGCGAATAAGGAAATAGACGCTAATGTTTTATATGAAGATGATTTAGTAATGGTTATCATGGATGCTTTTCCGGATGTTGATGGCCATTCTCTAATTATTCCGAAGAAACATTATACTGATTTTACTGAAATACCTGAAGAATTAATTTTACATATTAATAAGGTAGCGCAAAAATATAGTAAAATTTTAATGGAAAAATTAAACAAAGAATCTTTAACTTTACTTGTTAACTATGGCGATGATCAAAAAGTTAAACATTATCATTTACATTTATTGCCTAATTTTATAAGTAAAGACCCTAAACATGATAAAGAAGAAATATATAATATTTTAAAAGGATAATATTATGACAAAATTAAAAAGAAAAGTAAAAAAGAAATTAATGCGTTTTTCTATTTTTATATTGTTTTTATTAATTATTGTTGGTGGGGCTTTATATTATAAAAAATTTAATCATCAAGAAGATGTTCCTTCCAAAGAAAATGTCCCAAGTAATGATAATACACCAGAAGAGGCACAAGAATCGAAACTTAGTTTATTAATGACTGGTGATGGTTTAATACATAATCAATTAGCGTTATATGCCCAAACTAATGATGGCTATGATTTTAAACCTTATTTATCCGAAATAAAAGATTACGTTAAGAGTTTTGATTTAGCATACTATAATCAAGAAACACCATTTGGTACTCCCGGACATTATACCTTCTATCCCGTTTTTAGTGTTCCAAGTGAATATGGTGATGCGATGGTTGATGCTGGATTTAATATGGTTAGTTTAGCTTCCAATCATGCTTTTGATGCGAAAGAAAATGGCGTAATAAATAGTTTAAATTACTGGCGAGGCCAAGATAACATTATGTTTAATGGGACCGCTGATAGTTTGGAAAATCAAAAAAATTATCAAATAATGGAAAAAAATAATATTACTTATGCCCTACTTTCTTATACTTATGGAACAAATGGGATAAATGTTCCAAGTGGTAAAGAATATTTAGTTAGTGTTTATAGCGATGAACTAGCTAAAAGAGATATTGAAGCCTTAAGAGATAAAGTTGATGTATTAATCGTGGCTATGCACTGGGGTGTAGAGTATCAATTAGAACCAACTGCTACCCAAAAAAGTCAAGCTGAATATTTAGCTAGTCTAGGAGTCGATATTGTTATAGGTAATCATCCTCACTGTTTACAACCTATTGAATGGAAAGGTGATACTTTAGTAATTTATTCCTTAGGTAACTTTATCTCTAATCAAATAGAATTATATAGCTCTATCGGTTATAAAGGAGCGGTTGGAGCATTTGCAATGGTTAATATTGAAAAAGATAAATCAAATAATATAGATATTAATGATTTAAAAGTTGATTTAATATTTACTTATCGTAACGAAACTGATAAATATTATAAAGTTGTTCCATTTAGTAAAATAACCAGTAAATATTTACCTGATTATCAAAATGTATATACTACTTATAAAAATGTTATTCAAAAATATGATAGTAATATAGAAGTTATTCCAGCTGCAACTTAAAAAAAATGTTAATTCATTTCTTTTTTTAATTCATTTATTTCTTTTAAAGAAAGATTTGTATATTTTTGAATTTTATCAATTGATTCATTTCCTTTTATCATTTCTCTAGCTATTGTACTAGTTGTATCTTTTATTCCTTCTTTGATGCCTTCTTCTTTCCCAACTCTTATTCCTTTATCTAAGGCAATTTGTTCGGCCCATTTTCCATATACTTCTTTTGTATGTTCATCATTTATATAGGCTTCTACCCATTCATTTAGTTCCATTAATCTTTTATCCCCCTTTGCTATGGTCTTTCTTTCTTCATAATCTTTCGCTCCCAGAAATTTCAACCATTTCATTTTTTTATCATCCTCATTATAGGTTTTATTCCTTATTTTGTCAAGGCGATAAAATTCTAGTTCTATTGCATCTGTTATCGCTTTATTTTCATATACTAATGTTACTTTTGAATAATCTTTATCTTCTATTAATTTATAATTTACATTATCGATAAAGTTTATTCCTATTACTTTATCTATCTTACTATATTCTGTATCTCCTCTTTCCATACCTGTTGAATATATTCTTAGGACATATGATAAAGATTTAATGAATGATGCTTTATCAAAAATACTATAGCATTCGAGATTAATTTTTAAATTAGTTAATTCTATTACTACATCTCCTCGATAAGCTTTATCATTTATCTTAGTTTTAAGAAAAATATTTTCATATAATACTTTCTTTAGATTACTTTTTAAATAATCTTCAGTAAAGTTAGTTAAAGTAGCTAAAAAGTATATTAACTTATCTCTATTATCTGGATGAGTTAATACTTCTTTAAATAAAAGATCATTTGCTAAAGAAGTTGGAATTTGTGTTTCGATTATCATAATTTTCCCCCCTTGTCTAATTGAAACACAATCACTATAACACATTAAATATGAAAAATTTGTCGAACGGTGTAAAAATTGTTAATTTTTTTAAAATTTTTGCTGTGTATTAGATATGAGGTGATAAAACAGTACAAAAATTTAAAAAAATATGATATGATATATGTATGTTGAAGA
>CANPZG010000029.1 GCA_947588765.1 uncultured Bacilli bacterium
GAAAGTCGCGAAATGGTTATTTTTTTCTTTTCAAATATTTTTTTGATATAAAGAGTTGTTGTTTCTCCTTCTACTGTAGACTTTAATGCTAATATCAATTCAGGATTTTTTAAATTTTCTACTCTTTTGACTAAGGTTCCTAAATTAATATTTTCGGGTCCTATATTTTCAATTGGAGAAATTAAACCATGTAATACATGATAAACACCCTTGTAATTACCGACATTTTCAAATTTAAAAACACTCTTCACATCTTCTACAACACAAATAATATTTTTATCACGATCTTCATTACTACAAATATTACAAACATCATTAGTAGTTAAATGTCCACATACCGAACAATGTTTTAAATCTTGTTTTAAAGTTTTAACTGTATCAGAAAGTTTGGCTAAATCTTCTTCATCAAGTTCAATAGCTGCCAAGGCCATTCTTTCCGCATTCTTCTCTCCAATGCCAGGTAATTTTTTAAAAAAATTCATTAATTTTTGAATAGGTTCTGGGTAAATACTAGAGTTTTCCATTTCACATTAACCCACTCATACTTGAATATTGACCTAATTTCTTTTCTGTTTCTTCATCAATCTTTTTAAAAGAATCTTTAATAGCTAAAAGAATCATATCTTCTAACATTTCTTTATCTTCTTCATCAATAGGACCTTCTTTTACAATCTTAAAAGTTTGCAATTCTTTTTTTCCATTAAAAGATAATTCTACCCATTCATATTTCCCGGGAAATATTTCATTATCGATTTCTTCCTTCTTTTTTGTTATTTCCCTTTGTAATCTTTGTGCTTGTTGCATTAAATTTTGCATATTCATACTTTTCATCTCCTTATTTTATTTCTATTTTATCTTGAGCAAATAAATCATTTGCTATTTTTTCTAATTCAGAATTATTAGATTTTTCCATTTCTTCACTTTGAATTTCATATTTATATCCAGAGTTAATCTTTTTTATGTAATCATTACGAGCTTTTTGCCATTCTTCATCACTTAAACAAATAAATTTATATTCACCATTAAATTTCTTTTTGAATTCTTTAGCAATATTTTCGATATTTTCATTTATTTCTTCGCTTTGATGAGTAATGCTTGTTGCTAAAATAACATTTTGGTTTGAAGCTGCTACAGGATTTACATCAGCCAGTAATCCTTTGAATGGAGCATCAATTTTTTCTATAAATTCCACCCAATTATTTTTTACTGTTGCTAAAATACTTTTATCAGCACCAACAAAACAATTATTTACTCTAATTTCTTTTAATTTTTGATAATTAATTTCTTTCTTATTTTCTGTTTTTGTGGATATTTCTTCATTCTTTTTTTCTTTTATTTCTGGTTCTTCTTTTGGTTCTTCTTGTATATCTTCTTTAGGTTGTTCTTCAATATTTTTTTCTTCTTTTACACTGATATTTTTATTATATTCCATACCATCTAATAATATCATTTGTAAAATTATATAGGGATTAACATTAATATTTATTTTATTTAAAGAATCATTTAATTCTAAAATTATTCTTTTTATTTTACTATATGTAAGATATCCTTCTTGACCATCTTTTAAGATTAATGCTGATTTATAGCTTAATACCTCAATAATCTTTTTAATTACAACTTTATAATTTAAATTTGTTTTCTTTAATTCTTCGATAATATTTAAAGCTTTTTCTGTATCATTATTATCAATTACTTTGATTAATTCTTTTATTTTTACTAGAGATATCGAGCCTAATTCGCGGATAACTAAATCTAAATTTATTTTTTCTTTTTCCTTGGATAATTGATCTAATATACTTAAGGCATCTCTAAGGCCACCATCCGCTAAAGTAGTTATTTCCTTTAATCCTTCAATATCATAATCAATATTTTCTTTTTCACATATGTATTTTAAATGTTCGGTTATTAAATCATCGCCTATTTTGAAAAATTCATACTTTTGACATCTTGATAATATTGTAATTGGAACACTTTCAATGTTAGTTGTTGCTAAAATAAATATTATATGATTAGGAGGTTCCTCTAAAGTTAAAAGTAAGGCATTAAATGCACTTTGGCTTAACATATGGACCTCATCAATAATATAAACTTTATATTTTGAAGAGCTAGGCATTAATTTAACATTATTTATTAATTCTCTTATCTCGTTTACTCCATTGTTAGATGCCGCATCTATTTCAATAATATCAGGACTAGAATTAAAATTTAAACAGTGTACACATTTACCACATGCTTCGCCATCGCTAGGATTTTCACAGTTGATTGCTTTAGCAAAAATTCTAGCCATACTGGTTTTACCTGTTCCTCTTGGACCAGAAAAAAGATACGCATGGGATATTTTTTCATTAATAATAGAATTTTTTAATATTTTAACAGTTGCTTCTTGTCCTACAACTTCATTAAAAGAATTTGGTCGATATTTTCGATATAAAACTTTATAGCTCATAAGTTGCCTCCATATTTAATATAATTATATCATATTTTTCTTGTTTTTTCTTTTATTTTCAAAAAAATTACTAATTGTTTTTTGATAATTATTTGGAATATCTAATTTTTCAAATTGAGTTTTATAAAATTCCTTTTTAAAGTCCAATTTATCAAGTAAATAATAGACTTTTTTGATTCTAGCTTGTTTAATTATCGCTTCACACATAGAACATGGTTTAAGAGTTACATATAATGTACAATCATCTAATTTCCAAGTTTTTAATTTTTTACATGCTTTTTTTATTGTAATAATTTCCGCATGGCCTAACAAATCATTGTTTTTTTCTCTTTTGTTGTATCCTTTGGCAATAATTTTACCATTTTGAATTATAACACATCCAATTGGTACTTCATTTATTTTTAAAGCCTTATTACTTTCATTAATTGCTATATTCATTAGTTCTTCGTTATTCATATGTTCTCCTCATAAAAAAAGGTGCACACAAATAGGGATTGATGTGGCTGCTATCTTCCGATTCTGACCAAGTTACAATATATTTGTTGCACGTATATATATTATCAAATTATTAGTAAAATTACAATTTATTTTAAAAATTTTAACATTGTTTAAATTTTGTTAATAGTTTTATACATACGTTTCACGTGAAACTTTAGTTATATTTTTTATTTACAGTGTATATTATTTGTTTTTTAATTTTATTGAATAATAAATAAATTACTACTACTTTAATTAATTATAATATAATATTATCATATAAATTATAGTTAATAGTTGGAAACAATTTTAATTCAAGAATATTTAAATTATTTTATTTTATTTTATGAAGATATGTTTCACGTGAAACATATCTTTTAACTTATAAATTTATTTATGTAATATTTCTTATTAAAAAATATTACAATGATGATTGCAAAATTATTATATAAGCTAACTCATAATAATTTTTAAAGTTAAATATTAAAAAGAAAAATAACTTTTGATTATTTTTCTTTTATTGTTTTTACATCACAATGTTTCACGTGAAACATTGCAACTATTCTGCTGTATTATCAATATTGTCTTGAACATCAGTAGTTGTGTAAATCACTTCTTGTTCTACATTTTCTTCTTCAACTTCATGTTCTACAAGACTAACTGATGATATCATTTGATTATCTTTTAAATGCATTAATCTAACACCTTGAGCATTTCTGCCTAAAGTATTAACTTGATCTAATGGCATTCTCATTGTCATACCAAAGTTTGTAATAAGAACAATATCTTTATTTTCTGATGATACTTTAGCATCAACTATTGGTCCATTCTTTTCAGTAATATTTAATGCCTTAACGCCCTTACTTCCACGTTTAGTTTGTCTAAAGTCACAAACTTTTGTTTGTTTACCATAACCTTTTTCAGTTACTAACAAAATTGTATCTTCTTCGTTAACAATTTCACAGCAAATACATTCAGCATCACCAAGATTAATTCCTTTTACGCCACTTGCTGTACGTCCCATTATTCTTATATCTGATTCTTTAAATTTAACCATTCGACCTTGACTAGATCCTAATAGAACTAGATTATCACCATTTGTTTTTTGAACTGTTAATAACTCATCATCAGCATGTAAGGTTATACATTTTTTTCCTGATGTTCTAATATTATCAAACTCTGCAATTTGAGTACGTTTAACAACGCCTTTTTTAGTTGTAAACAATAAGTATTTAGTATCTTCTTCAGCGTTAACCTTAATTACAGCATTTACTAATTCATCCTTTTCTAAAGGCAATAAGTTAATAACTGGTAATCCCTTAGATTGACGACTAAATTCAGGTATTTCATAACCTTTAATACGATACACTTTACCTTTATTTGTAAAGAACATGACGTAATCATGACTAGATAAGTTAAGCATAGTTTTAACAAAATCATCATCGTTGGTTTGCATTCCTTTAATACCTTTACCACCTCTTCTTTGAGATCTAAAGGTATCAGATGTAGTTCTCTTAATATAACCTTTATTAGTTAAAACAATTAAGATATCTTCATTTGGAATTAATGATTCATCTTCAATATAATCAACAGCAGTTAAATCAATTTTAGTTCTTCTTTCATCACCATATTTATCTTTAATTTCTGTTAATTCATCTTTAATAACTTGATCAATCTTTTTAGGATCCGCAAGTAAAGAACGTAAGTATTCAATTTCTTTCATTAATTCAGCAAGTTCATTTTCAATCTTATCTCTTTCTAAACCTGTTAATCTTCTTAGGCGCATTTCTAAGATTGCTGCCGTTTGGGCTTCACTTAAGCCAAATTTAGACATTAATTTTTCTTTGGCTTCTTCATCATCTAAAGCGCCACGAATAATTTTAATTACTTCATCAATATTATCTAAAGCGATTTTTAAGCCTTCTAAAATATGAACTCTTTTTTCATCTTTATCTAAGTCAAACTTAGTTCTCCGAATAATTACTTCGCGTTGATAATCGACATATTTCGTCAAAATATCTTTTAAACCTAATGTTCTTGGTACACCATTATCTAGCATTAAGAAAATAATACCAAAATTGCTTTGAAAAGCCGTATGTTTATATAAATTATTTAAAACAACTTGCGCATTTGCATCTTTTTTCAAAGTAATAGTTATTTTTACCCCATTTTTTAAATCAGTGTGATAATCAGAAATACCTTCTAGAACTTTACTATGGACTAAATCAGCTACTTTATTTTTTAGTTCTTCCGTATTTACACCATAAGGAACTTCATCAATGATAATGTAATTTCGGCCATTTTTTTCTTCAATTGTAGCTTTACTACGAATAGTAACTGAACCACGACCAGTTTCATAAGCTTGTTTAATTCCAGAATTACCAAGAATAATACCTCCCGTTGGAAAATCTGGGCCTTTAATTATTTGCATTAAACCTAAAGTATCAATATCCGGATTATCAATTACAGCAATACAACCATCAATAACTTCACTTAAATTATGAGGAGGTATATTTGTTGCCATACCAACGGCAATACCCATTGTTCCATTTACTAAAATATTAGGAAATCTACTAGGTAATACTTCGGGTTCTTGTCTTGTATCATCATAGTTATTATTGAAATTAACGGTATTTTTATTAATGTCTCTTAATAATTCCATTGATATTTTAGCTAGTCTTGCTTCGGTATAACGATAAGCAGCAGCACTGGAACCCGCAATATTACCAAAGTTACCATGACCATCTACTAACATATAACGATAGTTAAAATCTTGAGCCATTCTAACCATTGCTTCATAAATTGAAGAGTCACCATGAGGGTGATATTTCCCCATTACGTCCCCAACTATCGTCGCACTTTTACGATGTTGTTTATCAGGAGTTAAGCTATTTTCTAACATATCGAATAAAATTCTTCGGTGAACTGGTTTTAATCCATCTCGTAAATCTGGTAAAGCCCGTGATGTAATAACACTCATTGAATAATCAAGAAAAGACTTTTCAATTTCTTCAACAATATTTTTTTCCGTTAATCTATCTTTGTTTGATTCTTCGATTACTTCTTCTTTTTCTTCATCCATAACTAAAACCTCCTATATATCTAAGTTTTCTACCTTTAAGGCATTATCTTCAATAAATTTTCTTCTAGGTTCAACTTCTTCACCCATCAATTTATTAAAGGCTGCATCGGCTTCTATAATATCATCAACTGTTATTCTTCTTAAAATACGATGATTTATATCCATTGTTGTTTCATTTAATTCTTCAGGGTCCATTTCCCCTAAACCTTTCATTCGAAGTAAAACATAATTAGTATTCTTTTCATTTAATTTAGAAATATATTCATCTCTTTCTTTATCATCAAGCACATATTTGATTGTTTTACCATGTTTTATACAATATAATGGAGGATTTGCTGCATATACATGTCCTTGTTCCACTATTGGTCTAAAGAAACGATAGAATAAAGTTAATAATAATACTCTTATATGTTCTCCATCGACATCGGCATCGGTCATTATTATAATTTTGTCATATCTTAATTTATCAATATCAAATTCTTGCCCAATTCCTGTACCAAAAGCCGTAATTATGGTTCTAATTTCATCATTACTTAATGCTCTATCAAGTCTAGCTTTTTCGACATTCAATATTTTTCCTTTTAAAGGTAAGATTGCTTGAGTCATACTATCACGACCTTTAATAGCTGAACCACCGGCGCTATCCCCTTCGACTAGGAATATTTCACAAACTGATGGATCTTTTTCTTGACAATCAACAAGTTTTCCCCCGAAAGATACATGCGTATCTAAATCACTTTTCCGAGTCATTTCTCTCGCTTTTTTCGCCGCAATTCGAGCCCGTGATGCCGTCAAACATTTATCAATTATTAATCTTGCAATATCAGGGTGTTCCAATAAATATCTTTCAAAGCCACTAGAAAATATATCATTAGCAATTTTTCTTACTTCTATATTTCCTAATTTAGTTTTAGTTTGACCTTCAAATTGAGGATCTGGATGTTTACAAGAGATAATCATTGTTAGACCTTCTCTTACATCATCACCCGTTAAAGTATTATCCCCTTCTTTAATTATTTTAGCATTTTTAGCATAATTATTTATTACTCTAGTTAAGGCATTTTTTACCCCATCTTCGTGAGTTCCACCTTCATAAGTATTGATATTATTGGTATAAGAATAAATAGTTGGAATATATCCATCATTATATTGACAAGCTACTTCTAATTGAATACCATCTTCCGTTCCTTCAAGATAAACTATATCTTCATGTAATGGAGTTTTATTTTTATTAAGCATTTGCACATATTCAATTATTCCCCCATTATATAAAAAGGTATCTTTCTTTTCATCTTCTCTTTTATCAATTAAAATAATTCTTAAACCTTTATTTAAATAACAAATTTCTTGTAATCTTTTAGCTAAAGTATCATAATTAAATACTGTTGTTTCGATAAATATTTGAGGATCTGGTTTAAATCTAACAGTTGTTCCTGTTCTATCCGTATCAGTATCGCCAATAACTTTTAAAGGTTCAGTGGGTTTTCCTCCATTTTCAAATTTTTGATAATAAATTTTACCATCACGATAAACAGTAACTTCTAACCATTCACTTAAAGCATTAACTACACTGGCACCAACACCATGTAATCCTCCCGAAACTTTATAACCTTCGCCACCAAATTTACCACCAGCATGTAATACGGTAAAAATTGTTTCAATTGTTGATAAACCGGTTTTATTGTTAATTCCAGTTGGCATGCCCCTTCCATCATCTCTTACTTCAATAATATTTCCTTTATCAACAATTACTTCAATATCATCACAAAAACCTGCTAAAGCTTCATCTACTGCATTATCAACAATTTCCCAAACTAAATGATGAAGACCTTTTTCTCCAGTTGTTCCTATATACATCCCTGGTCTTTTTCTAACTGCTTCTAGTCCTTCTAAAACTTGAATATCACTATCCGTGTAATGTGTTTCTTTATTCATCTTTCTCCTCCATTATTTCTCCATTTTGTATATGATAAATATTACTTTTTTCGACTACATTAATTGGAATAGATTTCAATTCCGTAGTTGTAATAAACGTTTGTACATTATCATCTAAAATATTTAAAATATTATATATTTTTCTTTCATCTAACTCACTAAATAAATCATCTAAGATTAAAATTGGATACTCTTTTAAGATATCTTTAATTAACTTAACTTCCGATATTTTAAAAGAAAGTATGGCATTTTTTAATTGCCCTTGGCTACCCCATTCTTTAATATTGTTACCATCCAAGATAAATTCAAAATCATCATGGTGTATCCCTATTAAAGTTTTTCCAGCAGCCATTTCTTTACTATAATATTTTCGATATATTTCTAATAGCTCTCTTTCTGTTCGATTATAAGAAGATTTATATTTTATTTTTAATTCTCCACTTTCGAAAATATCTTTATAAACTTTCGTTATATTTTGATTTAAGTTTTCTAAAAACTCTAATCGATACTTATGGATTCTTTTACCATATTCCACGAGCTTTTTTGTTAAAATATCTAAATATTCCCGGGAAGCATTACCATATAAATATAACTGTTTTAAATAGGCATTTCTTTGCTTTAAAATCTTATTATAATTATTTAATAAAATTAAATATTCTTTAAAAATTTGACTTATTTCGATATTTAATAATTTTCTTCTTTCACTTGGGGAATCATTAATTAACTCTGTATTACTGGGATAAAAGACAATAACTTGAATTTTGGTGATATACTCACTTATCTTATTAATTTTGTTATTATCAATTTCAACCTTTTTTCCCTCAGTACTTATTTTAACTTTATAGTCTGATTCATCATTATTTTTGGTAATTTTTCCTTCAATAGTTGTACTATCTTTTCCTTTATTTATAAGATACTTATCATTAGTAATCCGAAATGATTTAGTTAAAGCCAGTAAATATATTGCTTCCACTAAATTAGATTTTCCACTACCATTCTCCCCATAAATAATATTTAACTTATCAGAAAAATTAATTTTTAGATTTTCATAATTACGAAAATTTACTAATTTTAATTTGCTAATTTTCATTTTTAGCCTCTTTTTTGTCAAATTTTTAATTTTTGTGCATTTGTGTATACCTATATGCATTATAATTATATCATATTTAAAAGTTAATTAAAAGCATAAAAAAAGAAAAATTGCTTTTCTTTAAGAATTTTGCAAGGTCATGATGGCTAGTAATTCACTAGTCTTTAAAAATTGATTTTTAAAGACATTAAATGATATCAAAAATAGATATGTTTCACCATTTTTAAATGTTACTTCCACATATTTTTTAACTTTCCGATATTTTAAGATATTATTATAAACAAACCATATTTTCTTTTCTTGACTGCGTTCAGAATAGATAGGAAACAGTAATATATTCTTCTTTTCACTTAGAAATATCGGTCTTTTACTAGTTATCCCAATTAAATATTTCGTAGCACTTTTTCGTCCTTGATAACTACTACCATAATATTTACAGTTCTCATCTATTAAACTAAGTAATGATTTTTTTAATTTAATTACTTGTTTTTCTTCAATAATTTCAATATTTTGATACTTCTCCATTAAATAAAAAGTCTTTTCATTAATAATGTATTCCATAGGTCCTCCCAAAAATTTAAGACACTATTATACATATTAATTTTGAAAAATTTGTCGAATATGGTAGAAAACAGCAATTTTTTTTATTTTTTTAATGTTAATTGCTGTTTTTCTTCATTAAATTTAAGAAAATCTTCTTCTTTTATAGACACATTTTCTTGATTTGCTCTTATTTTATCTAAGTAATCCACAAATAAAAGTAACCATTTCTTCATTTTGTTTTGATTTTTAATTATTTCATTTAACTCTTGATCCTTATTTAGATAATTTTTTCTTTTATTTTGTAATTCTAATTGTAGGTTATCTATTTTGTTTTGTAAATCAACTACATTATCTTTATTTCTTATATCTTGTGCTTCATTTAATTTTACTTTTACCCGTTTGTTTATAGCTAGAATTGGCCCTACTGAAAGTTCAGCAAATGTTAGTCCACCTAAAAGAATTACTAATCCAATTAAAATATTTTTTAAAATAAGTTGATAAGGAAAGATAATAATTACAATATTATAGATTAATAACAAGACAAGAAAAAGAAGAAAACTTAACATTCTTTCTTTATCTATCATTTCTCCATTTAATATTTCTTGTCTAACTTTTTCACTTTCTTCAGTAAATACTAATTTTTTGTATTGTTTATAGTCCATTAGGATTAACTTTTTAGTTTCCAAGTCATTAATTTCTCCAATTTCTTTAGCATTTTGCATCTCTTCAGTTAAGTTTTTATTTAGCAATTTTGTTCGACTATTTTTTTGTTTTAATAACTCAGCTAATATTAAATTACATTCTTTAATCGTTTTTCTTAATCTCTGTATTATTTCATCATTATTCATAATTTGCCTAGTAAGTCTTAATTGGTAAAATTAATTCAATTAGACTTTCATCCGTCACGGGTCTAATAATTATTGGTTTATCATCACTATTTAAAAGTAATAAGATATTATCTTCTTTAATTACTCTTAAAGCATCCATCATATATTTAGAACTGAAAGAAATATCAATCGTTTCTTTATTATTACAATCAACTTTAACTTTTTCTTCGGCATTTCCAAGTTCACTTGAAGCTGAAGAAATAATCATTTCATCATTGTTGATTCTTACTTTAATAATATTCTTTTCTTTGTTTTCGGCAAGCAGTGCTGCTCTATCAACAGCATCAAAGAATTCTTGTACACTTAAATTAATCATATAAGCATAATCTTTTGGAATAAAATGACTTGTTTCAGGATATGTTCCATCTAATAAATTACTTTGTAGATAAATATTTTTATACCCAAATAATATCTTATTTTTAAAGATGTAGATTTCTACAATTTCTTCATCATCGTCTAATATCTTTTCTAGTTCAATGATACTTTTACCAGGAATAACCATGTTGATACTTTGTTCTATAATATTATCTAAACGAATATTTTTCTTCGATAAACGATATGAATCAGTAGCAATACATTCTAAAATATCACCATTAATTTTCATATTTAAACCAGTTAGTAATGGTCTCACTTCTTGATTTGATAAAGCATAAGATGTTTGATTAATTATTTCTTTTAGTGTTTTAGCTGTTAATTTAACAACATTATCATTTTTTTCTAAAGTAATACTTGGATATTCATTCGGATTATAACCATTTAAACGATAAGTATTGGTTGGGGAAGATATTTTTATTTTTTGAGTATCTTCGACTTCAAAGTCAATTATATCACTAGGCATCTTTTTAATCATTTCCACAAAGAATTTACTTTGAATGATTACTTTACCTTCTCCTTCTATTTTTTTAACATCTTTTTCATCAATTAATACTTTAATAGTAAGTTCGGAATCACTGGCTAGTAATTCAATTCCCTTTTTACTAATATCAAACATTATTCCATTTAATACTGGAATAGTTGTTCTTTGCGTTAATGCTCTTGTTACGTTATTTAAAGCATCTAATAATACATTTTTTTCAATTGTCCATTTCATTTTTATCTCTCCTTTTTTATTATTTATTTTTTTTATTATGGTTATTATAGTGTTATTGTTGTTAATAACTTTTCCTTTTTTTGTTTTTCCCAATTTTTCTTAATATTTCATTTAAAAATTTATCCACATTATTTTAACTTATCTTTTATTTCATCCACAATCTTTTTTAAGTTAGTATCATTTTTAATTTCTTCTGTCATTTTATCAATGGCTGTTGATACAGTGGAATGATCTCGACCTCCAAACTCAAAACCTATCTTTGACAAATTTTCTTCTGTTTCCATTCTACATAAATACATAGCTATATGTCTAGGTCTTACAACACTTGAATGTTTCTTTTTACTTTTTAAATCACTCACAGTTATATTGAAATAATCTGCAACTGTTTTTTGAATAGATTCGATACTATTACTAACAAACATATTGGTACTTACACAATCAACTAAGGCTTCTTTGGCAAAATCTAAAGTTATTTTCTCTGGTACCATCATCGCTGTATAAGCAATAAGTCGATTAATTGTTCCTTCGATGTGTCTTACATCATTTACACAGTTCGTAGCAATATATTTGATTATATCTTCATTTAACTTATTTTCCATCGTTGTATTTTTAATTTTAGCTTTAATGATATTACATCTTAAATCAAAATCTGGGGGATAAATATCAACCGGTAATCCCCACCAAAAACGACTTCTTAATCTATCCTCAATCTTTTTTAAATCATCGGGGCTACGATCACTACTGATAATAATTTGTTTATTAGCTTGATGGAGGGCTTCAAAGGTTTGGAAAAATTCATCTTGCGTTCTTTTCGCATCTACTAAAAATTGAATATCATCAATGATTAAGACATCCACATTTCGATATTTATTTTTGAACTCTGTAACATATTCCATGGTGCTAGCTCCTTTATCAAAAGAAGCAATTTTCGCATATTCATTCATAAAATCATAACTTGAGGTATACAATACTTTTAAATCTGTATGTTCTGTTATATAGTTACCAATAGCTTGCATTAAATGAGTTTTCCCAAGTCCACTTCGTCCATATATAAATAATGGATTGTGGAGAACACCTGGGTTTTCCGCAACAGCTTTCGCTGAAACATAAGCTAAATTATTTGTACTACCTACTATATAATTATCAAAAGTATATTCTTTTCTTAAATTCGTGTTCCAAGTTATTCTATCAGTTCTTGGTTCTAAAAGTTTTTCTTTTGCCTCAATTGGATTTTCTATTAGTTGTTCTTCTTGTTGCAATTCTTTTTCTAAGTAATACTCAAACTTATAATTTTTACCTGTTATCGTAAAGAAAGCATTTTCAATTATATGATTATATTGATTGCTCAACATTTGTTTATGAACTTCCATGGGAACTTGGATTTTTACAATATCACTATCAATTGAAATGAGTTTCAGTTTTGAAAACCAAGTTGTATACATATTAGAGTTAACTTGACCGGAAATTTCAATTAATATTTGATCAAACAAATCGTCAGTTTTCAAAACCTCACCCCACTCTCTGTACTTCCTAAATAAATTGTAATACATTTTTGTCAAAAATAAAAGAAAAAAGTCGAAAATATAAGTTATCCCCAAAGTTATCCACACTTATAAACTAGATAAAATAAGGAAAATTTAAACTTATCAACATTATCCACAAAATTTTATCAACAAAATCCCCAAACTAACAAACAATGGGGATTTCTATTTTTGTTGATGTTGTTAATTATGTTGATAACTTTTTGTATAGACAAGCAAAAAAATAACTAAAACTACTCTATTATATATTAATACCCAATACCTAATTTTAAATTTATTACAACAAAATAGTAATTTAGCTTGACTTAATTACCTAAATAATATTATAATACAAGGGCTAAAAAGAAAGGGAGAGGTATAATGAAAAGAACTTATCAACCTAATAATCATCG
>CANPZG010000030.1 GCA_947588765.1 uncultured Bacilli bacterium
AATTATTGCTTTTTTCAATTTATCTCACCTATTTATATTTAGAGCAATAAAAAAATATTTATTCACTAAAAATGAATAAATATCTATCTAAATTATTGAAATCTTTTTGAAATTCATATTTGTAATTAGGATAATGTTCCTCTAATAACTTAGTTAAGGCTTCTCTTTCATCACTACCGATTTCAAAAGCCATTAAAAATTTTTTCTTTAAAATATCTTTACTATACTCTAAGATTTTTTTATAAAAATATATGCCGTCATCGGTCGCGAATAAAGCTAAATGAGGTTCATATTTTTTAACCTTTTCTTCTACAAAACCATCATATGGAAGATATGGGGGATTACTAATTATAATATCATATTTTCCTTGTGGTTTTTTAGCTATATCTCCTTCAATAAATTTTATATCAACTTGATTTAACTTAGCATTTTCTTTAGCAAGTTTTAAAGCCTCCGGAGATATATCAATAGCTGTTATGTTAGCATCAAGTTCTTTTTTTAAAGCAATAGCAATACAACCACTGCCTGTACCTAAATCAATAATATCTATTTTTTTATTAAACATTTCTTTAGCATAGTTAACGGTTTTTTCTACCAAAAATTCTGTACCAAATCGAGGTATCAAAACGTTTTCATTAACTTTAATAATAGAGTTATAAAATTCAACATCACCAATTATGTATTGAACGGGATATCCTTCATGGAGTTTTGCTAGGGCTTGGGTCTGCAAGTCCTTTACCACGTAACGCTTTATTAATTCTTCATCAGTCATTGTTTTCTTTTGTTCCCGCTAGTTTTAATTTTAAATCTTCAGTTATTAGAGAATCGATAATTGGATCTAAATTACCATTCATAACTCGGTCTAATTCCATAATTGAAAAATTAGTACGATGGTCCGTTACTCTATTTTGAGGATAATTGTAAGTTCTAATTTTTTCACTTCTATCACCCGTACCTATTTTAGTTTTTCTTTCATTATCAATAGCATTTTCTTGTTCTTGTAATAGGGAATCATAGATTCTTGCTTTAAGCATTTTCATGGCATTTTCTTTATTTTTTAATTGGCTTCTTTCCGTTTGACAAGTTACGACTACTCCTGTTGGAATGTGCGTAATTCTTACGGCCGAATTTGATGTATTAACGGATTGACCTCCTGCACCAGAAGAGTGGTAAACATCTATTTTTAAATCACTTTCTTTGATATCTATATTAACATCTTCAGCTTCAGGCATAACTAGTACGGTTGCCGTAGAGGTATGAACTCGTCCTTGCGTTTCTGTTGTTGGTATTCTTTGAACGCGATGGGAACCACTTTCATATTTTAATTTAGAATAAACATTTTCGCCTTTTACCATATATTCAATTTGAGAATAACCACCACTGGCCCCTTCAACCTCATGCATTACTTCAATTTTCCAACCATTTTTTTCAGCATAATAAGAGTACATTCTAAATAAATCTCCAGCGAAAATATTAGCTTCATCGCCACCAGCAGCTCCTCTTATTTCCATAATAACATTTTTACCATCATTTTCATCTTTAGGAACTAATAATATTTCTAATTCGGATTTTAATTTTTCTTCTTCGGCAGTTAATCTAGCAACTTCCTCTGTCGCAAAATCTTGTAATTCCGGATCACTTTCCATTGTTTTAGCTTGTTCTAAATCATCCAAAACTTTTTTATATTTTTCATAAGTTTCAACTGTTTCTTTTAAATCACTTTGTTCTTTAGATAGTTTTTTTAGCATATTAAAATCATTAAGTACTTCGGGCTTAACTAATTGTTCTGATAATTCTTGATATTTTTGGGCTATAGCCTCTAATCGATTAATCATAAGAATTCCTCCTTGTTTCATTTTATCAAATATTATGAAAAAAACAAACTTTTTTTAACTAATTTACTTTGTAAATGGTTTAGCCTTTTTTAATTGTTTGCAAGATACTTCATAATTTTTCAAATATTGCCGTAAAAAATAAACTTTATCGATATTATGTGCAAAAACTAAATCACAAAACTCTAAAGCTTCATCTAAATAAATTTCTTGATAGGTATTTATGTCAATATCACGATATTCTTCTTGTAGATGTTTTAAAATTATATCTGGTTGAAATAAATCTGTGTTAATAAGCATTGAAGCAAATAAATTAACATTATTTTGCCAAATTATAGGATTAAGTGTACCATTGGGACAACGAAATTCAATAGTATTATTCTTTTTTAAAGAGTGAAAATCCACTACATTATTAAAATTTAAGGCTTCATTTCGTCCCGTTCGATTATAAGTTTGGCGATGAAGTAGAGAAAATAAATAAGCAAAAAATTCTTTCATTGAACTATCACTATCTACAATACTTTGAAATTGGTGGTAATGGGTTTTAAGAATACTCGCTACCGGATAAGCATAACTAATAATATTAGGTCGAGCAGTTAAATATTCCCCATAACCAAAACGATAAATAACCTTTTCATAAGTAAACCATAATTGCAAAAATTGCCATAATGTTTGTACATTTTCATTTACAATATTTGCTCCAATGTGTACATGTGCTGCAGCTTGTTTTTTTATTTTAGCAACACCTTGTAGCGATTTACAAACTTCATATAATTGTAACCAACTTATACAATCATTTGCTAAAATCGGGGAATTTATTTCACAACCTTTATTTAGAGAGGCATCAGTTGTTACTTGCCAATCATTTTTAGTATTAACAAACTTTTCATTATTTTTAACAATTATTTTTTTAGCTTTGCCAATATTTAAGTTATCACATTCTATTTCTAGACCAAAAGTTAAATCTTCAGCTATATTTAAAGAAGTACGATATTCCAAGAAATAATTATTAACAAGATTCAAAAAATCTCTCAAATCATTTTTAGACATTTGAGTTAACATTATATTTTCTTTGGGATTTATTTCTTTAAAAATATCTTCCATATAAAACCTCAATAATATAATTTTCAATATTACGAGGTTTTATTATATATAAATGCTATTGTTTGTCAAGAAAAAAGAATTATTAACTAATTCTTATAAACTTTGTTCATCTTCTTCGTTACTATCAATAACTACTAAATCCGCTAAATCATCGTCATCGGTATCATCAGTTTCATCATCTTGATCATAGAAAATATCTTCATCTTCATCATTTGTTTCTTCAACAATTTCTTCTTCATCTTCAATATCATTTTCGATTTCTTCATCCGCATCTTCAATAACTATATCAGCAACATGACGAGATTGTAAATCCCAGAATCCCTTTTCTAACATCACAAATTTTTTATTTGTAGACATTACTTCAAAGAAATCCATAATATGACTTTCCACATATTCATCTGGTAATTCTAATGCCTTACAAACTTTTTTGAAAATGTCTTGTAATTTCATCTTCTTTCCTGATTCTTGTAATACATAAAAAGCAATATCATCATAACCCATTAATTCTAATTCTTCCTTTGGTATTTCATTTAATTTCATTTCAATTCCTCCTTACATCTTTTCTGGTGGGATAACACCAATTAAGTTTAATGCATTTTCTAGTGCTATCTTCACTGCTTTTATTAAATTTATGTTTTCTTTTGTGACCTCTTCATCATCCGTGATTATTCTATTTTTAGAATAAAAAGTATGAAATTCACTGGCTAAATCATAGGCATATTGTGTTATCAAATGAGGTAGTTCTTTTAATGCCGCATTTTTTACTACTTCTCTAAATGCATATACTTTTTCTAAAACATTATATGCACTATCATTATTTAATGTCTTATATTTTGTAATTTTTATTTCTTCCGGATAATTTTTTAAAATGGAACATATCCGAGCATAAGCATAAGATACGTAATAAACGGGATTTTCATTTGATTTGGCTTTGGCTTCATTTAGATCAAAATCCATTTGAGTATCCAAACTGTATCTCGAGAAAAAATAACGAGCAGCATTAACCCCTACTTCATCAATTAATTCTTTTAATGTTACACTTTTACCAGTTCTTTTACTCATTTTCACTACTTCACCATTTTCAATTAAACGAACTAATTGTAATAGTTTAATTTCTAGTTTTTCTTCATCATTATCTAAAACTTTAATGCTACTTTTTAATCTAGCTACATAACCATGATGGTCAGTACCAAAGATATCAATCATTTTGTCATAGCCTCGTTTGTATTTATCATAGTGATATAAGATATCCGAAACTAAGTATGTATAAGAGCCATCTTCTTTTTGTAAAACATGGTCTTTATCATCAAGTAAGTCACTACATTTAAACCATAAGGCTCCATCTTTTTCATAAGTATACCCTTTTTCTTTTAAATTATTTAGTAATTCAGAAATACTATATTCTTCCGTGATTGATTTTTCACTAGTAAATTTATCATATTCTATACGATAAGTTTTTAAATCATCAATAATATTTTGTAATAGTTCTTCGGTTCCTAATTTTTTAAAATAATCTAAGCTTTCATCTACTAACTTATCTTTATTTTCTTGATAAAGTTTTTCCGCGATAGCAACTATTTCTTTACCAAAATATCCACCCTCGGGCATTTCATTTGGTAATCCACATTTTTCTAAATAACGAGCTTGAATGGAAAGGGCTAAATTATTTATTTGATTTCCCGCATCATTAACATAATATTCTTTGGTTACATCATAACCAGAAAATTTTAAAATACGAGCAAGAGAATCACCATAAGCACCACCCCGAGCATTACCTAAATGAAGAATTCCGGTCGGATTAGCACTAACAAATTCAATATTATATTTTTTACCTTTACCAATATTGGAACTACCATATTTTTCTTTTTCTTTTAAAACTTCATTTATGTTTTCTACAAGATAGTCTTTACTAACAAAAAAATTAATAAAGCCGGGATTTTTGATTTCTATTTTTGTAATAGAGTTTTCTTTTAATAAATCTTCATTAAAAAAACTAGCAATGTTACTAGCTATTTCCATTGGATTTTTACCAAGTACTTTAGCTAATTTTAAAGCAATATTACTTGAAAAATCACCATTTTCCGCGATTTTAGGTTTTTCAACATCAACAGCAATACCAGTAATATTTTTCTCATTCAAATAACTTGTAATTAAGGCTATCAGTTTATCTTTCATCTCGTCACTCTTCCAAATCAATTTCTATTTTTATTATTTCTTCATCCATTTTATATTGTAATGTTATTTTCCTTGCAGTTTCTTTTAAATAACATTTCGTATCAAAATTAAATTCTTTATCTCCATTCACAATGATTATACCTAAATTATTAACAAAATCAATAGTAAATATAATATCTTTATCATTTTTTTTATATTTTTTGTTTTTTAAATCAATAAAGTGGTTCCCATATTCATCAGTAAAACGTAAAAATTCAGCTCTTTTATACTCATAATTTTCTAAATTTTCCTTTACTGCAATTTTACAGCCATGATAAACTTTTAAAAACATAAGGATATATCCTCCTTGCTTTTTCTAAAACATTATAGCATGTATCTAATAAAACGCAAGAAAAAATTGCCATTATTTGCGATTATTTAAAGTGGTAGCAATATTTTTCCAAGTTTCTAGTTCATCGACAACCAATGGACCTCTTAAAATTATTAAAAATAAGATAATACAAATATCATAAATTATAGGCATACTGAAAAGAAAATTAAAAATAGTATAACCTATAAATATGGGAACTAAATAATATTTTTTTAAATAATTATTTTTTTCTAAATCATAAATAAACATAAATCTAACTACTAAGTAACATATAGGAATATAGGCTAGAGTATACCAGCCACTTAAACTATCAAGACTAATTGGTAATAAATAATGAATATTTTTAAATATTAATAAAAGAACTATATATCTTACATAATATCTAATAATTTGTCCTACTCTGCCATTCATTTTTACCCTTCCTATTTTTTATAAATAATAGCACATTTTATATTATTATGCAATTTTCAGTTTAAAAAATGGTAATTACATCCATAATAATTCTTAGGTGGTAATATGCGTTTCTTGAAGTTTAGTTTTAAATCAACAATATTTCTAGTTATATCATTCTTTATTTGTCTAACAGGTCTATATATTTATGCTTATTTAAGCCCAAAATTAGATTTAAAAACCAGTGGTTCTTTATATATTTATGATAATAATGAAAACTTAGTTTATCAAGGTTCAAGTACCAATGAATGGGCTAATATTGAGGAAATTAGTCCTAATTTAATAAATGCTGTTATTGCCATTGAAGATAAAAATTTTTATAAACATAATGGCTTTGATTATTTAAGAATTGCGAAAGCCATGTATTTAAATATTAAAAATAAAGGAATTGTTCAAGGAGCATCAACTATTTCTCAACAATATATTAAAAACTTATATTTAGATTTTGGTAAAACTTGGTCAAGAAAAATTGAAGAAGCTTTTTTAACTTTAGAATTAGAAGTCCATTATGATAAAAATGATATTTTAGCTGGTTACTTAAATACTATCAATTATGGTCAAGGTAATTTGGGGATAGTTAATGCTGCGAGTTTTTACTTTAATAAAAAGCCCAAAGATTTAACTTTAGAAGAAGCTATAATTCTTGCTGGTATTCCTAAAAATCCAAGTAAATATAATCCTATATCTAATTATGATGCTTGTATTACACGGGCTAATTTAGTAGCCGATGCGATGGTTAAAAATGGTTTTATTACCGAGGAAGAAAAAAATAATTTATTTAAAGAAAAAATTGAAATCTATGGAGAAAGAAAAGATAATAATTTACAAATGTTAATGTATTATCAAGATGCTGTTTTAAATGAATTAGAAAGTTTAAATGAAATACCTAAATCTTTTATTGATTCGGGAGGTTTAAAAATATATACCACTTTGGATATGGATATGCAAACCAAATTAGAAGAAAATATATTAAAAAATAAAACTAATGATGATGCCCAAATTGCAAGTGTTATTGTAAATCCGCATACAGGAGCAGTTGAAGCCTTAACCGGAGGAATGAATTATGCAACTAGTCAATATAACCGAGCTATTTCTAGTAAAAGACAAGTTGGGTCAACAATGAAAACATTTCTTTATTATGCCGCTTTAGAAAATAACTTAACTATGGCGTCTTCTTTTTCAAGTGAAGCCACAACCTTCAATTTATCTGATGGAAAAACTTATAATCCTACGAACGCTGGCGATTTATACGCGAATAAAAATATTACAATGGCTGCAGCCGTAGCCTTTTCGGATAACATTTATGCAGTTAAAACTAATCTATTTTTAGGGGTTGATAAAATGATTGAAGTAGCTAATAGAACTGGGATAAAAGAAAAATTTCAAGAAAATGCCTCTTTACCTTTAGGAACCACGGAATTAAATATTTTAGATTATGCCAATGGATATGCCACTTTTGCTTCAATGGGTTATAAACGAGAAACCTACTTTATTGAAAAAGTTGAAGATTTGGATGGTCATATCTTATATGAAAGAAAAAAAGAAAATAAATTAGTTTTAAATCCTAATTATACTTATATCTTAAATGAAATGTTAGCAAATACTACTAATGCTAAATTTATTGATTATACTACCCCGACAGCCTTAACTATCGCTCAAAAATTAACTAATAAATATGCTATTAAAACGGGAACTAGCAATGCTGATTATTGGATTGTTGGCTATAATCCAGATGTTTTGATGTTAACTTGGATGGGTTATGATGAAGATAAAAATGTTACCCAAGAAATAAGAAGAAGCGCACGTAATATTTGGGCTGATACCATTGAAGATATTACCAAAGATAAAGAAATATCGTGGTATGAAACACCTAAAAATATTGTTGGGATACCTCTTGATGCTGTAAGTGGAGAGACAACTAATGATAAAGGGAAAATGGCTATGTATTATTTTGTAAAAGGTACTGAACCAGGATATAAATTAGATCAATATGTTAATGCAAGTAATTAATTTAGTTGCTTATTAAAGAAAAAAAGATTATAATTTTAAATAGGAAGTGACGTTATGAAAGTATTTGTTAGTTTTACACCCAATATTATTAGTGCAATTATTTCTTTAATTATTGGAGTTATTTTATTTACTAGACCAGATTTAGTTACTATAGTTATCTCATATGTGTTAGGCACTTTATTATTAATATATGGGATATGGAAAATAATTTATTTTAGTTATCAAAAAGGAAAAGATAATACCATATCTAATAAATTATGTATTCCGGGTATTCTCTTAATAGTTATTGGTTTAATATTTATCTTCTTATCAAGTGCTGTTGAACAATTTGTTAGATTCTTAATAGGTGCCTTAATACTAATTGTAGGAATAAATAGAATAATTAATTTAGCTAGTATTGATGATAAAAAAAGTTCAAGATTTATTGCTAGTTTAATAGTTAGTTTAATCATAATTGGTATTGGTTTATATGTTATTCTATATTCTAATTTAGTATTTTCAAGTTTAGGTTTAATCATTATAATTTATTCAATAATGGAAATAGTAAATTATATAATAGTTTCAAGTGATAAACTTAAAACTGGTGGTATTCCCGAAGGTAAAGCAGAAGAAAAGAAAGAAACAATTGAAATAGAAACCAAAGAACAACCAAAGAAAAATAAGAAAAGAAAAAAGATTAATTAGGAAATTTCTTAATTAATCTTTTTTAATGCTAATTTTTATTATATGTTCGGTTAATGTATCTTCATCCGTTATTGTTACTTTAGATAAATCTAAATTTAAATCATTTATTTTAGTTTTAACTTCATCTACATAACTACTCTTTGGTTCCTCTGGTGTTATGAAATCTAACATTTCAATTTCTTCTGGTTCTTCTACTGTGACACTTGGAGCTACTGGCTCAACTGGGGCAGTAGGTGCAACTGGTGATTCAGTATTAGTTACAGATGGTTCACTAGCAACATTTGGAGTACTAGGTTCTTCCATTGTCATATTTACCGCTTCATCTTCTAAGAAATTAAAGAATTTATTAGGTATTTGAGAAGGATTTGAAGAAGTAAATATGCTACCAAATGTTTTTGGCTTTTCTTCACCTTGCATTGGAGCTACTGATTCAGTTTCCACAGTTGATTCTTCTATTGGTTTTTCTTCAACCGGAGCAGTTGCTACAGGTTCTTCTATATTCATTTTCTTTATTTCCTCCTCTAATTGACGAACTGTTAATCTTTCTGTAATTATTCTATTTAACATTTTCTTTTGTTCTTCTAAATCTTTGATTTTTAATAAACTACGCGCATGTCTTTCAGATATTTTTTCGTTCAATATTGCATCTTGAACACTTTCATCAAGATTTAATAATCGTAATTTATTAGAAACAGCAGCTTGTGATAAGCCCATTTTTTTAGCTAAATCTTCTTGAGTCATATATCCTTTATCAAGTAAGGCTTTGTATGATCTTGCTTCTTCTATTGCGGTTAAATCTTTTCTTTGCACATTTTCTACAATAGCTACTTCGGCACTGGTATTATCATCAAGATTAGCTAAAACTGCAGGAACTGACGCTAAACCGGCCATCATTGCCGCTTTATATCTTCTTTCACCAGCAATTATTTCATACTTATCCGCTACTCGTCTTAATACTAAAGGTTGAATTATACCATGTTGTTTAATTGAATCAGCTAATTCTTTCAAAGAATTTTCATCAAAAGACAACCGTGGTTGAAAACGGTTTGGTATTATATCCTCAATAGGAACTTGTAAAACTTTATTTTCAGTTTCCACTTAAATCAACCCTTTACTATCTATAAATTATTTTAACTTATTATTATCTTTTTTGCAAGTATATTTCCAATATATTTTTGTATAAAAAATTGCTAAAGATTTACTTAGCAATTTATATTATTGATTAGCATCTATTATATATGGATTATCTATTGTTCCAATACCTGATAACTGAATAGTATTTGTTAGATAAAAGGTTGGTCTAACTATTCCAGGCCATTTTGGCTCAGTTGCATCCCTGTGACCATCTTCATATACCAGATGTTGATTCAATGTTTGACTAGTAGTTACAACATTTCTAGGTAAAAACCATTCTCTATTAAAATTAATAGTATTTTTATTATTTGCAAATAATATCCAATTATTTGCATCATACCTAGCATACCATATAGTAACATTATCATAAGCTAAATAATAATCGTGCATATACATTATACAAATTTTGGCATTAACTTTTTTATCTTTTCCCCAAAAATAAGGAACTCTTTTCCATTCATTATCAATAAATTCTGAATGCTGTGAAGCAATTATTCCAGTTTCTATTTTGTAGATATCTAATCCATTGAATTTAGAATAACCTCCGGCTATATCACCATAAAGCCAATCATGAAACATGATTTTTTCATACCATAAATTTCCTTCTTTTAAATAGTCATATCTTTCGTTATTTATAAATATATTTGACAAACTTACTTGAGAGCCTTCACCATTTAGTCTTTTATATAAATCGGCATTTGCCCATTCACAATTATCTTCAAGACATTCATCTACATTATATTTTGAATTCCATGCAAATACTTGTGTATCAACATCTTTTACACCTTTCATTTTTATTAAATATAACTCATCATCTTCAGTTATTCCTATTATTCGATACATGTACTTATCACAATTTTCTTCAGTATTACAATTGCATTTACTAGCATCATTTGTTCCAAAACAAATATAATTATTATCTACATATTTATGTGTTTCATCTACTGCTTCTTCTACTCCTACTCCTTGATATCTATACATTCCTCCTACTTCTTCTTGACTTAAAACACCATTTGGATCATTGCTTCTTAAATATGTTATTATTGGTTTATCAAAATACAAGGTACAACTTACTGTTTGATTTGTTGTTATTTTTGCTTTTCTTGTTTCTTCATTAAATGTTACAACATTTTCTACTGGTCCACCATTCATATCATAACATTTAGCTTCTTTAAATCTATATTCTTTGCTAGGCCATGTGGATTTCTCATAATCTTTATACCCTATTCCATTTTCATTTGATATCATTATGGCTAATGTATTTCCTAAATCATCTTTTATTATTTTTTTATCTTTGCTATTAAATACATTAATTGTAAAAATACCAACACATACAATTAATATCATTGTAATAATTATTCCTATTTTCTTCATATAACCATCTCCTATTATGGTTATATTTTATCATTTAAATTTTATTTTGTCACTATATTTAGATATAAGTTATAAATATAATAAATAGTTTAATGTCATTATATGTAGAATAATGTTATTAAAGAGGTGGCTATTCATGATTACAAATGAAGAATTAGATAAAATATTTTTAATGATTTCTAGAAATGTTAAGTATTATCGACTTAATAATAATTCAAAATATGCTGATAAATTTGGGAGAATTACTCAAGAAAAATTAGCAGAACTTTGTAATGTATCTCGTTCCTTAATAGCTAATATGGAAAGTGAAAAAGTAAAACAAACTTTTTCTATTACAATAATTGCTGCTATAAGCAAAATATTAGATGTTCCCTTTGAAGAATTTTTCAAGGAACATGATTTTACAAAATAAAAAAGAAAGCAATTTATTTACCCTCTTTCTTTTTATAACGATCTTTTAATTATTTTGTCATATGATCTTAGTTCTTTAATAGTTGTTTCTTTAAGTTTTTTTATTTTTATAATATTTCTTTGACCTGTTTGTGACTTTTAAGTTAAAATGTCCTAATTTATAAAAAGCATTTACAAGTTAAAATGTCCTATTGGGAAACAACAATTTAAAAACAAAATATCATTTACAAGTTAAAATGTCCTATTGAAATATATAAGAAACAATGTATACTATAATCGTTACTTAAGGGGATAGGGCAACACTGAGGAGTGACCTGAGCACTTAAGTAATGTTATACAAAAAAGGAAGTAAAAACTATTGTAAGTTAAAATACTTCTTTTTTATTTTCTTTTTTGGTAACAACAAGCGATAAACCTCAGGGGTTTGGGGACAGAGTCCCCATTTATCTAATTTTAAATTTAGTCCAAGGATTATCTTTGCTAGGTTTATAACCATTCTTAGAATTAGTAGTTTTAATTTCAGATTGTTCAATTAAACATAAAGAATAAACTTTATCATTTATGATTCCATATAACGAATTATCATAAGAAGTGACTACATCACATATAGTTCCACTTTTAAAAGACATAACTTCACCTGTTTCATCATTAATTGGTAAATAATACCTATTGAGAAACTTTATTGAAGAAGCATTATCAATCGTTCTTTTATGTCTAGTAGAAATAATGAAATTTAATTCTTTATCACTATAATTGTTTTTTCTCATAACATTCTTTTTAGGATTAATATCATAAGAAAATCTTTTATTCATTTTAGGTATAAAAATCTCATTAAGATATTTATTTGCATCTTCGATAGTAGTAATACCTTCATGTCTTAATTCGGCCTTTAATCTTCTTTTAAAAGTGCCATTTTCTCTTTCTACATTTGGTTTAAATAATGGATCACTATTACATACTAGATTAATTTCTAAATCTTCACATATTCTTTTAAATTGCGTGACATTAAGTTTTGATTTAGAACTTTTGGCATTATTAATAGAAAATGAATTTCTTTTATCTGTTTTTATCTTAACAGGTATTCCAAAATTTAGAATCATATTCTTTAAAACATTTAAATATGCACTTGTTGTTTCTTCATAATCAAAATAACCTGATAAAACCTTTTTTGTTGCTTTATCTACAGCCAAATGCAATGCGGTTTCTCCTGTACCAAACCAGATCCAGAATGCTGCATCCATTTGAACTTCTTGACCAAAAGAATAATGTAAAGTTGATTTTCTAATATGTTTTTCAAATTCTTCTTGCTTTCTTTGTTCATATAATTTTTCTTGGGATTCAGTTATCTTTTTTTCTCTAATTGCATTTTTCATATTTTCGTTATATAATCTAACTGTTTTGTGTTGAGCATAAGGTGAAATAATTTCATTGGCTATAAATATACTAATCATTGTAGAAAAAGAGATGCCATATTTATAGCCTTGCTCTTCATAAAAGTGAGTAAAACCATAATCAGAAAATTCATTTAAATAGTTATTTATAATCTCATTTGATATGTCATCTGAGATTTTTTTATTGTGACTAGGTTTACCCGCATTCTTATGAATAAAAGCGTTTTCACCATCTTTATGATATTTATTAATAAGCCTTCGAACTTGTCTATCAGTTATTTCTAATTTTAAAGCTGCTTCTTTTTGAGTTAATTCTTTATCAATTACTTTTTTGATTGTTTCAGAATACAAATCTTTATTTATTAATTTTACCATTTTAAAAATACGCCTCCCTTCCGAATGCGTATTTTAGGACATTTTAACTTATAAATCAATTTTTTATGATATTTATATTAGACCGGACATTTTAACTTGTAAACTGATTCAAAAATTAGGACATTTTAACTTAAAAGTCACA
>CANPZG010000031.1 GCA_947588765.1 uncultured Bacilli bacterium
AGTGGCTCAATAATTTTTATTAGTTCTTCATAAGATAAATTTCTTTGGTCTTGTATTGATAAATTTCTTATTTTATCAATTACTTGTTTATTCGACATTTGTTCATCCATTCCTTTCAAATGTTTGCAACAAAATATTCGTTGATTTGTAAAGATTTACGATTTATTTTTGCGAGCATTTAACTTGTTTGCAAACAATTTGCAAACAAAATTCATTATTTTCCTGCTTCTTTAGTAATTTTCATATTTTATATTAGATCTCAAGCCCTTTATTTATAAGGGATAATGCCTATTTTCCACAACAATTTTTATACTTCTTTCCACTTCCACATGGACATGGGTCATTTCTACCTATTTTGTTAACTCTTTTTGGTTGAGCTTTTACTTTTTCTTTACCATCGTTAGCATGTCCTTCTAAAGTTTGTTTTCTTTCAGTATTTTGTTTAACTTCAGCTTTTAGTAAAAATGTTGCTATATCACTATCAATTTTATCAAGAAGATTATCAAACATTTCAAAACCTTCCATTGTATAAGCTTGAACTGGATTAACTTGGGAATAACCTCTTAGGCCAATACCTTCTTTTAAATGTTCCATAGCACTCATATGTTCAATCCAATTTGAATCAATTACTCTTAAAGAGATAGCTTTTTCAAATTCATTCATAATTGGTTCGGCAACCATTTTCTTTTCATAATCTTTGATAATTAAATCATATAGGAAATCTTTTAATTCTTGATCTTTTAAGTTTTCCACTTGATTATAAGTTATTTCTTTGCCTTTAACAAAGTTAGTATTAACGTATTCAATTATTTCTTTTTTGTCATCTTCTGTCAAATAATTTTCCGGAGGAATATGATTATCTACAAGCGTATTAATAACATTTTTGAATGTTTCAAGTACTCTATCATGAATACTTTCTTCTTCTAATATTTCATTTCTACGAGCATAAATTATTTCTCTTTGTTCATTTAAAACATTATCATAATCTAGTAAGCTTTTACGAATATCGTAGTTGTTACCTTCAACTTTCTTTTGCGCTGTTTCAATACTTCTAGTTAAAGATTTAGAACGAATAGCTTGGTCTTCAGTAAATCCGACACTTTCTAACATATTTTTAATTCTTTCGGTACCAAAACGACGCATTAAATCATCTTCGAATGATACAAAGAATTGACTTTTACCAGGGTCTCCTTGACGACCAGAACGACCTCTTAATTGGTTATCGATTCTTCGCGATTCATGTCTTTCTGTACCCATTACAAATAAACCACCAAGTTCTTTAACGCCTTCACCAAGTTTAATATCGGTACCACGACCAGCCATATTAGTAGCTAAAGTAATAGCACCTTTTTCCCCAGCATGAGCAATAATTTCCGCTTCACGTTCATGGTTTTTCGCATTTAATACTTCATGTTTTAAACCATTTTTCTTAAGTAAAGCACTTAGTCTTTCATTTGCTTCAACGGAAATTGTCCCAATTAGAATTGGTTGACCAGTTTCGTGAACATATTTAACAGTATTAACTATAGCTTTATACTTACCAGCTTCATTAGAATAAACTAAATCTGGTAAATCTTCCCGAATAACTGGTTTGTTTGTCGGAATACAAATAACATACATATTATATATATTTCTAAATTCTTCTTCTTCCGTTTTAGCAGTACCAGTCATACCTGATAATTTATTATACATTCTAAATAAATTTTGGAAAGTAATTGTTGCCATTGTTTTAGTTTCGGTATTTATTGTTACACCTTCTTTAGCTTCAATGGCTTGATGTAATCCTTCCGAAAATTGTCGACCATGCATTAAACGACCAGTAAATTGGTCAACAATAATGATAGCATCATCTTGAACAACATAATCGATATCTTTCTTAAATCCATAATTGGCTTTTAAAGCTTGATTTAAATGGTGAACTAAAACCGTATTATCTAAATCATATAGATTATCAATATGCATTAAGCCTTCAACTTTTTTACTTCCGTCTTCGGTCAAAGAAACATTTTTTGTTTTTAAATCAACAGTATAATCAGCATCTTCTTTTAATTTTTTTACTACTCGATCAGCTTCAACATATAAATTGTTTGAATTAAAGCGACCACCACTTATTATTAATGGCGTTCTGGCTTCATCAATTAAAATGGAGTCAACTTCATCGATGATACAGAAATTAAGTGGTCTTTGAACTCTTTGTTCGGCTCTAACAACCATGTTATCTCTTAAGTAATCGAAACCAACTTCGTTATTGGTAGAATAAGTTATGTCAGCATCATAAGCAGCCTTTTTTTCTTCATTAGATATTTCTCTTAAATTAATACCTACAGTTACTCCTAAGGCTTCAAAAACTGGTCTCATCCATTCAGCATTACGTGTTGATAAGTATTCATTCGTAGTTATTACGTGAACTCCTTTTCCTTCCAAAGCATTTAAATAAGCGGGCATAGTTGTAGTTAAAGTTTTACCTTCACCAGTTTTCATTTCGGCGATATTACCATAATGTATAGCTAAGCCCCCAAGAATTTGAACATGGAATGGTTTTTCGCCAATAGTTCTTGATGCTGCTTCACGACAAGCCGCAAAAGCAGGAACAACAACATCTTCTAAAGTTCCTCCATCAGCTAAAATTTTACGAAATTCCACTGTTTTATTTTTTAATTCTTCATCGCTGAGTTTCGCCATTTCTGGTTCTAATTTTTCTATTTCTTCAGCAATTTTTTCAAATCGACATAATTCTTTATATTCGGAATCAAATAATTTTCTAATAAATCCCATTGTGTATCTCCTCTTTCCTTAAGTAATATTGTAACATAAATAACTATTATTTAAAACTAAAACCTTAAATTTATTAAATTTAAAAAATCGGCTTTGTACCGATTTATTTTACATTGATAATACCAAGTTTACCATCTTTTCTTTGATAAAGAACAGAAACGCATTCTTCATCAATATTTTTAAATACAAAGAAGTCATGATTTAATAATTCCATTTGAAGAATAGCTTCTTCTTCATCCATTGGTTTCATTTCCACATTTTTTCTTTTAACAATTTTTACATCATCAATTTCATCTTCTTTAACATCAAAATCAAAGTTAAATTCGACTTTATCTAAATCTTTATATTTATTATTTAATCTATTTTTATTTCTTCTAATTTGTTTTTCTAATTTGTCGGCCACTAAATCAATTGCCGCATATAAATCTTGATGATGTTCTTCAGCTCTTAATGTAAATCTTGATGTTGGTACAGTTACTTCTATAATTTGTTCATTATTTCTAACTCTTATAATTACTTTTCCTTCTACTGACTTACTATTTTCAAAATAGCGATCTAGTTTACTAATCTTTTCAGTAATGTAATCTTTAATAGATTTGGTTACAGTTACCTTGTCTCCTCGAATATTCAATTTCATATTATCACTCTCCTAAAATAATTATAACATTTTCCCAAGAAAAAAACTACTAAATAGTAGTCATTTGATGTTCGATAACATCTACAGCTTGTAATCCTTTAGATGTTTCAACTAACTTAAAATCAACAATACTTCCTTCATTTAAAGTTTTGTAGCCATCTTTTACAATTGCTGAATAATGTACGAAAATGTCTGATAGTTGGTCATTTTCAATGAAACCATAACCTTTTTCATTGTTGAACCATTTTACTTTTCCGGTCACTGTTTTTCACTCCTTCCCTTTGCTTGTCTTAACTATAACATACTAAATAAAAATATTGAATGACTAACAATCATACAAATTTCGACAAATTTTTTAATATGCCTCATGATAATATCAAAATATGGTTAAAGAATGCAAGATTAACTTATGAATTCATCAATTAAATAGGTATCATCATTGGAGAAATGAAAGGCATTAAGTCGTGGACTACTAGAAATACTATCGATAAAATCAGCAATTTCAGGATTTAAACCAAAACAAAAAATATTTTTCTTAGGTACTTTTTCTTTTAATATTTTGACTAAATTATTTTTAAACATTAACTCTTTATCAATTAAAATAGCATGTTTTTCTTTATAATAATCTATGTAACTTAATATAGCATAATTACTATTATAGTTTAAATAAGCATTACTATTATTTAATTTTGTTATTTTTAATTCACTAACAATAATAACTTTGCGATAATTTAAACTATTAAAAATATTAGTTAATACTTCAATATCAACTTTAGTATAACTAGGATTAACAATAATATAAATTTTATCTCCAAATAAATTATTATTTAAATTATTTATTTTTAAAAACTTACGATAATTTGTAATAAATAATTTAGTATTAGCGATTTTACCATGTTTTAATGCTTTACTATTAATTTTATATTTATATTTTTGATGATTATTTTTTGAATAAAAAAGAATATGATCATCCACGAAATATAAAATATTTTTATTCATAACTATGACCTCTTTTTATATTTTTGTTTTGTAGATTCACCACCTCTAATATGTCTAATATCGATATGTTCTTGCATAATATCTTCAATTGATTTAGATAAATTGGAATCTATTTTCTTTAATCTTTCACTTAAATCTTTGTGAACTGTACTTTTACTAACATTATATTTATTAGCAATATTTCTAATTGTATCTTTTGTTTTTATCATATAATTAGCTTCCGAAACAACTCTTTTCGAAATCTCATTTTCCATTTATTAAACAACCCCTTAATAAAATCTATTATTAAGAGGTTCAATTTATGATTTATTGTAATTCATTTAAATTCATTGTATAAAACTCTTCAGGATCTAAGGCTTCACCATTATAATATACTTCGAAAAGTAAACAATTATCTTTTTCATTTTCTAAACTATTGTCTCCACTTTCACCAATAACAGTTGAACCACTTACTTGTTCGTTTTCTTTAACAGTTACATTATTTAAACTATAATATACGGTTTTTAAATTGTTATTATGTGATATTTCGACAACATTACCTAAAATATCATCTTGGGAAACTTTAGTTACAGTTCCTTCCATCACACTTAATACCTCAAAAGTTTCATCAGAACTATAAAGAACACCACTGTTTTGTAAATAAGTATTTTCATAATACACTAAAGATTGTTGTTGCTTCGTTTCTTCATCATGCATATCATAGTAAGATTTACTAACTACTACCTTATCACTCGAAAATGGTTTTGTGATAGTTGCTTCATTAGTACCAACTACCGGAACAGTTATATCTTTAATTACACTCACAGCCATTTGACCGAATTTCGTATCTTCTTCTAAAGTAGCACCAAGAAAAGCAATACTAATAAACAAAACTCCCATAACAATAACATATAAACTAGGTAAGACAAAAGCTTTTAATTTTCTTTTTTTCATTTTTCACCATCCTACTTAAAGTATGGGATGATTTAAAATTTTTATACATTTATTTGGGAAATTGCTACATCTTTATAATAATATTTTAGAATTTCATCATAACTTTTGCCTAATTTGGCTAATTCATTGGCGCCATATTGACTCATACCAACCCCATGGCCGTAGCCTTTAGTTGTTATTTTTATATCTTCACCAATCTCGATTTTAAAATCCGTGGACCGAAGATTTAATAAGGTTCTTACATTTGTACCTAAAAATTCTTGATTATTTATCTTTAATGAATTAATGCGACCAGTGTTAGAATACTTAATATCACTAATTACAATATTGTTACAATTAATATTTAATTTTTCACAAAATTCTTTTTTGGATATTGTAGTTGTTACTTCATAATTTTTTAAATTTTTATCCCAAGAAGAATCGACACTAGCAATATAATCTTTGGCCTCACCAAACACTAAAGCTGAATCTTCCGTATAACCATTACTCATCGCAAAATAAAATGCACAAATAACTTCATCATCATAAGTTAAAACTTGATTTTTTGTTTCTGCTACAGCTGTTTTTATTTTTTCATAATAAGTGTTAAAACTATCTTGCCACTTTGCTTGCATCTTATCTTTATCAATGTAAGCTTGATTAGTAACATCAGTTACTAAATCATAATCTTTCTTGGAGGTATTAATTTTATACATAGCATAACTACGAGCAGCAACTGCTTGAGCCTTTAACGCTTCCATAGAAAAAGAAGCTGGCATTTCTGCAGCAACTACCCCTACTATATAATCCTCTAAATTTAAATTTTCTTTTTCACTAGTTTTACTATCTAATATCGTAACTTCTATTTCTTTAACTTCTTCCTTTTTTTCTAAAGGAACTTCTTCTTTAATACTTACTTTTACTGCAAAATAACTTAATACAATAATAATTGCTATCAATATTTTATTTCGCATAATATTATCCCTTATAAAGTATATGTATTATTTTCTATTTTATTAATCTTTTCTATTCTTCTTAAGTGTCTTTCTTCACTCGCTGGTTTAGTAGCAATAAACATATCTACTATAGGAATAGCAGCATCCAAAGTTAATTTATAAGATAAAGCTATTACATTAGCAGCATTATGACTTTTAGCTAAAAAAGCTTCATTTTCATTATTTACTTTAGCACATCTAATTCCTTTTATTTTATTCGCAGCAATCGACATACCTATTCCTGTTCCACATAAAAGAATACCTAAGCCATCTTCTTTTAAAACTTGATTACAAATTTCATATGCAAAATCTGGATAATCATCTCCTTCATGTGAAGGAATAGTTGAATCTTTGACATCAAAACCATTTTCTAAAAGATAATTTTTTAGTTTATCTTTTAGTTCTTGACCACGATGATCTGCACCTATAAATATTTTCATTAATAAGTCTCCTTATATAAATTATATTATTTTTATTTAATAAAAAAAAGAGTAAAGTCTGTATTTTACTCTTTTTTACTATTGAAGAGAGAATTTATTTTACATTAATTTTTGAATTTGTATTTTTGATAAATTAGTTACTTCTTGTATAAAATCTAAAGACATCTTTTTATTAATTAAATTTTTTGCCATTTCTATTTGTTGTTTTTTCATGCCTTTTTCCATTCCTTCTTGTTCGGCATCTTCTTTTATAGTATTTATCAACATTTCATTATCTTTTTCATAGTCCCATGTAAATACAAAGTCTTCATTCATTTTATTCATTGCTTTTTCATATGCCATTATTATTTCATCATCCTTTCTTTCATTTCTTAATTCTGCTAATTCTTCTTTTTCTAAGCATAACATTAATACATGAATATATTCATTTACTTTTTCATCTTTAGCATACCATAGTTTCTTTAAATAGTCCATATTTATTTCCACTATTTGTAAATTATCAACGTACTTCTTATTTTCTTCCTTGTCTTGCATAAAGTGATTGTATCTTTTGATTGATCCATTACTTCCATAATTTAAATTTATTTGGTAGAATTTCTTTTCACTATTATAACTTTTACTATTACCAGTGAACTCGTTATAAAAAGTTGTTATGTATTTAAAGTTCCTTTTCTTGATATTATTACTTATATTACTATTTACTTCTATATTTACATAAGCATCACTAGTTTCTACCAAACAATCCATTATCTTTACTCTTTCTTTTTTATTCTTTACTTTATGTTCTGTAGATAAATTATTTATTACTTCTTCTTTAGTACCTATTACCTCACTTAATAAAGCATTTAAAAACATATAATTATTACCTAACATAATACTTTTAAATACTTTATCATATTTACAAGTTAACCATTTATTATTTATTTTTGTATGCATACAAAAACCTCCTTTCTTTAGATAACAAAATTTTGTATTAATGGGGGCTTCACTTATATAATATTTCCTCCTACCCTCGGATTTCCTTTTTTTTAAGTTAAATTTTTTAAATTTGTTAAAAAGATTGTCGAAATATATCTAAAACAGTAAAAAAAGTAAGTGTTTTGTCGCTTACTTTTTCTTGACTTTTATTGAGTTTTGTTAATTATTTTTTATTTACCCAAATAAGTTATTCGAGCATAACCATTGCCATCATGACCCATTTCAATTTCTCCACTTGGGCTAGGCATTCCAGTTTGTTCTCCAGCTTCAGTTGTCCATTTATATCCTAAACCATCTATCATTTCTGTATTTTCAAATTTATAATTAGAATAATGTGTAGCACACTCTATAGTCTTAGAGCCTTCATCACAACCAGATTTTGGATTTCTATCAGTAGCTGAGGTTATTGCTACGCATCCAGTATGACCAGAGATGAAAGATGAACCACCTCCGCCACCAGCATGGCCCCTATTAGCAGCTCCACCACCATAATAGCCACCTCCACCAGCACTTCCTCCAAATACGTCAAAATCATCATAACCACCATAACCAAATCCTCCTATATTTTTTTGGGAGTTAGGATACGAATAATCTGAATTAAATCCACCTTCTACTTGATTGGCTCCTGTCCCATGATGGTTATGAGCTGCATATTGTGATTTGTCAATACCATCATATCCAACTAATCCTCCTGCTGCACCAGCTACACCTATATGGTTTTCACTAGGTTGGAATCCACATCCGCCTCCGCCTGCTGCTACCATTATCCTAGAATTTAAACCATTTTCTGAATTCCAATCATCATTTATAAGTCTTACATCTGTGGCTCCACCACCAGCATAACCATATTGAGTATGATGGCTTCCTACACCTCCACCATTATAACCAGCTTCTTCACTTTGATCATTAGGATGACCTCCTACATAAATATATAAATTATCATTTTCATTTAATTCTATAACACCACTTACATATGCACCTTTACCGCCTTGATGATCTTCATCATAACTGCTTCCTTGAGCACCCCATAATTCTATTTTATATGTTCCTGTTACTGGTACTATAAATTCTTGTGGTGTTCCAATATAATCATAATCCTTTACTATTTTATCAAAAAATATATAGCATTTATCACTCATATTTCCAACAATCTGTATTTTATTATTAACCCACTTTATAGTAGAATCACTATCACAATAACTTTCTTCTTCATTAAATGAATATCCTTCTATAGGCCATTTTGTTATCTCAGTTTTTTCATATTCATCACTAGCAATATCATTTTCTAGCATTATACTTATTAAATGGGACGTATCCAATTTTAATTCTTCTTTTTCGCTTTGTTTTGAATATGCTAATCCTATTGAAATCACCAAAATCAAAATTACTCCAATACAAATAAAAATATTTTTCTTTTTCATAAATTTCACCTCTTAAATATATCCTATTATTAAATAATAATAACAAGCCTATATTTTGTTTTCCACGGCAAAAACGCCGTACAAGTTATATGGAAAATGTGTAATAATTCATTTGAAATGAAAAGTTTGTTTAAAGAATATCGAAAATTAAGAAAATACACACAAGAAAAACTTGCCGAATTAGTGCAAGTTGATATTAGAACAATTCAAAGAATTGAGAATGGCGAAACTGAACCTTCTTTAGAAACATTTAAAAAATTAATTAAAGTGTTAAATATTGATAAAAAAGATATTCTAAAATTTTTACAAAAATAAAATAAGAGTTTTAACGCTCTTATTATTTATTTTCTTTGTCTAACCCAAATTTACGATTAAATTTTTCAATATTACCTGTTTTCTTAGCCATACCTTGTTTACCAGTAAAGAAAGGATGACATTCACTACAAATTTCAACATCGATTTTTTCTTTTGTTGATTTTGTTTTAAATGTAGCTCCACATGCACAAGTAACTGTTGCATCTTTCATTTCGGGATGAATATTCTTTTTCATTTTTACTCTCCTTCCGCCATGCTTAATTTTTAAGCATAGAAATTCGTTTGTCTAATGTATTATAACATATTTTTTATTTTCGGCAAGTACAAATTAGTAATTTTACAATAGTTTTAGGATATCTTGATATATTTTTTGATGAGCTTGATAATTCATATAATAACTTGTAGGTTGTAAATAATAATTACTATTTAAGGATACGGGTAATAAATCTAAAAATTTGGTTTCATATGTTAGAGATAATTCTTTTATCTTATTATTTATGTTGATAACTGTATTTTTATCTAAATTATAAGCGGGATATACTCCTAAAATAATGATGGTTTTATCATAAAAGGTACGAATAGTAGCTAAAACATTTTTGTAATTTAAAATAAAGTTATCTATATATTTATCAAATTCTTTAGTACGAAGGGAAATATCAGCGAAATCATCTTCCCCTATCGCTATAGTAACAATATTAGCTTGAGCTATAATTTGTTTAATACTTTTATGAGTGTTATTACCTAATGAGTTCTTTTCTAAAAAATAATTTAATTTATCTATTGTTAAATGATTAATAGCAAATTCTTTATTATAATCATTTAAGAGATGCTTATTATCAAAGTAATCTCTTAAATAATCATTATAACTTATTCCTTCAACATTATATGGTGTCATACCTAAAGCAATGGCGTCCCCAATAGCGACAATATTTATTTTATTAATATGGGAAAAAGAAAAATAAATGAAAAAAGTAAGAACTGCACCTATTAAAATAATAATTAATAATTTATATCTTCTTTTCATTATTTCCCCCAATAAAAAAGTAGAGATTATTCTCTCTACATTATACTTCAATTATTTTAATCTTAGCACCAACATCGGATAATTTTGTAATTATTCTTTCATATCCTCTTAGGATATGATCAGCATCATTAATTATTGTTTCTCCTTCAGCAATTAAGCCCGCGGTAACTAATGCTGCGCCACTTCTTAGGTCTGTTGCTATTAGTTCAGCGCTTTTTAATTTAGTTGGTCCATGAAAGGTTGCATGCTGTCTTTCGTATTCGATTTTAGCACCCATTTTTTGTAAGTTAGGAACATGACCCATTCTATTTTCAAATATTGTTTCTTCAAATTGACTAATACCTTCAGCTTGCGTAAGTAAGACACTCATTGGTTGACCTAAATCAGTAGGAAAGCCCGGATAAACTGAAGTTCTTACATTAACAGCTTTTAATTTATTTGCTTTATTTATAATAACTTGGTTTTTATTAATTTTTAAATTAATTCCCATTTCCTTTAATTTATTTAAAACTACTTTTAAATGATTAGGATTTATGCCATCCACAATTAAATTTTTACCAAGTAGGGCTCCCATTATAATATAAGTTCCGGCCTCAATTCGATCAGGAATTACACTAACCGCAGCACTATGGAGTTCTTTAACACCATCAATAACTATTCTTTCGGTGCCAGCCCCTTTAATTTTAGCACCCATACGATTTAAAAATTTCGCAATATTTTCTATTTCTACTTCGCGGGCAGCATTATTAATAATAGTTCTTCCTTTAGCTTTAACAGCGGCAAATAAAATATTAATAGTGGCTCCAACAGAGGCAAAATCCAAATATATTTCAGTACCTTTTAATTCTTTAGTTTCAATAATATATTTACAATCTTCTTTAGTTATTTTGGCTCCTAGGGCTTCAAAACCTTTTAAATGTAAATCAATTGGTCTACTGCCGATATTGCAACCACCAGGAAAATAAACTTCAGCTTTTTTAAATTTACCAAGTAAAGCTCCCATAAAATAATATGAGGCTCTTAATTTATTACTTAATTTTTCATTAATTACTTTATTTTCGGTTTTTTGAGTATTAATTAATAATGTTCCTTCTTCTTCAATTACTTTAACATTTAATAAATTTAATATTTCTATTAAAGCATCTTTGTCAGAAATATTGGGAACATTTTTTATTTTTAATTCGCCATCGGCAAGAATACACGCGGGAATTAAAGCTACAACACTATTTTTGGCTCCCCCAATTTTTATTGTTCCAGATAATTCTTTATTACCTTCAATTATAATTTTCTTCATTGCAGCCTCCCTCTTACTTAAACTATACTCTACGAATTTATTTCTGTCAAATAGATTATTTAATTATATGTATAATTCCTAAGATTAGAAGTAAAGCTATTCCCAAGATATTAGCAAGTTTCCCTAATTTATTAGAACAATATTTACCTATAGTTAAACCTAAATAAGTAAAACTGCAACTACATAAAGCAAATATTAAACTAGCAAAATAATAATTATGGGTTAAAGCACTAATACCTAGACCAACCGAAAAACTATCAATACTCACAGATAGAGCAATTAAAAGTAACCCTATTATTGATAAATTATAATCGGTACTTTCATCTTTAAAAAAATGATAGGCAATATTGATACTTAAAATAATTAAGATTAAACCTAGTATTTTATTAGTTGTTAAACTTAAAATACTAATTAATTTGGAACCTAAAATATTACCTAATAAAGGCATAAAAAAATGTAAAATTCCAACAAAAATGGGTAATAAAAAAAGTTTAGATGTTGTCTTTAAAGTACCTAAACTTAATGACAAAGAAAAAGTATCCATTGATAAAGAAATGCCAATTAAAATAATAGATACTATTTCTTTCATATTCTCACCATTAAATTATATTTAAATAGTAAGTATTTATTAATAGAATTTATCGACTATTTTTTTAATATAAAAACTATATGTTACATCATCTAATTCATCTTCCCTAGCTTCAATTAAACATAATGGTGGAAATAAAACACACCACCAATTATCGCCGAGGCCGTCCCCTAAAGTGATGACTAAAGATTCATATTCTCCAGCTGGATAACTCACTCCATATAAATATTTTTCAGGGAAGTAATTGTTACCATAATTAATTTTATAAGGAACATTGTAGACTTTTATTTTTTCTTCAATACTAGGAATAGCTTTTTTAATTTCTAAACGCGTTGTTTCAATGGAATTAGAACTAACTAAAATATCATTTATAACGGGTTCTATTTCACTATTAATCTCTTCTTTTAAAGCTTGATCTTCTTCACTATTACTATTAGCAATTATCCTATATCTTATTGCTTCTTTGGGTATTTCAAAATTATTGGTTTTATCTATTTGGGTAAGTAAAACAACTACGATAACAAAGAGTATAATTATTGCTTTTTTCAATTTATCTCACCTATTTATATTTAGAGCAATAAAAAAATATTTATTCACTAAAAATGAAT
>CANPZG010000032.1 GCA_947588765.1 uncultured Bacilli bacterium
TAAAGAAAATATATAGAAATTATAGATAAAATAAAGAAAAAAACAGGTAGTTTGTATATAAACTATGCACACTACCTAAAATATAAGGGAGGTTAATTATGTTTAAGTATACATTAGATAATAAAAGATATCATACATTAAATTATTTTTATAAAACTAAATTTGGTAAAAAAGTATTTAAAGTACCACTTGATTTAGGTTTTTCTTGTCCTAATAAGAAAACTGGTGGCTGTATTTTTTGTGCTGATAATAGTAAAAGTAATATTACAATTGATAGTAGTGATTTATTAAAACAATTTGAATATGCTAAAAATATTATGGAAGCTAAATGGCCTGATAGTTACTATATAGCTTATTTTCAAGCGGGAACTAATACTTATGGACCAGTAGAGGTATTAAAAAGACATATTGATACCGTTTTAAATATTCCTAATGTTGTAGGTGTTAGTATTGCTACGAGACCGGATTGTTTATCTCAAGATTACCTAGATTATTTTGAAGAACTAAATAAAAAAACATTTTTAACGATTGAACTTGGATTACAAACAAGTAATGAAGAAACTTTAAAATATATTAATCGTGGTCATGATGTCGCCACATTTACGGATGCTGTGGAAGCTTTACAAAAAATCCATGTTTTTACAGTAGCACATATTATAAATGGTCTACCTTATGAAACGAAAGAAGATATGTTAAATACAGTTCGTTATTTAAATGATTTAAAAATTGATGGGGTAAAAATTCATGCTTTGTTCATTAATAAAAATACGGAATTAGCAAAAAGATATGAAGAAGAAAAGTTTCATATCTTAACTAAAGAAGAATTCGTGGATATAGTTTGTGATGAGTTAACCTATTTAGATGAAAAAATAGTTATTGAGAGAATTACAGGAGATCCTATTGTTGAAAATTTAGTAGAACCTCATTGGTTAACTAAAAAATTTGTCGTTCTAAATGATATTGATAAAGAAATGGTTAAAAGAAATATTTATCAAGGGGATAGAGTTAAAGATTAACCCATAACTTCGCCACCATTAACATGAAGTACTTGACCGGTAACGTAACTGGCATCATCACTTGCTAAATAAACAAAGGTTGGAGCAAGTTCATAAGGCATAGCACCTCTTGCCATAGCCGCATCTGCTCCTAGAGAAGGAATCTTTTCTTTAACCCAACAAGCTGGTTGTAGAGGCGTCCAAAAAAATCCCGGAGCAATCGCATTAACCCGAATATTTTTCAAAGCCAAATTACGGGCTAGAGCTCTAGTAAAACCAACTATTGCTCCTTTCGTAGTAACATAATCAATTAATTGGGGGTCGCCATAAAAGACAGTAACACTAGATAAATTGATAATACTATCGCCACTTTTTAAATAAGGTAAAACAGCTTTCGTTAAATAAAACATACCATAGACATTAACTTTCATTGTCCAATCAAATTGTTCATCCGGAATATCTAATAGCGAATCTTGTTGATATTGCACACCCGCATTATTAACTAAAATATTTATTTTACCAAAGTGTGAAATTGTTTCATCAACAATTTTTTTGACAAAAGTTTTTGTCGGTGATATCGCCTGGTAATAAAAGACATTCACCACCTAATTTTTCAATATAATCTTTTGTTTCTTCAGCATCAATATGCTCATTATAATAAGGAATAACTACTTTGGCTCCTTCTTTAGCAAAAGCTACAGCACAAGCCCGACCTAAGCCACTATCACCACCTGTGATAATAGCTACTTTATTTTTTAACTTGCCACTTCCTTTATAATTAGGATTATCGAATATTGGTCGAGGATTCATTAGGTATTCCATTCCTGGTTGCGTTTTTTGTTCTTGTTCGGGAGCCATAATTTTATACTCCGTACTTTCTAAACCAAAATCTTTAAAATAATTGTAAAATTTGTTTCCAAAATGGTAATCGTTTTCCATCTTTGCCTCCTTTTATACTATATGAATTTCAACAATTTTATGCTATACTTAAAATAGTGAGGGTATATGAAGTGTGTTAAATGTAATTCAGATATTGAAGAAGATGATAACTTTTGTGGTAAATGCGGGGAATGGACATCACGTGGTTATAACTATTTAAAAGCTAATCCCGATTTACAAAAAGGAAAAACGACCAAAATTCAAAATCGTTGTTATGCTTTAGCCAGTATTTTCTCTTTGGGAATACTTATTTTTGTTATTATGTTTTTATACCAAGGAAGAAATATTTATAAACCCTTCATTTATTTAAAAACAGAAATTCAAAATTTAGCCACTGGTTATAAACATACAATGATTGAAACTAATAATAAATACTTAAATGAAAATATTAGTAATATCGAAGAAGCTCGAGATAGAATTAAGAAAGATTTTAGTGAACAAACTTGGTTATGCCCTAGAGATAATGGGGTAATGGAAATTGAAAATTCTTTGGAAGAAAAATATGGTATTCCTAGGGTAGTATTATGTGATGTATCTTATAATGAAGCCACAAAAATCGCGGAAGTATTTGCCAAAATGAATAATTTATTTACTATTAATTATAATTTACTCACTAATGTAACAATTGCTAATACTACTGTTAAAGATGCTTATATTGCTTACTTTCAACCAATCTATCAATTTGTTAATAATGATAATGACATTAATAGTTATAATAAAGTTAATAAAACCCAAATTTTATTAAATAGTTATTACTACTTAAATGATAATTTATTAAGTAAGAATTTAAATGATGTTATTAGTAATTGGTATGTTTTGGATGCTACATGGGAATCAATTATTGCTCATGAGTTAGGTCATTATTTAACTTTTAATCTTTATTTAAAAGAAAAGGGTATCTCAAATATTATGTTAGTTACTAAAGATAATGAACAAGAATTAAATAATGTAATTAGGGAATATGAAAGTGGTACATTTGCAAATAGTCTTGTAAATAAAGCTATAAATAATTATAATAATAAATATGGTAGAGTAGTAAGTAAAGATGACTTTGCTAAAAGTATTTCTAATTATGCTGCTACAACTACTGATGGTAAATTAAATGATTTTGAAATTATTGCTGAGGCCATTCACGATTATTATTTACATGAAAATATGGCTCAAAAAAGTAGTTTAGAAATTGTTAAAGTAATAAAAGAGGGCTTATGAAACATTGTATAAATTGTAATGAATTAACTAAAGAAGATGATATATATTGTCGTAACTGTGGCGTAAAAATAAAAGGTATGGGTTATCATATTTGGCTTAATATTGTAAGTACTTTTATGATTATCGGTATTATTTTTGTCGTTATATTATTTGGTATGGCTTTAGTAATAAAATAAGGGTGAATAAGATGAATGAAGGTTATAATGAAAAATTAGAGGATATCTATAAAAGATTAGAGACTAGTGAAAAAGGATTAAGTAGTATAGAAGCCGCAAGTAGATTAGCAAAATATGGCGAAAATAAATTAAAGGAAAGAAAGAAAAAATCTAATTTAGTTTTATTTTTAAGTCAATTTAATGATTTTATGATAATCTTACTTATTTTTGCTTCAATTTTTTCGGCTGGAATTTCTTATATTAGACATGAATCTTTTATTGATTCAATAATTATCATAGTTATTGTAATTATTAATGCTATTTTAAGCTTTATTCAAGAAAAAAAAGCTGATGTAGCTATTGAAGAATTAAATAAAATGTTCATCACTAATAATTATTGTTTAAGAGATGGAGTTAAAACTTTAGTGGATGTTAGAAATGTAGTTATTGGTGATATTATTGAACTAGAAGCTGGAGATTATGTTTCGGCAGATGCTCGAATAATTTCCGCCGATAATTTAGAAATAAATGAAGCTACTTTAACGGGTGAATCTAAAGCTATTAAGAAAAATAATGAATTAATAACGACAGAAAAAGAATTATATGAGAGAAGTAATATGGTTTATGCCGGATGTAATGTTACATCAGGTCATGCCTTTGTTGTTGTAACTAGGACTGGAATGGATACGGAATTAGGTAAAATAGCTAATAGTTTAATGAATAAAAGTAATGACTTAACGCCATTACAAAAGAAAGTAAATCGCATTAGTAAAGTTTTAACTTATATTATTTTAGCTATAATTGTTATAATGATGGTTATTGGTTTACTTATGAAAAATGATTTCTTTGATATCTTAATGTTATCTATTTCTCTTGCAGTTGCAGCTATTCCTGAAGGGATGTCTTCGATTATTACGATAATATTGTCTTTAGGTATGACAGCAATGGCGAAAAGAAATGTTATTATTCGCAAAATGGCTAGTGTTGAAACTTTAGGTTCCACGGATGTTATTTGTTCAGATAAAACTGGAACTATAACTCAAAACAAAATGATGATTCAAAGTATTTTTGTTAATGATACTTTATATACAGATTTAGAAAAAGTTGAAAATAATGATTTATTAATTTTATGTGCTAGTCTTTGTCATAATGTTACAAAAAATAATGATAAATTTATTGGCGATGAAACGGAATGTGCTATTTATCGTTATTTAGAAAGCAATAATTTATTAAAACATGCTGAAAGAATAAAAGAATATCCATTTGATAGTGAACGAAAAATGATGAGTACTATTAATAAAATAAATGATAAAGTTTTAAGTTTTACTAAAGGAAGTCTAGAATCTATTTTGAATCATGCTAAATACTATTTATTAAATAATGAAAAAGTTCCTATCACGGCTGAATATAAAAATAAATTATTTAAAATTGAAAAACAAGAATCAGCCAAATCATTACGGTTACTAGCTTTTGCTTATAAAGATGAAGATACGGAAAATCCGGAAGAGGATATGATTTTTATTGGCTTGATGGGAATGATGGATCCACCTAGACAAAATGTGCCAAAAGCGATAACAACATGTATTCATTCCGGTATAAAACCAATCATGATTACGGGCGATAGTATCAATACAGCAATGGCTATTGCGATGGATGTTGGTATCATTGATGAAGAAGGTAAAGCTATCGAAGGTAAAAAGATCGATAAAATGACGGATGATGAATTAAAAGATGCCGTTAATTATTATCAAGTTTATGCTCGGGTAAGCCCTAATACGAAATTAAGAATTGTGGAAGCTTTACAAAGTCAAGGACTAGTTGTTGCTATGACGGGTGATGGGGTTAATGATGCTCCGGCTATTCAAAAAGCTGACATTGGTATTGGTATGGGAGTAACGGGCACCGAAGTTGTTAAAAAAGTTGCCGATTGTATTTTAGTTGATGATAGTTTTTCCACTATCGTCGATGGAGTAGAAGAGGGAAGAAGAATAACCTCAAATATTAAAAAAGTAATTTTATATTTACTCGCAGGTAATATTATTGAAGTAATTTTAGTTTTTGTTTCGATGTTATTAAATATGGAAATGTTTACAACCTTACAATTATTATGGATTAATTTAGTAACGGATTCTATTCCAGCTATAATGTTAGCCTTCGAAAAAAGTGAAAAAGATATCATGGAAAATATTCCTGATAATAGAGCTTGTAAAACCTTTTTTACCCCATTCTTAAGTGCTAAAATTATTATTGGAGCCATTATTAAATCAATAGTTATGTTAGCTTTATATTTTTATTTTTCAAAAACTATGGATAATAACATTGCTAGTTCCTTATTATTTATTTTCTTAATAGGCCACGAATTATTCTTTGCCTTTTCTTGTCGTAATTTAAAACATTCTATTTTAAATAAAAATATCTTTAGTAATACAAGATTAAGTATTGGTATAGGCATACTTTTCTTAATTCAAATTGTAGTTTTAACATCCAGTTTAAGAAGATTCTTTATTGTTGAAGGATTAACCATAAATAGTGTTATAATAACATTAGGTATATGTTTTATCTTATTTATACTAGAAGAGATAACTAAGCCTATATTTGCTAAATGCTTCAAAGATTATACGGAGGAAAAATGAAAAAGAATAAAGATAATAGTATGACAGTATTTATTGTTGTGGCTGGTTTAGTAGTTTTAATTGTTTTTACATCAGTAATTGCTTATAATTTTATTTCTAATCATGAAAGTGATTCTTATTATGCGAAAGTTGATGAAGAAATGACTGCGAAAATCGAAAGTGTTGAAATAGTTGATGGTAAGTTAAATCTATTAACTACAGGTGACCCTATTGCCTTTTGTGTTAAATCAACTAGAACTAAACCAACTCTTAATTCTTTATGTTGGAATGCTTTAGAGAATAATAAAGCTAGTATAAATATTTTTTCTTATAAGAAATATTATGTTTGGATAAAAGATAGTGAAGGTAACATAAGTGAAGCTACTTCCGTTAAAGGACGATAAATTTGTCCTTTTTTTCTATTTGTGATATCATATCTATATGAGGTTATATGAATACATATTACGAGAATAAAAATCATGATATTGATGAGCACCAGTTTAAGGGTGATATATTCACCCATATTTTAAAAAGCCGTCAAGAACAAGAAAGAGATAATAAATTTCTTTTATATTACTTGCCTAAAGAAGAAAAATGTGATTTTCAAGATAATTTAGTTAAACAAGAATTTAAAAAAGAAATAGAAAGCCCTAGTTCGCCCTTATTATTGATGGGTGGGGCTAATTTAGAAAATCTTAATAAAAGAGATATTCGACTTAATGGGATAAAAATGACTGATCCTTATGGTAAAATAATTGGTTCCTTTGATATTAGAGAAAATATGATGACTTATTGTCCTCTTTTACCTAACTTTTATGCAGAAAAAGATTTAACTAACTTTGGTACGGATAGTTATTTTACAACTTTATCTTTTCAAGAGATAATGTTAACTATGACTAAATATGTTAAAAAATATTATGTTATTGTGGGCTATAATTATAGTCCTCGCGTAATAATTAATAAAGGAAAATATATTAAAGAACAAGTAAATAAAGATAAAATGCTTAAATTTATCCAAAATGAAGAAGCTGGTAAATTAATTAGAAGTAGAATTTTGGAAAAATAAGGTAATTTTTTGTCGAAATAGAGCAAATTATTTTACTTTTAAAATGATAAATGTTAAAATAAAACTGCTTATAGTGAGGTATGTATGTTAGTATATGGTCTTAATGTATTAAAAGAAATTGATGGTAAAAAAGTAAAGAAAGCTTATTGCTCGAGGAAAGATATTTTACCAATTTTAGAAAACAAAAAAATAAAATATGAATTTAAAGATAAAAAGTTTTTAGATAATTTAGTTAAAGGAGTACATCAAGGAATTGTTTTAGAAACTTATGAATATGATTACTATACTTTAAATGACATTGAAGGTAATTTTATTGTGATGTTAGACCATCTAGAAGATCCCCATAACTTTGGAGCTATCATTAGAACTTGTGTGGCTAAAGGCATAAAAGAAATAATTATCCCGAAGGATAGAAGCGTTAATGTTAATGCGACAGTCGTTAAAGTTAGTGCCGGTACAATCGAAAATATCAAAATAATTATGGTAAATAATTTAGTGGAAGCAATCAAAAAACTTCAAAGCCAAGGTTATTTTGTTTATGCGTCCGATATGGATGGCAAAAATTATAAAGAAGTGGATTATGCTAGTAAAAAAGTTCTAGTAATTGGTAATGAAGGTAAAGGGGTTAGTCGATTAGTAAAAGAAAAAAGTGATGAATGTATTAGCATACCTATTAGCAAGAATGCGGAAAGCTTAAATGCTTCCGTTGCTGCTGGTATTTTAATATATGAAATGGGGGATTAAATTTGGATACAACAGAAATTACAGATGAAGAATTATTTGCTTTAGCATGTGAAGAAAATGAAGATGCTAAAAATTTATTATTTGAAAGGTTTAAATTTGTTGTCGAAATTAATTTAAAAAAATATAAGCGAATTGCTAAAAAAGTAGGTGTTGATTGGAAAGATTTTGAAAGTGAAGCTTATTGTGGATTTTCGGATGCCTTAATGAATTATCAACCGGATAAGGATGCCTCAATTGCTACATTTATTAATTTATGTGTTAATCGACGCTTAAAAAAATTTCTTATAAAAGAGAGTAGAATGAAAAGTAAAGTTGAAAAAGATGCTTTTTCCCTAGAGTATGTTTATGAAGAATTTGGTTCGCCTTTATTAGAATTAATAAGTGATGATTTATCTCATGAACCTTTAAATAATATTACTAAATATGAAAGTTATCATGAATTAGTGAGTAAAATAGATAATGATTTATCCGATTTAGAAAAAGAAGTTTATAAATACTTAATTGATGGTTTTAATTATCAACAAATAGCTAAATTATTAAAAAGAGATTCAAAGCAAATAGATAATGCAATTCAAAGAATAAAACAAAAAGTTAAAACTATTTTAGAAAGTAAATAAAAATGAAACTATTAAAAATTATTTTCTTTTATTAGATTTTTTGCTATAATAAACACAAATTTTGAAAGGAGCGATTGTATGAGTTTACCAATTGTTGAAAGACATAGTTTTTTTGAAGAAGACAATGTTGATACTAAACAAAGACATTTAGAAAGAATTAATTTAGTTAAAAATCAGTTTATGTTAACTGATGTACCAATTTTATGTACTCCTGAATTATTAGATGAAAATCTTGAAAAGATAAAATTATGGTTTCAAACTGGTGGTAGAATTAATTACTATAGTGAAATAACACCATTTAAATATGGATTATCAATTGTAACTTTAAAAGATTTAGAAATTAATAAACATTATTGCAAAGTTGTAACAAAAAAAAGAATAATAAATAAAGAAGGCACAGAATTAGTATCCTGTTCCTCATTTAAAAATGTAGTAATATTGAATAAAAATTTAATTAGAGTTCAAAATAATGATAATAGTTATAGTTTAATTTCTACTTTAACCGGTAAAGAAATACCAAATAGTAAAATGTATTATATAGATACAGAATATCATGATGGTTTATTAGTGGGAGTAGCAAATGTTCCTCAAGTTTTTAAAGAGTGTGGTGCTTCTAAAACAAATACTTATTTTTATTTTGACAAATATGGAAAAATTGTTTTTACTTCAAGCAATTATGCTATTATGGGACAATTTAGAAATGGTTTAGCTCTTGTTTCAAAAGAAAAATGTGTTTCAAAAATGAGACATTTTTCAGAGGTATTTAAAAGTGTTGATTGGCCTATTTATACCATTATTACCTATGAGTATGAGTATGAATATCATAAATATTTAATAAATAAAAAAGGTGAAATAGTAGAAAATTTAGGCGTTGATAGCGTACATTCACCAGATAATTTATATGCTCGTAAAACTAATAATTCAATAAAAGAAGGGCTTATTTTTAATGCTGATAGTTATTTAAAACTTAATAAATATCTAATGGATGATTTAAAATTTACAGAAGCAAAGCCATCATCAGCTTCTTTATCTAAAAAAAGTACACAAGATTTAAGAAATCTTATTTTAAATAAATATTATAATCCGAAAAAAGAAATTGAAAAAGCCATCGAAAAAGTAAAATATTATACTAATAACTGGGAAGAAATAATTGAATATATCGAATATAATGATGATATGTCAATTAAAACTATTCATACTAAAAAAGTTCCTTATGTTTATTACATAAATAGAGATAGGTTACAATTAAATATAGAATATAATCCTACTTATTATCTAAATAGAGATAATTCTCAGTTAGATAATAATGGGGGACATAGATTAGTCAGAAAGTGAAAAGGACTTTTTTAAAAGATTTATTGCTCAATATTTAAAAAATGGGCTCTTTCAATTTTATTTAGTGAAAAATAAAAAATGCTTGAATATTATTAGAATATATGATATATTATGTTCAAGCACGAAGGTGTTTTTTTAATGGAGGAAAAAATGGCAAAGAAAGTAAAAGAACAAAAGAAAACCAAAAAGGTAAAAAAGGAAAGATATTTTACAAAGGTTAGAAAAGAATTAAAACTAGTTAAATGGCCTACTTTTAAAGAAGTTTTAAAATATTCAATTGCAACAATTATCTTTGTTGTTCTAATTTGTTGTTTCTTTATATTACTTAATTTAATTATGTCTTGGATAAAGGGGATGTTTGTTTAATGGAAAAATTATGGTATGTTGTTAATACATATTCTGGTCATGAAAGTAAAGTAAAAGAAAAATTAGAAGCTAGAATAGAATCAATGAACATGCAAGATAACATTTTCCGAGTAATTATTCCTGAAACAACAGAAGTAGAAATTAAAAATGGGGTAAGAAAAGAAAAAGTTAAAAAAATGTTTCCTGGTTATGTTTTAGTGGAAATGATTATGTCTGATGAAGCTTGGTTAATGATTCGGAATACTCCAGGAGTAACAGGATTTATTGGTTCATCTGGTAAAGGGGCTAAACCAACCCCATTACTACCTCAAGAAATTGACCGTATTTTAGCAAGTATGGGTATGAGTAGAGTGAATGCCGAAAAAGAACTTAATGTTGGTGACCAAGTTAGTATCGTTGATGGACCATTTAATGGTATGGTTGGTAAAGTTGAAAACATTGACTTAGAAAATAATCGTCTTAATATTGTTATTGACTTATTTGGTCAAGAAACTACAGTTGATGTTGAAATATATCAAGTTAGTAAAATATAAAAATTGGAATTTCTTCCAATTTTTTTAAATCGATAATTTAGAATTTTCTTCAGTTAATTGTTCTAATAAAGCATCAGATACCTTGCCTTTGTTTACTAGAAAATAACTTTTGAAAAATTTAGTTAATTTGTATTATTTATTGATTTTAATTCATTGTATTTTGTATATAATTGATTAATACTAATAGCCATATTTTTATCTCTCCTATTATTATTGTACTATAAATTTGGCTAAATTTATATTTTTTTCTTTGTTTCTTTAAATATTTTTAAATTTTCTTTTAATCTTTCATTATTAGGATTTATTTTTAAACCTTCTTTAGCGTAATTTATAGCCTTATCTATATCTTTTATATTAAAGTAGGCAATGGATAATAAATCATATATGGTTTCATCCCAACTAAAGACTTCATTTATATAAGTTTTTTCATTATTTTTAATCTTTAAAGCTTTTTCACCATATTTGATTACTTCCTTATAATCTTCATAAGCATATTTTAACATGGCCATTTCAATATAGGGATCTCTTAAATAAGAACATTCATTTATGGCTTTATTGAGCCACATTTCAGCTTCTTCAAAACGATTTAAATTTTTATAACAACGGGCAATAAAACGCATTGAAGCACATCTTTCATCTTTCCAAGTTGCTGATTTTAAATTTAAATGTTTAATTAAAGTATCAATAGCTTCATTCCATTTTCCATAGTACATGTATTCCCTTCCTAAATAGTGCATATTCCGATCATTAAGGGGATTTTCTTTTACACTTAGCTCTAAAAGAGGAAGATAACTTGCTCGTGATTTACTCCTATCAGGATAATGATTTACGACAATATCATTGGTATAGATTTGTTTTTCAACACCTTCATATTTTAAAATTTCGTGAACGGGATTAACCCAGCGAAAATTATTTCGGGCATGAATTTTTTCAGAATAAAAACTTACTTTGGGATTATCGTTTTCATCCAAATACCAATTATAAATATAACGGACTCGAGTTGTTCCATCTACCCAAATATTTTCGAGTACTTTTCGCCAACCGGGTAACATAACCTCATCTAAATCTAGACAAATACATATATCAAAATCGCTTGGAATTAAATCTAGAGATAAATTTCGGGCATTATCAAAACGCCAAGGATTTATTTTTTGACTATAAACATGAATTCCATGACTTTTTAATTTTTCGACAGTTTTATCAGTAGAGCCAGTATCTAAAACATAGATATCATCAGCTTCTTTAATCGAATTATACCATCTGTCTACGAATTGTTCTTCATTTTTGCAAATGGCATAAACACAAATTTTCTTAATAAATATACCTTCTTTCATTTAAATTTATGACTTAATTTAAAAAGAATACCTTATTTTCTAAGGTACTCTTTTAGCATTAAGCAGCTGGAGCAGCAGTACTAGCATCGAGTTTTTTAACAGTTAAGGAAGCATTAGCTATAGTTACATTACCAGTTCCGGCAGCATCGGTTAAAGCTAAATCAACGGATGCACCTTCAGTTAAAGCAACAATTACATTTCCCGAGTAATTAGTTGGGGTATTTATTGCTAATTGACCTGTTTCTGTTGTTCCAGGAATGTCAGTATCATTTTGCCGAACAGCAAAAGTTAAAGAATCAATTTGGGTTGTTGTAGATAAAGTAACATCATATGTTATTTCATAGTTCCCAGCTTGTTCAACTACAACATTATTACCTGTTGCATTAACATTTTCCGTAGGCATAGTATTAGCCAAAGCTATTTCTTGCGCTGTAGTACCTGTAAAAGCTAAAGGTTGATTTGCTGTAGCATATAATCCTCCATAAGCTGCAAGACCATTGCCAGTTGGTCCAGTTGGTCCTTCAGGAATGGTAAATGTTAAAGTGTAGGCTCCATCAGTACCATCTAAAACAACATTAGCATCTGTTCCAGGTTCTCCAGTTACAGTAGGATTAACTGTGAATGTTGCTGCTGGTCCTGTAGGTCCCGTTTCTCCTTGTGGTCCAGTCGGTCCGGCTTCACCAGTTGGTCCTGTAACTCCTTGGGGAATCGTAAAGTTTAAAATAGCATTTTCATTAGTCCCAACATTAGTTACAGTTGCTGGGGTTCCTGGAGCTCCAGTTATTGTAGTCCCTACAGTAATTGTCGCAGGTCCTGCAAGCCCTTGAGGTCCAGTCGGCCCGGTTGGCCCAGTCATGCCAAAGCAACAACAGCCTCCTGTACTAAAAGTGTTTTGTGCACATTTTATTTTTTGTAGAGCACTATTGTAATAATTCATTAATTTCCTCCTTCATTAATAAGATATGAACTCGTCCAATTTTGGTAAATTATATTGGACTAGTCCTAAGATAAATTTTTTATAAAAATAATGCTCCTTATTCTTGAAAAATAATATTATCTTTTATATAATTTAAAAGAGTGAG
>CANPZG010000033.1 GCA_947588765.1 uncultured Bacilli bacterium
TTTTTCTGTATTAAAAGCATTGCAATACTTAATGTCATTTTATTATGTTTCTCTGAATTTTACTTTTTCAATTAATACTTGATTATTTTGTAAACTAAAACTATATTATTTTTTTAATATTTATGGTAAAATATGTGTGAATGAGGTGCACTATGAATATTGATAATAAGGAAGTCACATTACTTAATGAAGACCAAGTTTTTGGTAGATATATTTTCGATATAAATAGTATTGATTTAATAAACAATATTGGAAAAAGATGTGCAATAACAGATTTTGCTATATTGCTGGGAGGTTTTGTTTCTGATGAAGAGTATGTAGATTATGATTATTCTTTAAAAGGTCGTACAGCTGCGTATTATTTATCATCCCCTGCTGGCGGTGGGGATGTCTATATTGTTACCAGTCATGGTACTAAAACATGGGATAATGCTGGTGATAGGTCAGAAGGAGTTCGCCCAGTTTTACCGTTCTCTGCTATTCCTAATATTTTTGCAAGTGGAGTGAGGGGAAGAATTGGATTGTTTGAAGTAGAGTATGGGGAATATCCCCAATATGTTGTTAGTCCATCTATGGAATCTGAATTGGAACAAACATATCGTTCTGGTACTATAAGAAAAACTGGAAAAACATATACAACGGATTCTAGAAAATGGCACGAGCATGCTTTACCATTTAAAGCTGTAGAACATGAAGAATATGAATATAATGGAAAAAAATATATAAGAGCATATTATAGAAATACAACTGCCTTTGTACTTTCAAATAGAAAAAAATATAGAGAAGGAGATTATGTTTGGATAGAAGTATCCCCTCTTAAATGGTATGTTGATAAAAAAGCTAAAATTATGTTGAGTAAAAATTTGATTGCATCGGGAATAAGATTTTGTAATGATTGTAATTATGATGGCAATTTTAAAAATACCGAAATGTATAGTTTTTTAAATACCTATTTGGTAAAAGATATGATTCCAAGTGAAACTAAACAAATTTTGCTTGAAAACTCCAAAAAAGTTATAAATCCTTATGGATTAAAATTTGATAAGGTAAGTGAAGAAGATATAATAAAAGGAGCAATGAAAAGTAATGTAGCTGTATTTTTGCATGGTGCATCTAGTGAAGGTAAAAGTGCTCGTGTAAAACAAATAGACCCTGATTGTACAATTATTTATTTAAGAAATGCCACTCCTGAAAGTTTAAATGGTAAAAGTGTTTATAATCAAGCAACAGGAGAAATGATAGATATAAAACCAACATGGTTAAAAAAGTTAGAAGCAAAATGTGAAGCAGAACCAGATAAATTACATATCTTATTTTTTGATGAATTAACTAATGCCTTACCAAGTATTCAAGGAATAGCCTTTAATATAATATTAGATAGAGAAGTAAATGGGATATGGAAGTTACCAGAAAATGCAAGAATAGTAGCCGCGGGAAATGAAATGAAAGATTCTTTATCAGCCAATCAACTTGCCGAACCATTATTTAATAGATTCGCTCATGTTTATATCAAAACAACAACGGAAAGTTGGTTAAAATGGGCAAGTGAAAATCATATACATCCAGCAATTTATTCCTATATAGCTTATAGAAAAGAAAAAGTATTAAGAAGTAAATATGATGGAGAAAAACCAAATGCTGATCCAAGAAAATGGGAAATGGCATCAAGAATGCTTTATGCAACTGGAAATCCAGAAATGCTAAGGGCTTTAGTAGGAGAATATATAACTAGGGAATTTGTAGAGTTCTGCAATCAACAAGTTATAACATTAGAAGATGTAATAAATGAAAATTATAATGAAAGAGATATTCAATCATTAAATATTGCTTCAAGATATGCTACGACAATGGGACTATCGCAAGTAGATGAAGAAAATATGGAAAAAGTAAGAAATTTCGTAACTAATCTAGGGGCAGAGTTTGTTGCTATATTTGATTCCTTATGGACACATGGTGATGAATCGAGATTAGAATTAATTGCTGAAGCTAGACTTAATAATTTAGGAGGTAAAAAAAATGGAAAAAGATGAATTAACATTACTTTCCGAAGAAGAAATTTTGGGAATGAATGGTGGAAGACAATTAGATGTATTAAAAAAATATGGAACAAAATCTGCTATAACAGATTTAGGAATTTTGACTGGTTGCTTCTATGTTGATATATATAAGTATCATTTCGTATTAGATGATCAAACTTTGAAAGGTCGTACTGGTCGTTGGTATACACGAGCTTCCGATGACGATGGGGATGTTTGGAGCGTGGATGAAAATGGTATCATGAGGCCTGACTATCGTTTTAGACGTGATATAGCTATTCGTCCAGTTTTGAAATCTTCAGTAACCTTTGATTCAATCTATAAAAATAAAATTGAAAGATACAATGGAACGGAAGAAGTAGAATATGGAGAATATCCTCAATATGCCCCAAGTGCTGATGTTCAAGAATTATTAGAACAAGCATTTCAAAATGAAAATTTAATGAAGACTGGCAAAACTTATACCTTTGATTCAACAAAATATTATTATAATGACAAAGGATTTCAACCTATTACTTATGATGAGTATTATTGCAAAGGAAGAAAATATATTAGAATAAAAGCAAATTCTAGCTATGATGGAGATTATTTTACGTTATCAAATGGAGAGAAATATAAAGGTGGCGATTATGTTTGGGTAGAAGTTTCTCCTATTCGGTGGTTAATGGATGATAAAACTAAAACTTTAATATCAAAACGTTGTCTTGTGTCGGGAATAAGATTTCAAGATAAAGATAAAAAATATAATGGTGATTTTAAAAATACGGAAATGTATATGTTTTTAAATACCTATTTGGTAAAAGATATAGAAATTTATTTTATTCCAAATATGATTCAACAGGTAACCCCAGAGTCAGAAAAATTTAACAATCCTTATGGATTAAAATTTGATAAGGTAAGTGAAGAAGATATTATAAAAGGAGCAATGAAAAGTAATGTAGCAGTTTTTCTTCATGGACCATCAAGTGAAGGTAAAAGTGCCAGAGTAAAACAAATAGATTCCGATTGTACAATTATATATTTGAGAAATGCCACTCCTGAAAGTTTAAATGGTAAAAGTGTTTATAATCAAGCAACAGGAGAAATGATAGATATAAAACCAACATGGTTAAAAAAGTTAGAAGCAAAATGTGAAGCAGAACCAGATAAATTACATATCTTATTTTTTGATGAATTAACTAATGCCTTACCAAGTATTCAAGGAATAGCCTTTAATATAATATTAGATAGAGAAGTAAATGGGATATGGAAGTTACCAGAAAATGCAAGAATAGTAGCCGCGGGAAATGAAATGAAAGATTCTTTATCAGCCAATCAACTTGCCGAACCATTATTTAATAGATTCGCTCATGTTTATATCAAAACAACAACGGAAAGTTGGTTAAAATGGGCAAGTGAAAATCATATACATCCAGCAATTTATTCCTATATAGCTTATAGAAAAGGGGAAGTACTAAGAAGTAAATATGATGGAGAAAAACCGAATGCTGATCCAAGAAAATGGGAAATGGCATCAAGAATGCTTTATGCTACGGGAAGTCCAGAAATGCTAAGAGCATTAGTAGGTGAAGATATAACTAGGGAATTTGTAGAGTTCTGCAATCAACAAGTAATAACATTAGAAGATGTAATAAATGAAAATTATAATGAAAGAGATATCCAATCATTAAATATTGCTTCCAGATATGCTACGACAATGGGACTATCGCAAGTAGATGAAGAAAATATGGAAAAAGTAAGAAATTTCATAACTAATCTAGGGGCAGAGTTTGTTGCTATATTCGATTCCTTATGGACCCATGGTGATGAATCGAGATTAGAATTAATTGCTGAAGCTAGACTTACTAATTTAGGAGGTAAAAAAATATGAATAATGATAAAATAAACATGTTAAAAAGTTATATTTCAGTTAATGTTGCTCCCGTTCTTATAGATTTTGCATCTAATATCAATCTTCCAAAATCTGTAATAATACCCGCAAATTGTGAAGTAAAAGAATTAAACGGTCATTATGAGGGAGAAGATTTTCTAGCTCCTAAATGGTATTATGATTTAACTAATACAAATGAAACTAAAATAATTATTATAAAGGATATTGATAGTATTTCTAAAGAAGAGCAATTAAAATTTAAAGAATTATTAGAGTATAGACAAATTTCTACATTTAAAATACCAGAAAGCACAAGAATTATTTTAACTGCTACAAATATAAGCAAAGAAACAATTAATGAAGAAATTTATTCATTAGTTGCTCATATTTGAGGAATAGATTATGAGCTTTGATATTGAGTCAATAAAAAGAAAAATGCTTGTAAAATATCCTTTCTTTGGAAGCGTAGTTGCAAATGTAAACTATAAAGAGAATAAAAAAATATCAACCGCAGGTACGGATGGACAAACAATATATTATAATCCGGATTTTTTAAAAAAACTTAAACCTGATGAGCAAATTTTTGTATTTGCTCATGAAGTATGCCATATAGCTTTCGACCATATAAGAAGAAGTGAAGATAAAAATCCAGAAGTTTGGAATATAGCAACAGATGGGGTTATAAATCAATTTTTAATACGAGATGGCTTGAAACTTGTTGAAGGTGGCGTAAATATTGCCGAAGCAATAAATTATGATGCTGAACAATTATATGATAAATTACTTAAAGAAAAATCCCAAAGTCAAAGTCAAAATGGACAAGGTAATCAACAAAATTCATCATCCGAACAAGGAGAACAAGGTCAAGGACAAAGTTCTTCAGAAGATTCTCAAAAACAAAACGAAAATCATTCACAAGGGCAAGGAACTTCTTCATCAGAATCAGATTCTTCAAAAGAACAAAATCATGATGTAGGTCATGATACTCATAGTATGTGGAAGGATGCCGTAAAAAAACAAAAAGAAGCTGAATCTAAAGATAAAAAGGAATCTCAATCTGCCGAGCAAAAAACAGAAGAACAAAAACAACAAGAAGAAAGATTACAACAAGAAATAGCCAAAATTAGTAAAATGGGAGAGCAAAGCGTATTTAATAAAAATTTAGAAGAAAAGAAAAAAGAGTTAGAAGCATTAAAGCAAGTTTTATCAAAGCAAGCAATGGGAGCTGGAACATCTACTGATAGAGAACAAAGAATCATAAATGATATAGGAAAGTCTAAACCAATAATTGATTGGAGATACGTTTTAAGAGAGGCAATTCAATATGATATTGATTGGTCTTATAAAAATGCTTATGTTGAAGATGGAGTTGTAAATGCTAACTTAGAAGAACAACCAATGCCTGAAACAGAAATCGTATTAGATACAAGCGGTTCTATAAATGAATTATTGCTTAAAAACTTTTTGAGAGAATGTAAAAATATTTTACAGCATTCAAAAGTGAAAGTTGGCTGTTTTGATACAGAGTTTTATGGATTTCATGAAGTAAGAACTGAAGAAGATATTGAAAATATGATATATGAAGGCGGAGGAGGAACAGACTTTAATGTAGCCGTTCGAGCTTTTACTAGAAGAGTGGAAAATAAAATAATATTTACTGATGGAAATGCCAAAATGCCTGATATTCCTATGGATATTATTTGGATTGTTTTTGGAGGAATAAAAATAAACTCTAAAGGTGGAAAAGTAATCCAAATTAATGAAGAACAATTAGATAGATTATATTCCTTTGAACAAGATATATCTTATAAAGGAAAAAGTCGATAATAAAATGGTTATCCCATATAGGAGATACCTTTTTTATGACAAAATTATGCCTTATAAAGAAAATTATACTTTAGAAGATACTAAGAATAATAAGACACAAACGTTAATATATATTTATGTTCTAAGTGGAAAATTTAAACCATAGAATAATAAATATTTAGGTTTAAGAAAATATTATAAAAGTTTAAAATTATAATGATGAGAATATTTATGAAGATAGTAATAAAAGACAAAAACAAGATGAAAATTTATATAAGTAGTAAATAAAATAATTTGAAGGTGAATTTATAATGAAAGTAATTTTAGATACAGATTTAACAAATGAAATTGATGATTATTTTGCTTTAGTATATTGTTTATCAAGTGAAATTGAAAAAAATTTGCTAGCTATAACATTAGAACCTTATGATCCTTTTTGGCAAGATTACAATTTTAATTCAGTAATGGATAAAAATCTTAAAGCAGCTAAAGATATTTTAAATATATTAAATAAAAATCAAAACTTAGTATATGAAGGGAGTTTAGAATTTTTTGAAAAGGCCGATAAAAATAAAGATATAGCCGCGGTAAATAAAATTATTGAACTAGCTTCTAACTTTCAAGTCCTTATATTAGCAATAGGATGTTTAACTAATATTGCTTTAGCTATTATCCAAAAACCTAGTATAGCTAAAAATATAACTCTGTATTGGTTAGGAGGAAGAAGCGATAATTATAAAATAAAGTATTCTCAAAATAATCACATTGAATTTAATTTAAGACAGGATATTAAAGCTGCTCAAATAGTTTTTGATAATGTTGAAAATATAACAATGATTTATTCCAAAGAAGTTGCAGGAAATATAAGAATTCCTTTAGAAATAATGATAGAAAAATTAAAAGGAACTAATAGAATATGTAATTATTTATTAGAAAAATATTTAGCTTTAGATTTAGTAAAAATTACTGGCTGTAAAACTTTGTATGATATAGCAATTCCCATTTTATATACTCATCCTGAATATTTTAAAATTGAATTGGCTAAGGTTAATAAAATAACTAATGAAGGTAATTATATTTATGATAATAAGAAAACAAGTAAAGTAAAATTTTGTTTACAACTTGATAATGAAAAAGTAATAAATGAATTATTAGAAATGATTAAGAAGTAAATTTATTTTCTTTAGAAGAGGCAGGATATAAGTTTTTTAATTAAATATTTACTAGAGAAGATTTTATACCAAAATTGAAAGAATAATTGTAAATAATTGTCTTTTAAATAAATATTTATTGTTTAATATATTTAAAATATTTTATAATAGAGTAAAGATGGTGTTTATAATGAATCAAGAATTAAAAATTATTAAGAAAAAATATGGCGAAAAAATGGCTCATCTATGTCGAGAGTTGTTTCCAACGATTTTAGAAACTGATGGTTTACTTTTAAAATTATTATTAGATAATTTTGAACCTAATCATGATTTATATGATGATATTACCAAGCAAATGAAAGAAAAAGAATTTAAAAATTATATTTATGGTTTAATAGATGTAGAGAAGAATAATGAAATAAAAGCAGTAAAAAGTCCTAAAGAGTTACTTGATGAGGCTGGATATGATTTATATGAATGTAAAAGTGAAGAAGATATTCAAAGTTTTAAAAAATATTATGCTCCAAGTGAAAAACTTTGTACTTTTAAAGGTGGAAGATTAGATAGATGTTTTGTCTTTTTTGCTGTTAAGAAAAATATTGATGCCATAAAAAGAGAAGATTATCCTAATCCCCAAAGACAAGATGAATATGGTACGAGTGTTATAAGTATTCAGTTTACCAAAGATGAATCTCATACATTATCTATTAAAAATCGTTATAATTATCATGTTAATAATCCTGATGGTACATTTGGTAATAGTTTAGATAGCATTATTGACGGTTTAACTGAAAGTTTTGGAAAGTATTATGGGCTTGTGCAGAAACATCCCAACAGTAAATTAGATTTAGAGGGTTATGTTTTGGCTAATGATGGTAAATTATATAAATATAACGAAGAAATAAATAATGTTTATTATTGTCCTAACAATATAATCATTGATAATTTTGAGGTTAAAAGATATGATAAAGAGAAATATATAGTATTTGAATATTTCATTTTAGATCTTGTAAAAAAAGAAGTAAAAGTATATGATGACGATATAAAAGATTCTTTTCCTAGTACTTTAGTAAATATTCAAAAAATAGAAATTAAAAGAAGAGGGGAAGAAAAGAAAATTAAATTTACTTTTCAAGATAATAGGGAAGTAAAAATAGTTTTAGATAAAGATAACCAATTAATAGAACTAGATAATCCCATTGTCAAAAATATTGGCGATAATTTTTTGATTTATAATGAAAATTTAAAAATATTATATTTACCAGCTGCTGAAAAAATAGGCGATGATTTTTTAAGCTATAATTTATCTTTAGTAAAATTTGACTTATCATCTGTGGAGGAAATTGGCGATAACTTTTTATATTATAATAAAAAAATTTATAAGTTAGCTATGCCACGTGTACGAAAAATAGGAAATTTTTGTTTATATTGTAATGAAATTATAAGAGAATTAGATCTTCCCGAACTTGAGGAAGTTGGTGATGATTTTTTATATAACACTTCTGCTTTATTAGAAGTAGTATTGCTAAAATTACGAAGAATAGGTAAAAACTTCTTATTTAGAACACTTTTTTTAAAAAGATTATATTTACCATTGACCGAAAAAGTAGGGGATAGATTTTTAAGAACATGTACCACTTTAGAAGAAGTAGATTTATCTTCCTTAGAAGAGGTTGGAGTCGATTTTATGTTTTGTTATAGAGTTTTTAATAAGGAAAATTTTTCTTCCTTCAAAATTGGGCGTGGTGATTTTAATCCTTTACTTAATGAAAATATTACCCAAGAGGAAAAAACAAGATAAAATAGGAAAGAGGAAAATAAAGAGTGAAAAAGTTAATGATTATTAAAAAAGATAGATATGTTTATACTCTAAAAGATACAGATAATAATATGTATCAATTTAATATAGAATTTTATAATATTGAAAAAAATCCAGAAGTTGGTGATTATCTATTTATGTCGGAAAAAATATTACAAGAAAATAATTCTGTTTTAAGTTTTGATTGTTTAGAAAGTGAATATGGCCGAAAACTAAATAATGCTTATGATGAAGATATTGTTGTTTTAATGGTTAATGAAGAAAAAATATATTTAAAAAGAGTTTATGGATAATTAATATCTATTTGACATTAATAATAAAAGATAATTTAAAACTAGACTATTCATTATTAAATATATTATAATTAATTTAGGTGGGTAAAATGAAGTTACATTTTTTAAAATCGACATGGGATGATATTATATTATTAGAAGAAGACAATCATTATGCTTTAATAGATACAGGTTTTGCAGAACAATTTAGACAAATTCAAAACTATTTTTCCAAATTAAATATTAAAAAATTAGATTTTATTTTTTTAACTCATTTTCATCGAGATCATTATGGAAATATTGTGGATATTATTAAAAATTATCAAGTAGATACTGTATATTTTAAAGATTATAGTGGTCTTGATGGTAAGACCGCGACCGGAATGCTTGCAAGTTTTGAATATCGCCAAGAAGAAATGAATAAATGTAATTATATAAAAGAGAATATTAGAAAGTATAGTAAATTAATTATAATAGATGAAAATATTAGAGATATTAAATTTAATAAACATACTTTTAAAGTGTATGCTACTGATAACAAACTAAACAAAATATTTAATGATAAAAATTCCTCTTATTATAAGAAATATCTTTTAAGTGAAAATTATAATAGTTGCATTTTATTTGCCAACATTTATGGAAAAAAGATATTGTTAAGTGGGGATATAACGGATAGTGAAAAATATGCAGGTCTTGCTTATAAAAATAATTACAAAATCGCTAAAATGATTAAGGAAGAGATAGACATTTATAAAGTAGCCCATCATGGAGATAGTTATTCTAATAGTAAAGATACTTTAAATATATATAAACCTAAGTACGCTATTATAACAAATACTAAAGATGGATTATTAGACCTAGAAATAGAAAATAATTTAATATCTTCTAATAAAGATGTGGTAATTTTATATACTGATAAAAATATTATATTAGAAATTAGTAATAATGGTAGTATTAAGAATTGTAGAGGTTTATAATGCGAATTGGTGTTGATATTGATAATGTTTTAGCAAATTTTGATGACTATTTATTAGAGGAATTTTTAAAACATGATAAAACTTTAAGAAATAAAGGAATAATTAATAAAGATGTTTATATAACAAGAGGTATGTTTGATTGGACAAAAGAAGAATTAAGTAGTTTTTATAAGGAAAATATTGAAAGAATAGCCATGAATTTAAAAGTAATGGAAGAATCTAAAAAATATATTGATAAGTTAAAAGAAGATGGGAATAAAATATTTATAATTACAGGAAGAAATAATGGGGATTATTCTAACCCTTTTAGAATGACTAAAAAGTGGTTAAAGAAAAATAAAATAAACTATGATAAACTCATTTTTACTAATGCTTATGAGGATAACAGCAAAACTAAAGCTTGTCTTAAATATAATGTCGATATTATGATTGAAGATTCGGCTAGAATATGTCATGATTTAGTAGCAAATAATATTAAAACTCTAATTATGGATACACCTTATAATAAAAATTCTAAAATTAATAGGGTACATAATTGGAAAGAAATATATAATTATATTGTCAAGATTACTAAAGAAAAAATTAAAGTTATTTTAGATACAGATACTTATAATGAATGTGACGATCAGTTTGCTTTAGCGTATCTTTTAAAAAATTCTAAGAATTTTGTTATTGAGGCTATTACAATTGCTCCTTATAAACATTCCTCTAGAAAAGAAAGTATTCAAAGCAATTTAAATAAAAGTTATAAAGAAGCGTTAAAAATATGTAAATGGTTAAAATTTGATATTAAAAAAATATATAAAGGTTCTTCAAATTATATTTCAAGTGGTTATATTGAAGATAATGAGGCAGTTAATAAAATTATCGAAATTGCAAGTAAAAATGATAAGACAATAATTTTAGCCATTGGGGCCATTACTAATGTGGCTTTAGCCATTAAGAAAAGACCAGAAATAACTGAAAGAATAGAGGTTATATGGCTGGGAGGTAATGATTTAAAATGTCATGATAATTTAGAGTTTAATTTTAAACAAGATATTGAGGCAGTAAAAATTATTCTAAATTCTAAAGTAAAATTAACTATTATTCCTACTAAAAATGTTACCTCTAAATTGATTGTATCTTTAGAAGAATTAAAGAAAAATTTATCTAAAAATAAATTAAACAATTATTTAATAAAAAGATTTTATAATGATGGTTATCATGGTATTCAAGAAAAAAGAGTTATTTGGGATATAGCAGTTGTGGCTTTTTTAGTTAATAAAGACTGGTTTAAAACAACTTTGATTAGTTGTCCTCTTGTTTTAGAAGATACCTCTTATAAGTTTACAAATAATAAACATCAAATTACAGTGGTGGAAAATATAAAAGAAAAAGAAATATATAAAGATTTATTTAGAAAGTTAGGCGAATAAAATGAAATTAACAAAAGATAAGGCTTTAGAACTTTTAGAAGAAGCCAAAAAGACAACTTTAGATGAAGGATGGATTATTCATTCTTTATGTGTTGGAGAAACTGCCGGGGTAATTGCTCAAAAATTAGGATTAGATGTTGATAAAGCTATAACTCTTGGTTATATTCATGATATTGGAAAGAGAAATAAAAATACCATTGGTCATGTATTAAATGGATATGAATTTTTAAAAGGTTTAGGTTATGAAGAAGAATATTGTAATATTTGTTTAACCCATTCTTATTTAAATAATGACTATCTTTGTACGGCTGGGGGTATTCCCAAAGATATTCCATTTAGAACTAAATTTATCAAAGAACATGAATATACAATTTATGAAAAAATAATTAATTTATGTGATTTAATGTGTAAACAAAATAGAATGACTTTAGAAAAAAGATTAATTGATATAATGGTAAGAAAAGGTGTTTCTGAAAATACAGTCTATCATATAAATGAGGCTGAAAAGTTAAAGAAAGAAATAGAAAGTATGATGGGGTGCTCAGTATATTCGCTTTTTGATGATATAGAAATATAGAAAAATTTAAACAAATAAAACTAAATTTATCAAAGGTAATGAATGATAAGATTTTAAATGTTAAAGATATTAAAATCTATATGAATTAATAATAAAATATAAGTTAAAATAATATTTATAGTCAAATTGATATATATGTCAATTTGACTATAAATATGCAACTGTAAAAAATTAAAATTAGGAGGATACATGTTAGATATAGAAGATTTTCTGATAAAGTAGAAAAAGAATTATATAGACCTACATATAATTCAATAAACAAAATGGCTGAGAATACCAATTTAGAGAACAATAGTATTTCATTAATTACTGTGGCACAAGCATTTCATTATTTTGATTTAGAAAAAGCCAAAAATGAATTTAAAAGGATACTAAAGATAGATGGTAAAGTAGTTCTATTATGGAATTTTAGATTAAGAGAGTCAAAATTTATTCAAGAATATGAAGAAATTATTTATAGTTTACATTCTAGTAAAATAAAACCAACGCATGCACAAGATAATATGACAGATGAAATATTTAAAGCTTTCTTTACCAATTATGAAATAATTAATTTACCAAATAGTTAAGAATTTGATTTTAATGGTTTGTGGGGAAGAACTTTATCAAATAATCATATGATAAATATAATCAAAATGTAAAAGTTATTTTTGAATATCGTACTCAAATAGTAATTGGAGATATTTAGAATATACTTTCTAAAAGTTGTCATAGGCACCATTGGAAAATATGTTTGAACTTTTGATATAGGAATCAATCGAAGGATTGTTTTTTTCTTGGGTTAGAATAATTACGACTCATATATGTACCTCCTTTGTAATTTTCTATACAAAATTATTGTAGCATAAGGATATATATGGGTTATTTATAATTCGGATTTCGTTATTTTAATCAACAAAATATTAAAAAAAGTTAAAATAAGTGTGACTTTTAAGTTAAAATGTCCTAATTTATAAAAAGCATTTACAAGTTAAAATGTCCTATTGGGAAACAACAATT
>CANPZG010000034.1 GCA_947588765.1 uncultured Bacilli bacterium
TAAATCAATTAATTTTTCTTATTTAACACCAAAATTTTTAAAAAATAGGTAGTTTTGGTGTTTTAAGTCGTGGAATATTTTAGAAAATTTCAACTTTTTTTAAAAATTTGCAAAAAACACTTGTAAAAGCTTAGAAAGTCAAGCGTGGTGTTTTAATTTTACTAAAGTTTACAATATGAAAAAAGCTAAAAATTTATGTCGAATAATTTCTAGTTTTGTCGAAATAGTTGATTTATTATTTTTATTTTCTATAATAGAGTATTTGTTACTTGGTTAGTAGCGCCTGCCATAATTTACTGAGTAGTTTTCTAGGGGGTTTTGATACTCATCTAATGATAAACGAAAGGCAGGTGATGGTTATGAACAAAGAATTTATTCTTTTAGTAATTATACTCCTTTTAGTTGTTATTATATTGCAATTAATATAGGAAAAAGACGCTAGCCAATATTGGTGTAGCGTCTCTACAACAGGCGTTACCTAACTGGTAACATAATTATAGTATACTCTATTTTTAGTTATATTACAACTTAATCCATTAATTTTAAATACATTTTTAAATAATTATTATCTAAAGTATAGATAGCAATATCTTCATTTTGATAAGTAAATATTACTTTGTTCTTTACATTATAAATATTTTCTAATTTTACACCATTTATGACTTTGAAATATTCTTCTTTCTTAAGTTCAATAATTGGATAATCTAAAAAATCTTTAATATTTAATAATTTATAATTATTGTTTTTAATATCTTCTAAAGTATAAGCATTATCTATACTAAATTTGCCTTGTTTTGTTCTTCTTAAACTAGACATAGTCCCTATTGTATTTAAATACTCACAAATATCCATTATTAAAGAACGAATATAAGTACCTTTAGAAACTTTAGTTTTAAATTTTATGATACCATTACTATAATCTAATAATTCTAAAGAATATATCGTAACTTTTCTTTTTGGTAAATTTATTTTTTGATTTTCTCTAGCATATTCATATAATTTTTTACCATTTATTTTTACGGCTGAAAACTCCGGTACTGTTTGCATGTATTCATGAGAAAAACTAGCAAAAACTTTTTTAATTTGTTCTTTGGTTATGTTGAAATTTTTTTCTTCCATAACATTACCAGTTATATCCAAAGTATCAGTTTTAATTCCTAGTTTAATTTCAGCAATATATTCTTTATCTAAAGCAGTGATTAAATTCCCTAATTTAGTATATTTACCAATTAGACAAACTAAAACGCCGGTTGCTATAGGATCAAGTGTTCCTGTATGACCAATTTTTTTAATGTTAAAAATGTGGTTAAGATTATTAACCACATCACGACTTGTAATATTCTTGTCTTTGTCAACTATTATTAATCCATTCATTTTAAATCTTTAATTATCTTTTCGATTCTTTCGCCATAAGCAATAGATTCATCATATAAAAATTTTAATTCTGGTGTATGACGCATATCTACTCTTTCACTTAATCTTCCGCGAATGAAATGACTAGCTTCATTTACTTCTTTTTCAATTTTCTCTTTAGATAAATCACTCATTGAAGTAAAATATATTTTAGCATAACTTAAATCTTTAGCTAAATTACAACCAGTTATAGTTATAGTTTTTAATATTTCGTCCCGGGCTTCATTAGCCAAAATATCAGATATAGCTCTTTCAATTTCACTAGCTAAACGAGGGATTTTGTAACTACTCATTTTACTTCCACCATTTCATAGGCTTCTAGAATGTCGCCTTCTTTAATATCTTTAAAATTAGTTAAAGTAATACCACATTCAAAACCTTTTTTAACTTCTTTAACACTATCTTTTTCTCTTTGTAAAGAAGCAATTTTTTCATCACTTGCTATAACTATACCATCCCGAATAACACGAATAGAAGAATTATTTTTAACAATACCATCAGCGACATAACATCCGGCAATATTACCAACTTTCGAAAATTTAAAGATTTTTCTAATTTCAATTGTCCCAATAACTTGTTCTTCATATTCGGGGTCAAGTAAACCATTGATGGCATTTTCCATATCTTCTACTAACTTGTAAATGATAGTATATAATCTAATATCAACATTGTATTCTTTCGCTATTTCTTTAGTGATGTTTGATGGAACAACATTAAAACCAATAACTATGGCATTAGAAGCATTAGCTAAAATAACATCACTTTCAGTTATTGTTCCAATACCACTACGGATAATTGAAATTTTAGCATCCTTAACTTTAATTTTTTCTAAAGAGTTACGAACAGCTTCTTCGCTTCCACGCACATCACATTTTAAGACAACATTAATTTCTTTATTACCACTTTCAATTTGTTTAAATAAATCTTCTAAATTAACATTTTGTTTCTTATTGGTATTATTTTTTAATAGTTCTTTTCTTTTTTCGGCAACTTCTTTAGCTTCTGTTTCCGTTTCAAAAGCCATGAATTTATCACCAGCACTTGGATTTTCCGTTAGACCAGTGATTTCTACCGGCATTGAAGGCCCAGCTTCAACAATAGATTCCCCTAAGTCATTTTTCATGGTTCTAACTTTGGCATAAGATGAACCAACAACAATCGGGTCCCCAATTCTTAAAGTACCATTTTGAATAATAAATGATGCAATACCACCGACATTTTTATCTAAGCGTGATTCAATAACCGTACCTAAAGCATAACGATTTGGATTAGCTTTCAACTCATGCATTTCGGCTACTGTTAAAATAGTTTCTAATAATAGTGGCACACCTTCTCCACTCTTAGCAGAAATATTAATAAATGGATATTCTCCACCCCAAGCCTCAGGCGTAATTCCAGCTTCAGCCATTTCGGTTAAAACTTTTTCCACATTGGCATCTGGTTTATCAATTTTATTAACAGCAACAATAATAGGCACTTTAGCACTTAAAGCATGGTCAATAGCTTCTTTAGTTTGCGGTTTTACACCATCATCAGCAGCCACAATAATAATAACGATATCAGTGACACTAGCACCTCTTGCTCTCATTTCGGTAAATGCTGCATGTCCTGGAGTATCAATAAATGTTATCGCATTACCTTCATAATCAATTTTGTAAGCCCCAATATGTTGAGTAATACCCCCGAATTCTTTATCTACAACATGACTATGACGAATATAGTCTAAAAGAGTTGTTTTACCATGGTCAACATGACCCATAATAGTTACAATTGGAGGTCTTTTAACTAAATCTTCTTCTTTATCAATTACTTCAAATTCTTCAAAGTTAGCAACATCTTGTGTTTCTTCTTTCTTTAAAGTTTTACCATAATCAATTGTTACTAATTCTGCAGTTTCAAAATCAATACTTTGGTTCATATTAAGCATTGAACCTAATTTCATTAATTTACCCACTAAATCAACTGCAGTTACATCTAAAGCACTAGCTAGTTCACTAACAGTCATGCCTTCTTTATAAAGAATAATATTTTCATCTACTTCATTCTTCATTAATTTATTTTTATGTTTATACATTTGTTTTTTTAAGATATCAAAATCATTATGATCAGATGAAGTATCTTTTTTCTTTAATTTTTCTTTTTTAGCTCCTGAACGCATTTCTTTATTAACACTATTACTCGTCATTATTTCATCAATGGCTTCATCAATAGTGTCTGCTTCTTCATAAGTTATTTCCGTATCACTACTTATTAAATTAATTGTATTATCTAACATGATAATATCATCATCAGTTAATTCATCTGTCGCATTTTTAACATTAATACTTAAATCATTACATTTTTTTAATATTTCAGCTACAGACATATTAACATCTAAAGCATAATCTTTAACGGTCATTTTTCTTCACCCTTTCTTTTATTTTTTTATTTAACTATTTCATTTAATTCTTCATATATACTATCAGGTATATCTATTTCTAATATCCTATCTAATATTTTAGTATTTTTGGCTTTTTTTATGACTAAGGAATCTTTTTTTAAGTATGCTCCTCGGCCATTAGTTTTGCCCTTTTCATCATCAATTAAAACTTCCCCATTTGGGGTTCTAACAACTCTTATTAAATCCTTTTTTTCACATTTTTCATGAGTTACCACACAACTACGCATCGGAACTTTTTTAACTTTCATTTTTCCTCCTCGTTCTTGAAGGTTTTAAATAAGAAATATTTTTGGCAAGTTTATTTCTTATTTCTTCAATTGTTAAAGTAGGATTATCATTATATAAACGAACTACTCTTAAGCGAAATTTGGTTAAATCTTCTTCCGTATAATCTGTTACCACACCCGGAATAACTAAAGAATCTGGTATTTTAGTTTGTTTTAAGTAACGACTACAAAAAGGACATAAACCATAACTACCTATTCCAATTACGATTTCATGATTACAATTTCGTTTTGCATCAAAATAAGCATCATACCATTCATTTATATTGGCACCCATTGCCTCATCAATTTGTTTTTGTTCATAAAGGTAAGCTTCACTAATACTATTCGTTTGAGTATAATTACAAACATTTTGAGCTGTATCCGGATTTTTTAATAAATCCCAATATTCACTTTTAACACTTTTTAATTTTTTGCTATAACTAATTAAATCCGTCTTTAAATCTTCACAATATTTAATTCTTTTACTTAAATTTTCCAACATTTCCATTCAAAATCTCCCCTTTATTTTTTATTACTTATTACCTGCGGCGTTAATTTCTTCCATTGTTTTAATTTCTAAATGATATTTTGTTAATTTGGAAGCAAGCTTTATATTACTTCCTTTTTTACCAATGGCTAAACTTAAATTAGCTTCATTAACAATAACTAAAGCTTCTTTCTTTTCTGGATCAGGAATACTAACAATTACATCTTTCGCTGGACTCATCGCATTTTTAATAAATTCCGCTGGGTCTTCACTATAAAGCACTAAATCTACTCTTTCATTACCTAATTCTTTTAAAATACCAGCAATTCTTGAACCTCTTTCCCCAATACAAGCACCAATAGCATCAACATTAGGATTCGTTGAATAAACAGCAACTTTACTTCTTACTCCTGGTTCTCTAACAACTTGTTGTAAAATTACGGTACCATTAGCAAGTTCTGGTATTTCATGTTCAAATAATCTTTTAACAAAACCATAATTTTTTCTTGATAAAAGAATAACTGGTCCTTTAGTGTTATTTTCTATTTTCGTAATATAAACTTTGATATTAGAACCCATAACAATTTTTTCATCTGGTATAATTTCAGATTTTGGTAAGATACCTCTAGTTCTACCTAAATCAATATAATAATTGCGTTGGTCTTCTAGAGCAACCATTCCAATCATTAATTCATATTCTTTGCCTTCAAATTCTTCAATGATACTATTTTTTTCCGCTTCTCTTAATTTTTGCATTACTACTTGTTTTGCTGTACCAGCAGCAACTCGACCAAAATCTTTTGGGGTTACTTCTTTTTCAATAGTTTCCCCAACTTTTATTTTAGGAGCTATCTTTTTGGCATCTTCTAATAAAATTTGGGCATCACGATTTATTTCGGGTTCAACTTTTACAACATTTCCTTCTTCATCAGTGGTTTCAGATCCATCATCATATTCATCAACTACTACATAATAAGAAAATACTTTAATATCGCCAGTTTCACGATTAATATCAACTCTAACATTAGTTTTAGAGCCAAAGTTTTTCTTATAAGCAGTTGTTAATGCTGTTTCCATAGCTTCATAAATAATATCTTCACTAATATTTTTTTCTTCAACAATTGTTTTTACTGCTTGAATAAATTCTTTACTATCCATATTTTTTAACCTCTTTCCTTGCTTACTACATCTAATATATAATTTTCTTCGGGAATATCAATTTCATCTACAATTTCATTAACTACTTTTGTTGCATCCACGATGGTATCTAAGTCTATACCTCCTACTTTATCTAAAGTAACAGTTAAAAACTTATACTTACCCTTAACTTCAAAAGTTATTTCATCAACAATAATGTCTTCTTTTGCTAAAGATGTCTGCAACTTAGTTTGTAATTCTTGTAATTTTTCTTTCATATTCACCTCACTATTAATAAGAAAAGTGGGATTTTTCTGCCCACTTTCTTCAAGTCAATGCTATTATAACATAAAACTTATATTTTGCAAATTATTTTATTTCAATTGGTTCATTATTATTGAAAAAGTCAAATTTTTCATCTAAGAATTGCCATATTACTTTAATTATTGATAAGATTGGAGTTGCTAGAACCATACCCACAATACCAAAGAAATGACCGAAGATTAATAATCCTACTATAATCATAACGGGATGTAAGTTTGTTGCTTTACTCATAACAACGGGTTGTAAAACATAACTTTCAATTAATTGGACTAAGCAAGCAATAATTAGGACTCCTAAGCCTATTAAAGGGCTTTGAGTTAAACCTACAACTGTCGCTACTGCTGTACCAATATATGGTCCAATATAAGGAATTAAATCAGTAATACCACAGAATAAGCCAAATAATAAAGCCGCATTTAAACCAACAATAGCAAAGCCAACTACATCACAAACAAAGACCATACAAGCAACTAATAATGTACCATTAACACATTTTCTTACTTCAATACCAATATTATTTAATAATCTTAAAGCTTCCATTTGATGCTTTCTTGGTAAAAATTTAATCATGGTATGAGATAAATTATCAAAATCAAATAACATATAAATACCAATGATTAAACCAAAGAAGATTGTACCAATGCCACTGGCTAAAGCACTAATGGTAGCTACAATAGTGTTTGGTAATGCCCGAGAAATACTAGCGCCATAGTTATTTAACGTTGTAAGTAAACTTGTTTTTATTGCTTCAAAGTCTACTCCTTCAATGTTAAATTTACCAAAAGTAGTATTAACAAAATCCGTTATTTTACCAATTATACCTGGTAATAATCCGAGTAACTCATTTATTTCTTCATATAGTATTGGAATAAATATTCTAAATACTACTACTAAAAGTGCAATAAATACCACATAAACAATACAAGCTGCTAAAATTCTTGGCATTCCTTTATCAGTCATTTTATTAACTAAAGGAGAAAATAACCAAGCAATAACAAAGCCAATAAATAATGGAGCTAAAATTTTTAATAATGTACCTAGTATTTTAAATATTCCTAATAAATGACATATACCAACAATAGCTAAAATAAGTCCTATTATTAAGACAAAATATAATACTTTTAAAATATTTCGACCTAGATAAATTATTTCATTTAATCCTTCATTATCTATTCCATTTTTCTTTTTAAACATAACTATCCCTTCTTTATTACTATTATATAATAAATTTATGTCATTTAATTTAATTTTTGTAAATTAGACATTTATTTTACATAATATAAACTCAGTAAATACTGAGTTTATAACGATATTTGATACGGATTATCACTTGTGCCTATGCCTGAATTAGATGCTTTTTTAACATTTGTTTTTAAATACATTACAGGCCTTACAGCATGATTTAAATTTCTATAACCTTCTCCAATGCATCCTACATAATCTATTCTAAAAGAACTAGTTTGTATATCAGTCCTTCTTGTTATAGTCCATTCATATAATCCTAAATAAAGCCAATTATCAGTTCTGGTAACACGATAATCAGTATTAGGACTACTATTATTACCTTTGCGTAGCCAATGTTTATTATCAGCAGCATACCTATAGTCATTTAAATACATTAAACCAACATAGGCATTTACTTTAGCATTTTTATCAGCATTTTCGGAAATTTCATATATATAAGATTTTTTTGTATCATAACTAGATTGTAGATTAATAAAATTATTACCGCCAATTAACCATGTATATTTTTTTAACATTTTTTGCCATTTATTTGGGCTCTCATTTATTTTATTTCCATTCCCTATATATTCATTTAAAAAATAATCATTTAAATTAATAAAATTTAATTCACTATTTGTCCATAGAGCACTATCAACAGTTTCTTTGTGCCATTTAAAACTCGCTATTTTAGGTGAATAATTTTTTTGGTCTCCAGTGTAATCATCTAATGTTGCACTTACAGAACCAACTTTTTCGTATTTTCCTGCATAATTACCTTTTGTTCCTAATTCTTGTTCCGTTGCATAATCTGCTTTAATTATCTTTAATCCATAATTTCCATCTTTATCATCATCAAATAATCCTATTATACGATATAAATTTAAATAGTTATCATTTGTTGGGTCATTTGAGCAGTTTCCTCCAAAACAGATATAATTATTTACTTCATCATTTCCACCACTATATCTATATGATAAATCTCCAGCTTCCAATTCATAATTTGTTTCTTCTGGATAATCGGGTTGTTCGTCATGATAAATTAGCGTATTATCTCTATAAGCTATTAGATATTCAGCCATCGTTTCTTCCCTTTCGTATCCTTTTACTATTACTCCTAGTTTAATATTTTTACCCATTGTGTCATTTTTAGCATTTTCATCTATCCATATATGTAATTTATATTCGCTTTCTCCTTTTAAAGGGATGTTATTACTATATATTTTATATATCTTACTATAATTCTTATTTACTCCTTGATTTATTTCATTCTTTTCTGTTTCAGTTATATCATTTGCTTCTTCTGTTGTTATTAGGTTTGTTTCTAATAATGTATCATTCTTACTTGTTATTCCATATCTTATCAAATCATCTGCTATCCCATTATCACTATATGTTAATAAATATAAATTAAATCCCGTATATTCTTCACAGGTACTACTTATCGTAAATTCATAAGGAGTTGTTTGTAATCCCATTTCTTCTTCCATTGGATACATATTTTCTAAATTTATTGTACTATCATTATCTTTTAATGTTATCTTAGCACAATTATTTATTCCTATTTCAGTTTGGTTATTTTCTTTTTCTACTTTTGGTTTCATATAAGAATATGTTATACCTATTGATGATATTGTTACTACTAATATTCCTATTACTAAAAGGATTATTGTTTTCTTTTTATTCATTTATCAAACACCTCATTTTTCCTTATTTTACTATATATATATATATATCAAGCGTAGTGTTTTAATTTTACTAAAGTTTACAATTTGAAAAAAACTAGAAATTTTCTAGTTTCATCGAATTGCTTAAGCTTTAATTATTCTTGATTTTCTAATAACCATTCTATAATATTTTTATGAATAATACCATCTTGTGATAAATCAAACTTGTCAGTAGAAATTACATATTTTGGATAATTATCAGCAATTTCTTTATAAATTCCAAATTCTCTTTCAGTAACTTTGTCATCATCACCAATTTGATAACAAACTTGATAATACTCTTTTTTACCATCTTTAAGAGCAATAAAATCTATTTCACCATTATCTAAAGTACCAATTTTAACATCATATCCTCTATAAACTAATTCATTATAAACAATATTTTCAATGTAAGCACCAAGTTGTTCTTTTTTTGATGTATTCATAATTCTACCTAAACCTAAATCAGTTAAATAATATTTATATTTTCCATTTAATATTCTTTTTCCTCTTACATCATATCTATCAACTTTCGAAATTAGTAATCCCTTGCTCATATATTCTAAGTAATTATATATAGTTTCTTTTGAGACAGTTCTATTATCATTATTTTTAAAATAAAGGGCTAAATTATCCGCGGAAAAAACTTGTGAAGGGGTAGTCATAATATATTCAACTATTCTGTTAAATAAATCTATATCACTTATTTTAAATCTTTTAATTATATCTTTCATAACAATAGAATCGTAAACATCAGATAAATAGGTTCTTATTTGCTTTTCATCATCAAATCTAAATCTTTGAGGCATTCCTCCCCATTTTAAATAATCAAAAAACAAATCTTCTAATTTTTCTTTTCCTTTTAATATACATACTTCATTAAAATTAAATGGCTGCATTTTAAAACTTACATACCTTCCTGATAAAAGTGTAGCTAAATCTCCAGATAATAAATCGCTATTTGAACCCGTGATAAAAATAGATACATTTTTAGTCGCTTTTAGAGAATTAATTGTTCTTTCCCATTCTTCTATATTTTGAATTTCATCAAAAAATAAATAGTATTTCTTGTTATCCTTCATCAATCCAGAAATATAATTATTTAAATCTTTAAAATTTTTAATATCAGAATAATTAACATCTTCAAAATTAATATATATTATGTGTTCATCATTTACTTTTTCATGTATTTCATCTACTATTTGTCCTAACAATGTAGATTTTCCACATCTTCTTATTCCCGTGATTACTTTAATTAAATCCTCATCATAAAAAGGTCTAATATCTTTTAAATATTTTTCTCTTATAATCATAATAGTTATCTCCTTTACAATTAACATTATAATACTATTTTTTTATTCTGTCAATTTTGTACTCTGTATCGTACTTTTTTGACTTTTTCTATATTTTTGTACGATACTATATAAGAAAAAGACACTAGCCAAAATTGGTATAGCGTCAATTCTTAAATTTTAATCAATACTATTAATTAAATAAACAATAAATTCTCTTTTATTTATATATGGTAATTCTTCAAATAATTTATACATTTCTTCAATATTATTTTTTAAAGCATCTTTCATTCTATTTTTTAAATTTTCATCATTGACAATAGACATATATTTATTAGCAAAATTACTTAATAAGTTTTTATTATCTTTTATCATATATAAATAATTACCTATTTCAAAATCTTTAACAAAGTCTTTAGTCATAGCAACTTTAATATCTTTTTTATTTTCTAAAGATTGAATTATTAATTCTCCCTCCAAATAACCATCAGCAATATTAGCTCTTTCAATTGAGGCGATTATTTCATCTTTTGTGAAATTTAAAGTAAAGGCATCTATTTGTTCTATATCAGTTGAAAAAAAGCCTTTAGCTATATCCAAATCTAAAGTATTTATTAAAACTTCATTACCTTTTTGTTTTTGTAATGCTAAACTATATCTCATAATCTCCACCTCGAGAAGAGTTAATTATACAAAATTATTTATAAGTTGTCAAACTCATGTTATAATTTTTATGGTAGGTGGAAATATGAAACTTAAGAAATCAGTAAAAATGATATTAATAATTATTGTAGTTATTGTTGGAGCTTTGGTAATGTATAAATATTATAAAAGAAATAATAATCCTAATAGTGTATCACAAGAGAAAATAAATGAAACATTAAAGTTTGTTAAAGATAATAATATTTATGATGAAAAATACAAAGAAGAATATGAAAAAATTGAATATCAAGATGATAAAGATTTTAAAGATATTTTAGTTACTTTTCTTCCTAAAGGATATAAAGGTGAAGAAATAAATTATATTTTAAAATTAAGTGATACTAATATTAATAAATTAAAAGATAAAGATTATGTTGATATAAGTAATTATTATAATTATAAAAACTTTAATGTTGATAATATTGATAGATATAATAAGTATCATGAAGAACATAATGATTATAGTTATGATAAAGTTATTACTTATGTTAATATAAAATTAGATTTACCAGTATATACGGATCCAGCGACAGTTAAAGATGGTAATGATTTATTAGTTTTAGTAAATAAATATAATTGTTTAGAAAAAGGATATCGCCCTAGTGATTTGGATTATGCTTCTGGTATATATGGTAATGTGCCAATGCGTAAAATAGCAAAAGAAGCTTTAACGAAATTACAAGAAGCAGTTAAAAAAGAAATAGATATTGAACTATTACCTACTACAGCATATCGTGATTATAGTTTCCAAAGTACATTATATAATAATTATGTTAAAGAAGATGGGGTTGCTGCAGCCGATACATATTCAGCAAGACCAGGTTGTAGTGAACATCAAACGGGACTTGCCATTGATTTAAAAAATCCTATTAGAACTGATGTTAGATTAAATGAAAGTGATTATGCTTGGTTAAAAGAAAATGCTTATCGATTTGGCTTTATCATTCGGTTCCCTGGTAATAAAGAATTTATCACGGGTTATCAAGAAGAAAATTGGCATATAAGATATGTAGGAATGGACACTGCTAAAATAATTCATGATGAAGATTTAACTTTAGAAGAATATATTGATTTATATGTAAATCAATACTAAAAATACTGCACAGAGAGTGTAAAAAACTTTGTGTAAAGATACCTATCTATGGTAATAAGGATATTAGAGATTGACTATGTCAGTCTCTTTTTTTGATAATCTAATATTACCATAATTACTTAAATTTTCAAATATCAATTTAAACTATTAGGATATAAAATATTCAATTCATTATATATCATATCCCAATTCGGATATCTAGTTGTCCATTTTTTCTCTACATTTTTAGTAGCCAAATAAAGACATTTAATAAGAGAATTATCACTTGGGAAAACCCCTTTTGTTTTTGTATATTTACGATACGAACGATTTAAACTTTCAATAGCATTTGTTGTATACATAATTTTTCTTAATTCTTTAGAATAATTAAATAAGGTACAAATTGCTTCCCAATTATCTTCCCAAACTTTTAAGCTAGTTGGATATATAGAATTCCATTTTTGTTTTACTTTCTCTAGATTTTCTCGTGCCTCCTTCTCAGTATTTGATTTATATATAGTTCTTAAATCATTACAAAACTCTTTTAAATGTTTATAAGAAACAAACTTAACAGAGTTTCTGATTAAATGAACGATACACCTTTGTTGCATAGCATTTGGATATACTGCTTTTAATGGCCTTTTTTGCCATTCTTCTACTTCTTCTAAAACAGCATCAGTTATATTACTAATCATAGTAGCTGATAGTTCTACACCATAAATGTCTTCAATAAAATCGCTTATTTCTCTAGTAGACAATCCCTTTCCATAAAGATTTATTACTTTCTCTTCAATACCAGAAATATCTCTTTTATT
>CANPZG010000035.1 GCA_947588765.1 uncultured Bacilli bacterium
AACAAGAAAATTTTGCTCAATTTCCCTATTTCTAGGAATATTCTTACTTTACGTCAAATTTTTATGCGATTGCCTTAGCATAATGTCTATGCAAAGAAGATAAAATGCACAGTGTAGGTTTGCCAACCATATACGCTGTCACATATGTTTGACAAACCTACAAAACTAGACAACAAAATATCTAAAATTACTTGACAGAATATATATATATATATAATGATATCAGGAAAAATAAGGATATTTGAGAGAATTGTAATATGATGAAAAGAAGAAAACCTGTACTATGAAAAGCCGTATGCGGGAAAGCTGCACGTACGGATTTGTGAGGGTTGCGTGGGGTAACCTGCGCTTCTACTCGATTATAGTAAAATAAGGAAAAATGAGGTGTTTGATAAATGAATCAAAAGAAAACAATAGTGCTTTTAGTAATCGGAATATTAGTAGCAACAACAATGTCAATAGGAGTAACATATTCTTATATGAAACCAAAGGCAGATAAAACAAATAATCAAACAGAAATAGGAATAAATAACTGTGCTAAGATAACATTAAAAGATGATGATAGTACTATAAATCTAACAAATATGTATCCAATGGAAGAAGAAATGGGATTACAAACAGAAGCATACGAATTTACCATAAGTAGTACATGTGAAGAATATACTGGATTTAATTTATATCTATTAACATATAGTGATAATCAAATAAATGATAATAACATAATATATGGAATAACCAGTAAGAATGATACAGTATTAGAAACAAACTTATTAACAAGTACAGTAGAAGAAACGGAATTAACAGAAGCAGAAAAGAAAGAAATAAATCAAGGAGTAAATAATGGGTATAGCAAAATATATAAAATATATAGTAATAATATCCCTTTAAAAGGAGAAAGTGAATATAAATTACATATATGGATAGATGAAAATGCAAATAATGATACAATGGATAAAAATATTAAACTAGGAGTAATAGTAAAAGGATACGAAAGAGAAGAAACAATGGCTGAATATTTAATAGCTCATAAAGATAATACTTTAATATATCATGATGGATTACCAGATTATGAGGGAATGGAAAATTATGAATTAGAAGCTGAAGATTTATCATATAGATTTAGTGGTGCAAATCCAAATAATTATGTTTGTTTAGATGGCAAAGAAACAACGAAATGTGAAACCGACGATGATTTATATCGAATCATAGGTTTATTTAAAAATGATTTAAATTTATATGAAATAAAATTAATTAAAGCTCAAGGAGCGACTGCCACGGAATTAGGTGAAGGTAGTGCTTATGGTGGATTACATAGTAATACTGATTATAGTAATGGTCAGTCATATTACAAAGGAACAAATTGGAAAACACTGGCTGGATATTATTGGAATAATAGCGAAGGTGATAATAGTACTAATATGTGGAGATATAGTAATTTAAATAAAGAAAATTTAAACAATTTTTACTATAATTACATAATAAACAGGGTACCATATTTACAAAATATGATAACGGAGCATACATGGATAACAGGAGGTTTGATTACAGTGGGCAATGCAAAAGTCACATATAATTTAGAGTTAGGCGAAGAAAAAATAAAAGTAAATGATAAGGTTTGTAAAACAGCAAATGATGCTACTGGGGCTGTAAATTGCATTAAAGAAGATTTAGAATATTCTAATCATATTGGTTTAATGTATGTAAGCGATTATATGTATGGAACAAACCCAAGTAATTTTGCAATAGAAGCAAGTAATTATGAAAACGAAGATGTAAAAAATAATAACTGGTTATATATGGGTTTATGGGAATGGAGTATTTCCCGTATGACAAATAGTGATGTTTATGTACGGCATATTGCTATTACAGGTTATGCGGACAAAGGTAGTGTTGTAAATAAAAACACCGATGCAGTTCGGCCTTGTTTTTATATTTCCTCAAGTGCTAAATTAAAAAGTGGTAATATTGGAACATCAACAAATCCTTATCGATTAGCAATATAAACAAACTAGAATTTTTCTAGTTTTTCTTTTATTTTAATAATAATTATGCTAAAATTATTTTAATTGATAGGGTTATGTAAAATGAAAAAGTTAGATATTTTATATGAAGATAAGTACATTATAGTAGTTAATAAACCTTGTAAAGTTTTAACAATTAAAGATAAAAAAGGGGATAAAAACTTATATGAAGATGTAAGTAGTTATGTAAAAAAACAAAATCCCCATAACAAAATATTTATAGTTCATCGTCTTGATAAAGATACATCTGGTATAGTTCTATTTGCCAAGAGTGAAAAAATAAAACATTATTTTCAAGAGCATTGGGATAATGTAAAAAGAGAGTATTTAGCTTTAGTGGAAGGCCACCTTCCTAAAAAGAAAGATACTCTAGTAAATTTTCTTTCAGAAACTAAAACTTATTTGGTTTATGTAAGTGACAATGGTAAAAAAGCAATAACAAGTTATGAAGTAATAGAGGCTAATAAAAACACTAGTTTAATTAAAGTAAGTATAGCTACAGGTAGAAAAAATCAAATAAGGGTTCAATTAAGTCATATTGGTAATCCTATCGTGGGTGATAAAAAATATGGAGCCAAAACTAATCTTTTGAATCGTTTAGGGTTACATGCTAGTTATTTAGAATTTACTCATCCTATCACTCATAAAGTAATTGAAATAACGAGTATAAGTCCATTTATAGAAAGAGGGAAGGTAAAATATGAATAATGATTTAATTAAAAATATTTATCCATCAAAATATGCTTGTCAAGATAGTGATGCTATTTTCTTTAATGACGAAGATGGTGATTTTCGTCCACCTTTTTTTCATGATGCTGATCGTATTATTTATTCCAGAGGTTTCTCTCGTTATCTAAATAAAACGCAAGTATTTACTTATCAACAAAAAGATTATATTACCAGAAGAATTAATCATGTTATTTATGTTAGTAAAATTGCTCGAACAATAGGTAGAGCCTTAGGTTTAAATGAAGATTTAATTGAAGCCGCGGCTTTAGGTCATGATTTAGGTCATACCCCATTTGGTCATGTCGGAGAATCTTTCTTAAATGAATTAAGTTTAAAACATAATGAAGGATTTTTTAATCATAACATTGAAAGTGTAAGATTACTTAAAGATATTGAAAACTATGGTAATGGTTTAAATATATCTATTCAAGTATTAGATGCGATAATGTGTCATAATGGCGAAATTTTGGAAGGCAAATACGAACCAAAGCCAAAAACCAAAGAACAATTTTTAGAAGAATATGAAAAAAGTTATCACGATAAAAATGCTTTAATCAAAATGCAACCCATGACTTTAGAAGGGTGTGTGGTAAGAATTAGTGATTTAATTGCCTATTTAGGTCGCGATATTGAAGATGGTATTAGATTGAATTTAATTAAAGAAGAAGATATTCCTCTTAAGGTTAAAAATGTTTTAGGTACCAAAAATAGAGAAATAATATCCCGGATAATTAATGATATAATTATTAATAGTAAAGATAAAAATTATATCTTATTAAGTAAAGATATATATGAAGCGATAAATGCTTTAAAAAACTTTAATTATCAAAATATTTATGCTTTTGCTTATACTGATGAAGAAAGAAAAGAAATTAAAGAAATCTTTGCTACTTTATTTGATGAGTATTTATTAGATTTAAAAGAAATGAAAAAAACATCATCAATTGTAAAATATTATAAGAAAATGAATGAAAGTTACCAAAAAAATACCTATGAAAGAATAGTCATAGATTATATTTCCGGAATGACTGATGATTATTGTCTAAAAGAATATAATAAAATTAAAAAAATTAAACATAATAGAAAAGAGGTGGAACATGACTTATAAAGCATACGATTGTAGTTCATATACAATTCATACAATTAAAACTGATAAATTTAAAACTTGTCAAATGGAAATAATATTTCGTAAACCAATAAATAAAGCAACATTACCTATGGATGCTTTGCTTGTTGATGTCTTAACGGAAACTAGCCAAAAGTATCCGACAAGAAAAGAAGTAATCGAACGCTTTGAAGAATTATATCGCACATCTTGTTGGGGGGTTGTTAATCGCATTGGTAATGTTTTATTAACTAACTTTATTACTAATTTTATTAGTCCCGTTTATATTAATGAAGATGATTATTTAGAAAATGTTTTAAGTCTTCCTTTTGAAATGATTTTAAATCCAAATGCTTTAAATGATGAATTTGAAGAAAAAAACTTTAAGATATGTCAAAAAAGAAATATTGTTGATGCTAAAAGTATTTTAGATGATAGTTTTCGTTTAAGTATTCAAAAGTCTTTAGAGCTTGTGGATTCTCCTACTAGTTATAATTTAATTGGTACACCGGAAGATATCGCTAAAATTACCCCAAGTAGTTTATATCAACAATATAAAAAATTACTTAAAGAAAATACTTGTGATATCTTTTTAATTGGTAATATTGATATGGATGAAGCTGTTAAAATAATAAAGAAATACTTTAAAAAGAGAGTCATAAATAAAGAAAAACTAGAATCAATGGTTAATAACGAAATTAGAAAAAAAGAACTAGTAAAGAGTGATAAAAGTAAATTTATTCAAACCAATTTAAATATTTTATATAATATTACTAATTTAACTGATTATGAAAAAGATATTGTCTTTAATCTTTATAACTTTATTTTAGGTAGTGGAGGTATGATTAGTAAATTATATCAAGAAATTAGAGAGAAGAAATCATATTGTTATGAAATAACCAGTATGTATTTAAAAAATGATCAATTATTACTTATTCATATTGCTTTAGATAATAAAAATAGTAAAAATGCAATTAAATTAACAAAAAAGATAATTAAAGATATGATGCAAGGTAAATTTACTATTGATGATATCGAAACAGCGAAAAAGAGCTTTAATTTAGCTTTAAATCTAGCTTTAGATAATGAAGTAACTATATTAAATAACTATGTTTTCCATGTTTTTGAAAATTTACCCCTTATTGAAGATAGATTAGATTTAATTAATAAATGTACGAAAGAAGACATTATGAAAGTGGCTAAAAAGATAAAAATTAATGCCATTTATGCTTTAGAAGGGAAGGATGAAAATTGAAAGAAATAGTTATTAAAGGTTTAGATGAAAAAATATATGAACATGAAACTCCCGAAGGACTAAAAATTTACATTTGGCAAAATACGAAATTAAAAGGTTCTTATATGACTTTAAGTGTTCCTTATGGTTCTATTCATACTCATTTTAAAGTAAATAATAAAACTTATAAAGTACCTAATGGCACAGCTCATTTTTTAGAACATATCAAATTTAATGTTGATAAAAATACCACGGCTCATGATTTATTTAAAGCTTGTGGTGGCGAACCTAATGCTTTTACAACTTATAAATTTACTAGTTACATAGTTTATGCTTTAGATAACACAAAAGAAAATCTCGAAGTTTTATTAGATTATGTTTATACTCCTTATTTTACGAAAAGTATTGTGGCTAAAGAAAAAGGCATTATCGTAGAAGAAGCAAATTCGGCAATGGATGATGCTTATGCCATGAGTTATTTTGATTTCCAAAGACAAATTTTTCATAAATATAATTACCGTAATTTAATAACTGGCGAACCTAATGATATAAATAGTATAACCATAGATGATGTTACTAATGTCTTTAATAGTTTTTATCATCCCGCGAATATGTTTTTAGTGGTAACAGGTAATGTTAATCCTTATGAAATAGTTAAAATAACGGAAGAAAACTTAAGTCAAAAAGAATTTAAAGAGTTTGTTAAACCTAAAATCATAAGTGTTAAAGAAGAAAAAAGTGTTGTTAAAAAACATCAAGAATTAGAAAAAGATATTACTGCAGCCGAATTTAAATATGCTTTAAAAATACCTCGTTCTAAATTTAAAAAATTTAATGATAAAGAATTACGCGTATATTTATATTTATTTAATCAAATTAATTTTGGAATGACTAGTAATTTAAAAGAAACCTTAAGAGAAAAAGAATTAATTACCAATTTTAATAGTAGTTTTAATTTCACAGATGATTATGTTATTTTAAATATTTCTTCTTTAACGGATTATCCTAAAGAAGTAGAGAAAGCTATTGATGAAAAATTACAAAATTTAGAAATACCGGAGAAAGACTTTAATCGCAAAAGAAAAGCTGAAATAGCTAATTTAATTTTAAGGTATGAAAATATAACAGATGTAAATGAATCAATTCAAAATAATTTAATTATTTATGGCAAAGTAATAGATAATGTAAAAGAAATATATGAAAATTTATCTATAACTAAAATGGAAGAAATAGCAAAACTAATTACAATGGAAAATAAAGCTACATTGATAATTAAACCAATAAAAAAATAAATTTAGATATTAGAAAAAGTTACAATGCTTTTTCTTTTTTTGTTTTTTTTGTTTTTTCTTGTTAACTTGTATTATAGATGTTATAATATATGGCACTAGGAGGTTTTGAAATGAAAAAAAGAGAAATGTATTATTATTGTCAAAATGGTGAAAATTTTGAAAAATGGTTAATAAGTTTTGATGAAGAAAAATTAGCTGAATTAAGAGAAAAAGTATTAGATAAATGCAGTTATATAACTCATGAAGAAAAAGATGTATATTATACTAACCCAGATATGATGAATTATCGTGAAGGGTGTGTTCGTAATGTTGAAACGAGGGTAAACGATGGATATTCCAAACACTATAGTTTTGATTTATATCACCCAAAATTATTAGTTGATATTATTGATGCTTTATTAAAAGGGGAACCTTCTGCGATTGATGATTTGGAAAATCCACGACCAACTGAAGAAAAGTTTGATTTTGAAAAAGTACTTGCCGCTAAATCAAGTGAGATTGATGCTATACCTAATGCTGACACTGAAAGAAAAATGGAAGCCTTACGCGAATATCAAAAAATAAAATCCGAAGCCAAATTAAATGAAAATCAGGTAAGTGCTCTAAATTACTATCCTTTAGTTCAGTCTTTAATCACTAGAGAATTCGTAGCCAACATTCAGATAGAAGAGATTTTAAAAATTACCAATTTCTTTGCTAAAAATGTTAATATTCTTGGATTATGTCTTGATATTAAAGATAAAAATAATCTTAAATTATATTTAAAACCAAATGTTTAAGGTTTTAAATATAAAAGTTTTTGAAAATGAAAACTTTAAGTGAAGCAAAAAAATTAAAAGAAATTAAATCTATCAATGATAACAAAAAATCAACATTAAATAATGTGTAGATTAACATATTATTGTATCAAAAAACCACACCTTTGTGGTGCGGTTTAATTTTCAATTTAAAAAATAAGCGCCAGCTGTGCTTATTTTTATCTGTTATAAAATTCTACGATTAATTGTTCATTAATTTCAGAATTTAATTCGCTTCTTTCTGGAACTCTTACATATTTACCAGTTAAAGATTTTTTATCCATTTCTAAGTATGCTGGAACATTTAAGTTTTGTTCTAAAGCATCAATTATTGCTGGATGATTTAAAGAACTTTCTTTAACGGAAATAACATCGCCAACTTTAGTAGTATAAGATGGAATATCAGTCTTTTTACCGTTAACTAGAATATGTCCATGGTTAACTATTTGTCTAGCTCCACGTCTTGTTCTAGCCATACCTAAACGATATACCATATTATCTAATCTACTTTCAAGTAGGATAAGTAAGTTTTCCCCAGCTGTACCTTTCATCTTAGAAGCCTTATCGAATACTTTATGGAATTGTTTTTCAGTTAATCCATATAGATATCTAACTTTTTGTTTTTCTTGTAATTGGATACCATATTCGCTTAATTTCTTTCTTCTATCTTGTCCATGTTGACCAGGAGCAAAAGCTCTTTTTAAATCTTTACCATTTTCAAGAGTAGAGAAGTTTAATCTTCTAGATTTCTTGTTTGCTGGACCCGTATATCTTGCCATAAAATCTCCTTTCATTTTATTTGCAAAATATTTATCGTACTATTACTTTCTATAGGGAGTTTGGAATAATTTTTCTATAGGCAGTATTAGATACTTTATTCATTGTCCAAACACATTATAAATTATAATAGTTCTGCCTAAATAACTTGCATGAGTATTATATCTAAAACTTATGCTTATGTCAAACAAAAATGTATCATTTTAGCTTTAAAAAATTAGCAAGATATGATAAACTTATTATAGTAGGTTGATGTAAGATGGGAAGAATGACATTTTTACTTATTGCCGGCTTATATTATATTGTATCCATTGTTATCGTGGGTATTGTTTTGTATGTCATAAATAGAAAACAAAAAAATAAATATAAAAAAGAAATTGAAAAGTTAGAAACCGAAAAGAATTTAATTATTTCGGCGAGTATGTTATCCGAATTAAATAAAGTTGAAGCTTTAGTTAATAATGAAGATTTAAAGAAAAAATATAAAGAATGGCAAGAACGGTTTAAACAAATTAAAGATAAGGATTTACCAAAGATAACTGATGCCTTAAATGAAATTGAAGAATTATTTTTAGATGGAAATTTACAGGATTTAAAAGCTTTAATTTTAAAAACTGATTATGAAGTAAATGCCCTAAAGACAAAGGCTGACTTTTTACTTGATGAAATTAAAGAATTAACGATGAGTGAAGAAAAAAATCGCGAAATAATCACAAAATTAAAAGCGGAATATCGTACGATTATGAGTGAATACAAAGACAATGAAAGTGATTTTGAAATTGTTAAGGTTCCTGTCGAATTACAATTTGAAAATGTTGATAAGTTATTTAATGCTTTTGAAAAAGCTATGGATCAAAATGCCTATACCGAAGTAGGCAAAATTGTTAAAGCAATCGCTGATATTACGAATAATTTAAAAGTCGTGGTGGAAGAAACTAAACCAATATGTTTACTTGGTAAAAGTTTAATACCTAGTAAAATAGAAGATATTAAAAAAATAAGTAGTCAAATGGAAAAAGAAGGCTATAATATTGGCTATTTAAATATTGATTATAATATTGAAGAAGCTAATAAAAAGATAACGGATATCTTCCAAAGATTAAATGTTTTAAACTATGAAGATTCCTTATTTGAACTGAAAACGATGCATGATTATTTTGATTCTTTATATAATGATTTTGATAAAGAAAAGTTATCAAAAAGAAGATATGAAGATTTCTCTCGTTCAATATTAATTAAAACTACAAGACTAGAAAAAGTTAATAATGAATTATATAAGAAAATGGATGATATTAAATATAGTTATGATTTAGATGATAATGAAATATCAGTTATTAGTGAAATAAAAGAAGAAATATTAGGCATTCGTAGTAGTTATGATAAAATGATCGATGTCGGTAGAAGTAAAATATTACCTTATTCAAAATTAGCGAAAGAAATGGAAATTATTAATAATCGTTTGGTGAAAACGGAAGAAAAACTTAATAGTACTTTAAAAAGTTTAAGTACTTTAAAAGAAGATGATATTAGAGCTCGAGAACAATACGAAGAAATTAAAAAGATTTTAGCTCAAACTAGAGAAAAATCCAGAACTTTTAAGTTACCGGTTATTCCTAAAAATTATTATGTGGAATTATCAGAAGCTGTTGAGGCAATTAATGAACTAGCTAAAATATTAGATAGCAGACCAATATCAATAAAGCAATTAAATTTAAGAGTAGATACAGCTCGAGATTTAGTTTTAAAAGTTTATAATACCGTGAATGAAACAATTAAAACGGCGAAAATGGCGGAAGCTGCAATTGTCTATGGTAATAGATATCGCGTAGTAAATAAAGATGTTGATTTTGGCTTAACGAAAGCGGAAAATTTATTCTTCAAAGGTAATTTTAGGGCTAGTTTAGAAAATGCGATTAATGCGATTAATATTATTGAGCCCGGCATTCATAAAAGATTATTAAGTGAATATCAAAATTAGAAAGGATGGAATATGATTTATTTAGATTATAGTGCAACAACTCCCGTATCTTATGATGTATTAGATACTTATAATAAAGTAACCAAAGAATATATAGGTAATCCTAATTCTTTGCATTCTCTAGGGGTTAAATCAGCTGAATTATTAACAAGTGCGACTAATCAAATTGCCGATATTTTTAATGTTTCAGCAAGTGAAATAATTTATACTTCAGGAGCTACTGAAAGCAATAATATGGCAATAATTGGGGCGGCTTTAGCTAATCGGAAAAAAGGTAATCATATTATTGTTTCAAAACTTGAACATCCTTCTATTTATAAAATATGTGAATATCTAGAAAGTATTGGTTTTGAAATAAGTTACGTTAAAAATGATAGTGAAGGCTTAATAGATTTTGATGATTTAAAAAAATTAGTAAGAAAAGAAACTATTTTAGTTAGTATTTGTGCGGTTAATAGTGAAGTTGGAATTAGACAACCCTTAAAAATGATTAGACAAATAGTTAAAAAAGAAAATTTAGGCACAATCATTCATTCGGATATGACTCAAGCTGTTGGTAAAGTTAGTGTAAATTTACATGATGTTGACTTAGCTAGTATTTCAGCCCATAAAATATACGGACCAAAAGGAATTGGCATACTTTATAAAAGTAGTAATGTGACTCTTACTCCTTTAATGTATGGTTCAGGTAAGAGTTTAGGAACGCCAGCTTTACCTTTAATTGCCTCAATTTCTAAAGCTATTAGATTAGCCAATCAAGATTTGGAAAAGAAAGAAAGATTTATTAATTTATTAAATGAAAAAATTGTCAATCATTTAAAGAAATATGATGATATCTTAATTAATAAAACGAAATATTCGATTCCGCATATTTTAAATATTAGTTTAATGAAAATTAAACCCGAAACCTTTATTCACGCGATGGAAAAAAAGGAAGTTTATTTAAGTACTAATACAGCTTGTGCTAGTGGCGAATTATCTACTAGTGTAATGGCTATTTTTAATGATTTAAATAGAGCTAAACATACGATTAGAATAAGCTTATCAAGTTTAACCACAACTGATGAAATAAATAAATTTTTACAATATTTTGATGAAGAATATAATAAATTAGATAATTTAGAATAGGTGGATTATGCAAAAAGTAATTATTATTAAATATGGCGAATTAACAACCAAAAAGGATAATATATCCTTTTTTCTTAATACTTTAAAAAATAATATCTTAAAGACATTAAGTAAATATGAATTTGACCTAAAAATGGATATGGGAAGAATGTTTATTTATGCTTCCGATGAAGTATTACCTAAAATAATTCAAGAATTACAATATGTATTCGGTATTCATGAAATCATTTTAGGTTATATTGATAATGATTTAGAAATTGATGCTATTAAAAATAATTCTTTAGATTTAATAAGTAAAAAAGAATTTAAAACATTTAAAATTGAAACGAAAAGAAGTAATAAACATTATCCTATTACCAGCATGGAAATAAGTCGAATGGTAGGAAGTCATATTTTAAAAAATATTGCTAATATTAATGTTGATGTTCATAATCCCGAAGTATTATTTGAAATTGAAGTTAGACAAAATGAAGTATTATATTTTGATACTAAGTATCCTACTTTAGGGGGTTATCCGGTTGGTACTTTAGGTAAAGGACTTCTTATGCTAAGTGGGGGAATAGATTCTCCTGTCGCTGGGTATCTAGCGATTAAAAGAGGAGTTAAATTAGAAGCCATTTATTTTGAAAGTCCTCCTCATACTAGTATTCAAGCTAAAAATAAAGTTTTAGAACTAGCTAATATCCTTGCTAAATATAATGCGAAAATGAAAGTCCATGTTATTAATTTTACAAGGATTCAAGAAGAAATCCTAAAGAAATTACCTAATGAATATTTAATAACGATAATGCGGCGAATGATGTATCGCATCGGGGAAAGAATAGCTTATCGCAATAAATGTTTAATTTTAGTCAATGGGGAATCAATCGGGCAAGTAGCCAGTCAAACTTTAACAAGTATGAAAGCTATTAATGAAGTAGTCAATTTACCTGTTATTAGACCAGTTGCTTGTTTTGATAAATTAGAAATAATTGATATTGCGAAAAAAATAAATACTTATGAAACAAGTATTTTACCATTTGAAGATTGTTGTACGATTTTTGTTCCAACTCATCCCGTTATTAATCCGAGTAGGGAAAAATGCGAAGAATATGAAAAAATGCTAGATTATGAAGCTTTAATTAATGAAGCAATCAAAAATGAAGAAATAATTATCGTTGGTGAAGAAGAAAGTAATAAAAAGTTTGATGATATATTGTAGTATAAATAACTAATATTAACTCATAATAGTAATGGTGAAGATAAATGAACCAAAAAGATTACTATTATAAAGGCTATGATATAAGTAATAAAAATAAATTAGAAAGATTAGTTATGGAATATGATAATCCTTATGGTTATAATTTCTTTGCTACAACCCGGCGAAAAGTTAATTTAGAGAAGAAATATACGCAAACATCACAAGATATTGTCAAGAATAAAGAATTTAACACTAAAAAGTCTTAAATTCTTTTTTTGTTTATGGTACAATACAAGAAGAAGGTGATAACATGGACATGGATTTTTGTATGCGGTCATCAAGCGTATGGCAATTAGCAGGCTATGCCTTATTTGTCTTAAGAGTATTAATACCAGTAGTAATAATAATATTTGGAATAATAGATTTAGTAAAAGCCTTAACAGCAAATAAAGATGATGCAATAAATAGTGCAGCAAAATCAATATTAATGAGAGTAATAGTAGGAATAGTAAT
>CANPZG010000036.1 GCA_947588765.1 uncultured Bacilli bacterium
TTGTTGTTTCCCAATAGGACATTTTAACTTGTAAATGCTTTTTATAAATTAGGACATTTTAACTTAAAAGTCACATAAAAGTCAATTTTTAATCAAATGATTAAGAATAAATTATAGCTATTTTATATTATAAAAAAGATGAACTTAATCATCTTCATTTTTTAATTACATATAAGATTTACATGAACCTGAAACATCACCTGATTTATTTGGATGTTCGATACATTCACGACAAATATCATAATCAGCTCTAACTTCTTCATTAAAGCTTCCTATTAAAGCAAATATTGCTGAAACGATTGTAGGAATAAAGAAGATAACTACAGCTGAAACAATTCTCCATAATAATTTAGTTGCAGCTTTATTAACAGCTTTATCTTCACTTGAAATAACAGCTTTTCCTAAGTCAACCATTCCTAAAATAATTAATACAATTGGAATAACAATCTTAATAACTAATAATGCAATACCTACAAATTGCCATAATGATGCAGTATTATAACAAAATCCACCAACACCTTCACCTGGCACTACTTGATCTAAAAATAACATTTATACATCTCTCCTTCACTTAATACTATTTTATCTTAATTGATATTAGTTGTCAACTAATATTTAGAAACTTTACACCACTATTCTGGGATAGGTCCTGGCTCTTTTTCAGGCTCTGGTGCTGCTTCCTTTTCTGGTTCAGGGGCTTGTTCTTTTTCTGGCGTAGTTGGAGTTTGATTTTCAGAAGTTGAATTTCCAGTTGATGTACCATCATTAGTAAAACTTCCGTTTCCTGGATTCTCCGGTATAATACCACCAGCATAACTAGTATCACATTTTCCTATTGGTGACGTGATACAATTTAGACAATTATTGAAATCACTACTATAATCAATAAATTCGCCAAACATTTTAAATATCGCATTAACAATTGTTGGAATAAAGAAAATAACTATCCCTATTACAATCTTTTTAATCAATTTTCCGGCTGTTTTATTAACTTCTTTTTCATCATTACTAATTACAGCTTTAGTAAAATCTATTATTCCTAAAATAATAATTATTAAAGGAACAACTATCTTTACTATAAAGAAAGCGTAACCAATTGTATGCCAAATTGAGGCTGTTTTATAACAAAAACCAATATCCATTAAATACATAAAAACACTCCTTATTTAAACACACTGAAAATCCCTTTTGAATCATTATCCCCTATTCTACTAAAACCAAGTGCTTGTAAAAAATTATTCAATACTTCATGATTACTTACTTTATCATCTAAATTTGGAATATTGAAAAATACTTTACTTCCGCTTTCTTTTTCAAAATCTTGAATATCTTTTTCATCTATAACACTACGATTTAAAACTATTTTTTTACCAACAAGTTTTTCAAAAATATGATTATCTTGTCTGACCATTTTATTTAATTTAGTTAAACCTGGTTCAATCAAATAAATAACTTCACTTAAATTTTCATCAGGTTCACCATTTAAATCAACTAAAATTACTTCTGCTTCACTATTATTAGCAATATAATTACCTAATTCCGTACTATTAATAGAATCTAGGCTCCGATCTCCAAAAAGAGAAAAATCATTGCCATTTACTTCTACAGCTTTAACTTTATATTTCTTTTCTAAATGTTCTTTAAGTAAATAAACTAATGTTGTTGACCCCGCACTAGCAGTTAAATTTTTAAAGCCGATTATTCTTTGACCAATAAAACCACGCGTATTATCATATGTATTTTCATTTAAAATAGGTTTTTCTACTACGCCATTTAATTGATGAAATGATGCTACATCTTTATATGTATTAGGGTTATCAATTAAATATTTCACCGAATCAATATTTTTCGTAAAATTATAAATACCCATACTTACTAATTGTGATAAATAAAGTGGAGAATTTACTTTTTCACTATCATCTAACAAAAGAATAATTTTCGAAGCATCAAAATTAACTGATAATGCTTGAATTACATTAATATTTTCATAATTTTTTATTGCTGTAATATCAATAATCATTTTATTATAATAGAAATTAGTAAATTGACTAGTTAAATCTTCAATTGTAAATTCACCAGTTATATGTTTAATAACATCAATATCTAAATTAAGTAATAATGCTTGATTTTTATTAGATATTATTACATTAATACCATTCATATTTTACCCCTTTCTAACCTTGTATTCTATCATTGCTACCTATAAAAGTAGAAGTTGAACCATCAATTCTAAAAGTAGTTATATCCCCAATTATAGGTAAATTAAATTTATAAAAGAATCTTATATTATAATAAATATTTCCTTTTTGGGAAGGAACTTCTTGAAAACAATAATAATATTGTTGAGACGTATTAACTAGTTGATAAGTACCTTCTAAATTTTCTGCGCCTATCCAACCTTCAGGACAATTTCCTTTAGTTCGATAAGCGTTTTCTTTTAAAAAATTATTTATTATTTCCGCGGAAGTATCTCTAACTCCTTCGTATTTTTCAATTATTGATAAGCTTTCATTTTTAATGGCATATGCTTTAGAATAACTTATAACTAAAGATAGAAAACAAGCAAATATTAGAATAAAAACTATCATTAATTGAAAGGTCCATGTTGTTCCTATCGTTTCTCTCATAGACAGGCTCCCATATTGGTATTATATAATAATTTTGTTTCCCCTTTCGTTTTAAAATTATATATTTGTTTAATAACTGGAAGATCTAATTGATAGAATACTTCTACTTGATAATAAGCGGCTTTATAACGACCATGAGGAGCAAAATTTTGTAAAACTCCTGTTAAATAATTTTGAATTTGATCAGTTACAACAACTTCGCGAATACAAATAGAAGCTTCTTGACCATCACCAACTCTTTTACCATCTCTTTGAAAGCCAATATAGCCATCTTCACATTTTCCTGTTACGCGATAGGCACTGCCTTCAACAGCATCAACAATACTAGAAGATAAATTACAATCAGGCGTTAAAAACTCGCCATCACTCATTTCAATAATATTGGTTATTTCATCTTTTACCCCAAAAGCATTAGCATTATTTATTGTTAAACACATTATGGCCGTAAAAAGTAAAATAAACAATATAACTATTTGAAATATACTTACACCACTTACAGCTTCTTTCATTTTATATCACTATCCCTTATAAACACATCTAAATTCTTCGTCAACCCCAGCTGTTGTACACATACAATAGCCGTCATTAGCACTTCTTACTTCTTCGCTACAATCACAAGTTGCTTTGTTACAATCAGCTTGTTTTTTAAAATTAGCATTAATCAAAGGCCACAGATAACTGAAAAAAAAGGTCATTAAGACCCCTACAGATATAACAACTATAACAGTACTATTAAGTTCTCCTGTAGCCTCTTTCATAATTACTATTATTGAGAAATTTCTACTGTTGATCCATCAGTACAAGTACAAACCCCTGCTTCAGTATCAACTGATTCAACTTCTCCACTAGGACAAGTATTAGCACAAGTATTTTTTGCAATACTAGTTTTAATACTAGGCCATACAAATGCATAAAAGAATGCTCCAACTGCTGCTATTGCAACTACAGTTACAACAGTCATATTTAATTCTCCAGTAGCTTCTTTCATTTATTAAACTCCTCCTTTTAATATAAACCTATTATAACCATTTTTTTTAATAATAGCAATAAAATTGCGCTATTTTTATGTCAACTTTACTTAAGGCATTTAAATAAAACAAATAAATCTTCATGATATATTTCTTCATAGTCTTCATCTCTAATTAAATAAGTATATAAATTTTTATTTTGATAAATTAAAGCATAATCAAAATCATATCTTTGAAAAATATATTTATATTTTTGATATTCTTCGGTTCCTAAAAAATCATTAACAATATCTTTACCACCATTAAATTTTTTAATATAGACTTCTGCTCTTGAATCAATAAAGACCGGAATATCATTAAACTCTAGATAAGAACCAAAATTAAATTCATTAAATAATTTAATATTTTTATAATCTAAATTTTCTTTTATATATTTAACTGTTTCAACGGGATAATCTTTATTTATATTATAATCAAAATGTTTTATATCTAGTTTAATAAAACATACAATATATACAACAACTAAACTAACTATAGCTACAGATGTTAAACCCATCAAAATATTTTTAACTTTTTCACTAATACTTATATCTATTATTAACTTTTTAAAATTAATATTTTCAGCGACTATTTTAAGTAAGATAATCGGATAAAATAAATAAACATAGGCAATATTACGATTAGCTAAAGTTGATAACAAAAATAAACCTAAAAGAAATAGTAAATCTCTTAACTTATATTTAGTTTTAAATAGACCTAAAACAAGAACTGCTAAAGCAAATAAAAATAAAGTATAAAAATGTTTAATAAACATCGTATAAGTCATTTCACTAATAAATTGAAAATCATTATTACCTATAGCTTTAAGAAAAAACGTATAAGGATAAAATCTTAAAGGAGTTATAAGGCCACATAATAAAAGTAAACCTAAAGTTATTAAGAATACTTTCTCATTAGCACATTTTTTTATTATTATTCTGGGTGATATTATCTCATTAAATATTTTTACTTTATATATTAAGTATTCAGCTAGATATGGTAAAGCAAAAACAATAGTTAAAATCCACATTGGCATATGCAAATTAGCAATAAGTATCGAAATTAAAATTATAAATACACTATACTTTTTTCCACCAGTATCATATAACTTATTTAAAAAATATACTTCTAACAAAAATAAAATATAAGTAATTGATTGAACACGATTAGTAAAATATCCACTCATAATTAATAATGTAATAACAGTTAAAATAAATGATAAAAATTTATTATGACTATTACTATTATTAATTAGAAATATAATAATGCCAAATAAAGTAAATAAAATTAAAAAGAAAACAAATATTCCGGGATAACTAAAAGCTTTAAATAAAAAGTAAATTCCTAAATCATATAAGTAATGATGATATAAATAAGTTAAATTAGGAATAAAACTAAAATGATCTTTGAAATCAATGCCATATTTTAAAATACTTTCTCCCGTTTTAATATCAAAAAACAAATCATTTTGACATTTTTTATTCACAAAAAATAAAGCCAAAACCATTATGCTTATAATATAAAAACTATAACTTAATATTTTCTTTATCTTCTTACTCTTCATAATATGATTATAAAAGAAAAATTTAGTTATGTCTATAACTAAATCACAAATTTTCCATCTATCATTATATCTATTTCTTTTCCATGATAAGTTTCTGCCGTAATCTTTAAATCATCAGTTCCAACCATCATATCAACATGATTTTTGGCAATATTTAAGCCTTTCCGCATTAACTTTTTATCACTTAACTTTTCACCATTTTTAATGCATTCGGGAAATCCTTCCCCTAAGGCAAGATGACATGAAGCATTTTCATCTAAAAGAGTTGTCCCAAAGATAACTTTACTTTTAGCAATTGGACTATTTTTATCAACTAAAGCTACTTCGCCTAAAAACTTCATATCTTTTTCACTATTAACGATGCTTTTTAAAACATTATTTCCTTCTTTAGCTTTAAAATCAACTACTTTACCCTTTTTAAACTTTAAATAAAATTTATCAACTTTTTGGTTATGATAATATAAAGGTAAAGCACTATAAATTATTCCCTCCGCGGTATTTTTATCTGGAGAAGTAAATACTTCATATGAAGGCATATTAACTAAACATAAAGAATCTTGTCCTACACCACACCATAATGCATCCTTATTTAATGATACTTTAAAATCAGTTCCTAAACTATTAGTATAATGTAATGTCTTAATTTTTAATTTATTTAACTTATTAACTATTTTATTAGAGTTAGCTATCAAACTATCCCACGCCTTCGCGGGATTATCTTCATTTAATAAACATACGGCACCAATTAATTTAAATAATTTAGAATAAGCATTTTTGTCACGCGGGAATACTTCTTTAGCCCACGCTTTACTAGGAATAGCTAAAATACTCCATGGTACTAAATTAACTTTTTGTTTTTCATAAAAGGCTGCTTTGTTATTTAAGGATATTTGACTAGCCAATTCTTTTTTCTTCATATCTAAATCATCCATATAATGCGGATATTCACTTTTTAGCATCAAAAAGTTAGCGTTCTTCTTCGCATATTCACCCCACACAGGATTATTTAAATAAGGACTATTTTTAATAGTATCTTCATCTTGTTCTAACAATTTATGAAGATATTCTGGATCATCCTCTTCTAAAGCAATATCTTTTATTCCCCTTACCATTAACTCTTGAATTAATTTTTTAACAAATTTACGATTTTCTTTGGGATAATTTATTAATATTGATTTCGTATTTTCAAAATTAGTACATTTATTAATAATTAATTCAATATATTTATCCTCTAGTTCTTTCATCTACTTCACCCTTATTAATATTACCATAATCTAAAAATTAATGCAAAAATACCTTAAATAACTTTTAAAGAATTAAATAAAAAAAAGAGTAATAAAAATTACCAATTTAATTTTAATACTCTACTTGCTATTTTACTAAAGATATAAGCTAGAATTACCATTACCAAAATTATAATTAAATTCTCAGGATGTTTTAAACTTTCAATTAATCCTGTACCAACTGTACCCCAGAAATAAACTAAAAATATTTTACTAATAAGTAAACAAACAAAATATTTTTTATATGGTATTCCAGATAAAGCAGCGGCAATATTAACCATAAAAGCTGGAGTAAAAGGAATAGCCATAATAACCGTTAATTGACTTAAATTTAATTTCTTAACATAATTTAAAGCTTTCTTTAAAATATTTTTTTCAGATATATGCTTTTCAATAAAATTATAACCTAATTTTTTAACTAAAAAATAAGCAATAGTACAACCAATAATCGTACATATCCAAGAAATTAAAAAACCAATTATTTTACCAAAAGCAATGGTATTCATCGTAATAAATACAAATAATGGAAGTACTGGTAAAATAGATTCACAGATAATCAAAAAACAGCCTAAAATGGGGCCATAAACTCCAAGATAAGATATAAAATTCATTATTAAATCATAAAAACTTGAGAATACTTCTTGCATATCAACCACAACATTATTATAATACACTCATTTAAAAATTACTATACTAAAAAAGTAAATAGATTTTCCTGTTTACTTTTTTCAATTAGTCTCTATGGTTCTAGTATAATTACCTAAATATTATAACTATTATATTTTATTAAATTAGTTATTATTTAATAAATAAAACTAATATCTCTTAACATCCCAAGCAGTCCATTTATTAAATTTAGGACTTAATGATAATCTTTTGGCTCTACTTTCTTTTCTTTCATCACTTACCTTAGTATCTCTTATATTATGAAGTGCAACTTTAAAATATTTTATGGCAGTTTCATCATCTATATCAGGATGTGCTTCTTTTATTCTTAAATATATTGCCTTTGCTAAATCTAAATCACATAATATATGAGTCTCAATGCCTTTCTCATAAGCATGGCTAGCTCTCATAAAATCATACATTATTCTTTGCTCTAATGTTAACCAATCTGAGTTATTATACCTTTCCATTAAATGAAAAACTCTTTTGTCCAAACCACATTTTATACATCCAAAATAATTGTATGAACGTCCTTCCCAACTATCATAGTTATGCAATGTATTAACCCATATATGATTACAAGATGAATATTCTTCAACTTTAATTTGTTTATATAATTCTTTTTGTTGATTAGCCAAGGCATTATTTTGTTCGCATAATTCAAAATATTTTTTTACTGATTCATTCTCTGCTAAAACATTAATTTGTTCTATAAGTTCTTCCCTTTTTAATACAATTTGGTCATATTTTGTTTTTAAATTTTCCATTACTTAAAACCTCCTATCAATCAAGTAAACTGACACATATATTATAAATACATTTAACCAAAAAAGCAATATGTCTGTTGTTTACATATTGCTAATTTACTTATTCCATAATTTCTAAATTATTATTTTTAATATGTTCAATAAATCTATCTTTAAATGTTTGTAAATCTTTAGTTTCTAAAGTTTTAGTTTGACTACCTAAAGTATATCTAATAGTATATTTATTTTCATATGTTCCTACTAAACAATAATTTAAAATTAAATTAGATTTAAATTCTTTTAAGATACTTTCTAAATCAATATATTTAGTATCTTTATTTAGAATAATTGTGTAATCTAAATTAACTGTTGGATATTTACTTACTTCTTTAGTAATAATATTTTCTTTAGGTAATTCTAAATATTTATCAATATCTACTTCTATTGCAATAATTACTTTTTTCTTAGCTATTTTACTAGCATACTTCTTATTTAAAACAAGTATTTTACCATAATTACTATCATTAACTAAAATATCTTTAGATATATTTTTATCATATAAGGCATCAACATTTTTACTATTAACTAAAGTTACATCGACATGTTTTAAAACTTTAAATAAATATTTAGCTATTTGTTTAGCTTCATTATATGTTGCTTCTAAATTCTTTTCATCATCAGTTAAGATAATACTTAATCTTTTTTTAGTTAAGTTACCTTCAAAAATAGAACCAATTTCAAAGATTTTAAAACTATTATAATTTTTTAAATTTCTTGACACAATATTAAGTAATGATAAATTTAAATCTTGTCTTAAAATATTATTTTCATTCTTACCCATTAATTTAATACCATCAACTTCAAGATTTAAATCTTTAAGTAAAGCAGTATCATACCAAATATAACTATTTACTTCATGCATATCAAATTTTGTAGCAAGAAGATTCTTAATTTTATATTCTTCCGTGAATACTGTTTCATGTTCTTTAATTGATAATTCTAGTTTTAATGGTTTAGCCTCAAAGTTTTCAAAACCATACATTCTGGCGATTTCTTCAATTAAATCTTGTTCAATTGATATATCTTTAGTACATCTAAATGTTGGTACGGTTACTTCATAAGTATCTTTTTTAACTTCAACTTTAAAATCTAGACTTTCTAAAATATTTTTAACAACTTCATCTGGAAGTACTCTACCCATATAAGTTTCTAGAATATTTTTATGTAAAGTAATATGTCCTTCTTTAGTAACTGTTGGATAAACGTCTGTTAAATTAGAAGCTATTACTAAATCTTTATTTTCTTGACGTAAAAGATAAAGTAATCTTTTTAAAGCAACATCCGTCATATTAGGATCTAAACTTTTTTCATAACGAGCAGATGCTTCTGTTCTTAAACCTAAAGCGACAGCCGTCTTCCGAATAGAACCAGCATTAAAAGTAGCGCTTTCTAAGAATACGGATGTGGTATCGGGTAAAATTTCACTATCAAGTCCCCCCATTACGCCGGCGATACCAAAATATTTATCACCATTTTTTATCATTAACATATCTTTAGTTAATTTTCTTTCGACATTATCTAGGGTGGTATAGACGTCGCCATCATGGGCTAAACCAACTTCAATACTTTTAACAACTCTCGCATCAAAAGCATGCATTGGTTGACCTAATTCTAACATTAAATAATTGGTTAAATCAACTAGTAAAGAAATAGAACGCATCCCCACATAGTATAAAAATATTTGCATATCTAATGGGGTTTTATTATTCGTAATATTTTCTAATTTTAAACCACAATAACGATAACAAACTTTAGGATCTTTAATTGTTATATCTAAATCTTTTTTATCATTTTTTACTTCTTCAACGTCTAATGGTAATAATTCATTACCCGTTATCGCAGCAATTTCTCTAGCTATTCCATAATGGCCCCATAAATCAGGACGATTAGTTAATGATTTATTATCAATTTCCACGATTATATCTTCAATTGGTAGATATTTTTTAATATCCATGCCAACTGGGGCATCAGTAGGTAGTTCTAAAATTCCATCATGGTTATCACTAATACTTAATTCTTTACCACTACAGCACATACCATTTGAAGTTACTCCTCTTAAAGGACGAGCTGTAATTTCCATCCCATCAATGTGGCCACCCACTTTAATTAAAGCAGTCTTTAGACCGACTCTAACATTTGGCGCTCCACAGACAACTTGCACTAAATCTTTTTCGCCACAATCAACTTGTAAAATATGCATATGGTCACTATCAGGATGTTCTATGCATTCTTTAATTTCGGCGATAACGACATTATCAAAAGATTTACCAACTTCTTTTGTCTCTTCAACTTCGGCAGTTCTAATAGTAAAAGTATCCCAAATATGAAGCCAATCAATTTTATCACTATTTTTAATATGAGTTTTTAATTTATTACATGATATTAACATAAAAACCTCCTTAATCTATTTTAAAGTTTTCTAAGTATCTAATATCCCCATTATTAAATACTCTAATATCTTTAATTTTATATTTCATCATGGCTAATCTAGTTAAACCTAAACCAAAAGCAAAACCATTATATACTTCTGGATCAATTCCACCAGCTCTTAAAACTTCTGGATGAACCATACCACCAGGAATAAGTTCAATCCAACCACTATTTTTACAAGTAGGACAACCTTTACCATCACAAATTAGACAACTGCAATCTAATTCGTAACTAGGTTCAGTAAATGGGAAAAAGCCAGGACGTAAACGTACCTTCACATCTTTATGAAATACTTCTCGAAGTAATTCTTGCATAACGCCAATTAAATTTTCAATTGAAATATTTTTATCAATAACCATGCCTTCTAATTGAAAGAAAGTATTTTCATGAGATGCATCTAAATCTTCATTTCGAAATACTCGGCCAGGAACACAAATTCTTAAAGGGGCCCCATATTTTTCCATGGCTCTAACTTGCACACCACTGGTATGAGTCCGAAGTAACATATTATTATCTAAATAATATGTATCTTGCATATCTCGAGCTGGATGATCTTTAGGAATATTTAAAGCTTCAAAATTATAATATTCCGTATCCATTTCGGGACCACTTACAATAGTAAATCCCATCTTCTTTAAAGCATCAGTTACTTCTTTCGCAATAATTGTAACAGGATGCAAAGAACCAGTATTTACTTCATAATCTAAAGTATCATCAAAATCAATATCTAATGTATTAGTTAAATCTTCTAAATAATTATTAATGGTATTTTCTAATTCTTTTTTCGTATTATTAATTAAACTACCATATTTTCTTTTATCTTCCACACTCATATCTTTTAAACCAGACATGATTTCCATTATTCTACTTTTTTTACCAACATATTTTGATTTAACATTTAAAACATCTGCTTCTTTACTACATTCTTTTAACTCTTTAGTTAAATTTTCAAGTAATTCATTTAATTCTTTTTCCATAATCTCCTCCTAAAAAATAAAAGGTAGTGTGCATAGTTTATATACAAACTACCCGTTTTTTTCTTTATTTTATCTATAATTTCCATATATTTTCTTTACCCCCCTCTTTTTTGAAATTCTTTTTATATAGAAATTTCTATTTTTATCTATCAAAAAATGACATATACCTGTATAATGATTATCATCAAACAATAGAAACGAGGTATATGTCATGTCTATAATTATATCAATAATCATTAAATTTTTAAATAGTATTAATAAATTTATTTGGAAAATTATTATTTTTCTTTCCAAATTTATTAAAGTTGATGAAATTAATCATCTTGATGATAAACCTCAAGATATTAAATATCGTTTATTTAATGTTGATGAGCCTGCTATTATTGAACCTTTTGTTAAGATCGAACATAAAGATTGGAAACAACTTGTTAAGGTTAATAACATTAAACCTATTAAGCGTAGAAATGGTAAAGATATTTCTATTGATGTTAAATGTCCTTGCTGTGGTGCTCCTAAAGATTATCTTTATGATAATACTGGTAAAGGTAATCAATTTGAATGTAAAGTTTGTTCCTTTATTTTTTCTACTAATCCTAACAAAGATAAAGATGTTATTCTTAAATGTCCTCATTGTAAATATCAACTAGATCTTTATCATCATCGTGATGATTTTGATGTTTATCGTTGTAAAAATGATAATTGTCCTTTCTATCTTAAGAATAAAAATTCTTTAAATGCTCATGATAGAAATCTTTACAAGGAACATCCAGAAAAAATTAAGCTTAGATATATTTATCGCAAATTTAATATTGATTTTCCTTCTATTAATAAAGACTATCTTGAGTTTATTAAATCTCCTATTGATTTATCTCGTGCTTATTCTTCTCAATACATCATTGGTTTATGTCTTACTTATCATGTTAATTATGGTTTATCTTATCGTCAAACTTCTTCTATTCTTAAAGACATTCACGAAGTTTTTATTTCTTATAAAACTGTTGAAAATTATTGCAAAGCCGCTTCTTCCATCATTCATCCTGTTTTAGAGTTTTACCCTTACAATCTTTCTGATACTATTGCTGCCGATGAGACTTACATTAAAATCTTAGGTAAACAAGCTTATATCTTCTTTTGGTTTGATGCTATTAAGAAAATTGTTACTTCTTATCGAGTCTATGATAAACGCGATTCTTTATCTTCTATTAAAGCTGCTTATTCTACCTTAATTAAGTATGATACTTTACCTCAATCTTTAAAAGTTATCTCTGATGGTAATCCTATCTATAATGTTGCCGTTCAATATTGGTGTCAGAATGGTTTACCTTTTAA
>CANPZG010000037.1 GCA_947588765.1 uncultured Bacilli bacterium
TTATTATGACAAAAAAGAAAATTTCTTTTTTCATAACCTTCACCTCCTTTTCGAAATTTAAGCTGAGTCCAAAACCCCCTTAAAAAACTACTCAGTAAATAAAGGCAGGTGCTACTAACCAGATAACAAATACTCTATTATAGAGCCTAAATTTAATAAATCAAGCATTTCGACAAAACTAGAAATTATTCGACATAAATTTATATAATTTATAGTGAAAAAAGGTTTTTACCTTTTTTTCTTTATATGTTACAATAATTGTATGGATGAATTAAAAAAAATAGGAAATATTCTAATTAAAGATAGTGAAATTAATGCTTTAAAAAAGTATGATATTATCGTTAATAATTATTCTTCAATTGATGAAGTTCTTTTTCAAATTGATTTAATTATTGATGATTTAACTGATGAAGAATATGATGAATTAGATTATATTGCCACTAATTTAATGGAAAGAAAATATTATATGGAGACTAATAAATGAATAGATGTAGTTGGGTTAATTTAAATGATTCTTTATATGTAAAATATCATGATGAAGAATGGGGAGAACTTAAAACAACTGATCAAGAATTATTTGAATTATTAATTTTAGAAATGCAGCAAGCTGGGCTCTCTTGGGCAACAATTTTAAAAAAAAGGAAAAATTATCATAAAGCTTTTGATGATTTTGATATTGATAAAATAATTAAATATGATGAAGCTAAGATAAATTCATTAATGAATAATAAAGGCATAATTAGAAACAAAAGAAAAATTATAGCGACAATCAATAATGCTAAAATATTTAAGGATATAGTTACAGAATATGGTTCTTTTTATAACTATTTATTAACATTTACGAAAGGTAAAATTTTCGTCGGAGAATACAAGACAACTAATAGTTTATCAGATGCCTTAAGTAAAGATTTAAAAATGAGAGGAATGTCTTTCGTGGGAAGTACTATAATTTATTCATATTTACAAGCTATAGGAATAATTAATGATCACGAAAAGACTTGTTTTAAATTTAAAAGTTAGTTATACTTTTAAAGTATGGGAGTAGAAAAAATGAAAGAAGAATTAGTAAAAAAAGTTAGTCAAAAATTAAATTTAAAAGATTATCAAATTAAAAATGTTATTGGAATGCTTGCGGATGGTGCAACGATTCCTTTTATGGCTCGTTATCGGAAAGAAGTAACAGGTAATTTAAATGAAGATGAATTAAGAAAAATTGAAACGGAATATAATTATGCTGTTAATTTAGATAATCGAAAAGAAGATGTCATAAGACTTATTGATGAAAAGGGGTTACTCACTCCAAAACTAAAGCAAGAAATATTATCTTGTGAAAAATTAAGTGAAGTCGAAGATATTTACTTACCATTTAAAGAAAAAAGAAAAACTAAGGGTACGGAAGCTATTAAATTAGGTTTAGAGCCTTTAGCCAAATTAATTATGAGTTTTCCTAATAAAACAGCCATAGAACTAGCAACACCATTTTTAAATGATAAAGTTAAAACAGTAGATGATGCTATAACTAATGCCGGATATATTATTGCTGATTGGATAAGTGATAATCCAAAATATCGCAAATGGGCTCGTAGTTATTATTTTAAAAATGGTTTCGTAAAAGGCAAAGTTAAAAAAGATGCGAAAGACGAAAATAAAGTATATGAAATATATTATGATTTCGAACAAAAAATACCATATATTAAACCTCATCAAGTTTTAGCTATTACAAGAGCTGACAAAGAAAAAGGTATTACTTATAGTTTAACTGTTGATAGTAAAAGAATAATTGAATACTTAAATAAAGAAGTAATTGGTAATAAAGTTTTTCCTTTAAAAGAAAAAGTGGAAGAATTTATTCTTGATGCTTGGAAAAGACTAATGGAACCAAGTTTAGAAAGAGATATTAAAGCTGAGCTTTATGATAATGCTTCAGCCTTCGGGGTTAAAGAATTTGGTAACAATCTAGAAAATTTATTAATGACACCACCAATCAAAGAATGTGTTGTTTTAGGTTTTGACCCAGCTTTTAGAACTGGTTGTAAGCTTGCCATATTATCACCAACTGGTAAAGTTTTAGATATTGGGGTAATTTATCCTCATGAACCTAAGAACTTAGTAGCGGAAAGTGAAAAAATCATGCTTGATTTAATAAGTAAGTATGATGTTAAAGTTATTGCGATTGGTAATGGTACAGCCTCTCGTGAAAGTGAAGCTTTTGTATCTAATTTAATCAAGAAAAATCATTTAGATACAAAATTCGTGATTGTTAGTGAAGCGGGGGCTAGTGTTTATTCAGCATCTCCTTTAGCAAAAAAAGAGTTTCCTGATTTTTCGGTCGAACAAAGAAGTGCCGTTAGTATTGGTAGACGCTTACAAGATGCTTTATCCGAATTAGTTAAAATTGATCCTAAAAGTATTGGAGTTGGTTTATATCAACATGATTTAAAACCAAAAGAACTTGATGAAGAACTAGCCTTTGTTGTAAGTAAAATAGTTAATAAAGTAGGAGTTAATTTAAATAATGCTAGTGAAGCTATTTTAAATTATGTTTCTGGTTTAAATAAAAAAATAATTAATAAAATTTTAGCTTATAAAGAAAAGTTTGGTAACTTTAAATCGCGAGAAGAACTAAAGAAAGTTGGTATGGATGATGTGACATTCGAACAATCCGCTGGTTTCTTAAGAATATTAAATGGCAATAATCCTTTAGATAAAACTAATATTCACCCTGAAGATTATGAATTGGTTTTAAAATTAAGTAATGACTATAATCTTGATTTAACTACTGTTGGCACCCCAAAAATGGAAGAAGCTTTAAAAAAGTTAAATAATCAAGAAATTGTAACTAAATATAATATTTCTTTAGATAAATTAGAAATGATTAAAAATAATTTAATAAATGGGGTAATTGACCCAAGGGATGAAATAAAACAAATGACTTTAAGAAGTGATATTTTGACTATAGATGATTTAACTTTAGGGGATTCTTTAGAAGGTACAGTCCGTAATGTTACCTCATTCGGAGCTTTTGTCGATATTGGTTTACATGATGATGCTTTAATTCATATTTCGAAAATGAGTAAAGACTTTATTAAACATCCTAGTGAAGTTTTAAAAGTTGGGGATATAGTGACAGTTTATATAATTGGTATTGATAAAGAAAAAGAAAGAGTAAATTTATCTTTAATTAATGAATAAATAATGGTATGATAGTTTTAAAGAAAGTGTGAGTAGTATGAGTAAAAAAGTAAAAGAAGAAAATAAGAAAGAAAAAGTAGTTAAAGAAAAGAAACCTTTAACTAAAAAGCAAGTCATAATGCTTGCCATAGGCATCGTCTTAGCCATTATTCTTATAGGAGGCACTATTGCTTTTGTAGTTTATAAAAATATAAATAAAAATAATTCAAATACTGAAAATATTCAAGATGTAACCGAAGACAATGAAGATCAAACTGATTTTGAAAAATTAAAGAATGATTTAATTAACTTAATTAATGAAAAATTAAATATGCTAAAAGAATTAGTTTGTGATGAAGAAGGTTCTTGTCTAGATGATACCTCTAAAGAAGAAATGGTAACTAAGTTAAATGATTATTTAACTAAAATTAATGAAATAACTGATGAAAAAATAGAACTTTTAGATGAATTACAAAAAGAAATAAGTTCTTATGTTGAAGAAATAGATACTAAAGTTAATGAAGCAACTGCTGAAGAAGAAGATAGTGAAAAAGATGATAGTAAAACTACAACTGATAAAAGTTCTAGCAGTAAAAACAAAACTTCATCATCTAAAAATACGACAAGTAGTAAAGATAAAACAACATCTTCAACAACTACCAGTAGTAGCAATAAAAGTTTAGAAAGTTTACTTAATAGTGCTAAATTATCGCCTTTAAAATCTGGTTATGCTCCCGTTGATAATAAAGTTCAAGAAATTATTAATAGTCAAACTAATTCTAGTATGAGTACTTATCAAAAAGTAATGGCTTTATATGATTGGTTAACTTCTTATTTAACATATGTTCCACCCATTATTATTTCTGAAGCAATCCAAGAAATAGCTGATGAAAATAGCTTATATTACAATGATGCCCAAGAACTTTTCTTAGCGGAAAATGCATTTGAAACAAGAACTGGTTCGTGTGATAATTATTCCGCAATATTCATGCTTTTAACCAGAAGAATTGGTTTAGATAGTTATACTATCAGTGCTCAAAATGCAGATGGTGGTGGACACACAACAGTTAATATTAAATTAAATGGGGCTTGGTATAATTTTGATGCTCAAGGTGATGCCAAACAAAAATCTAAAGGCAAAGCTTATTATTTCTTAGGTCAAGATGAAAAAACTATGGCTAAAGTTTATAAAAGTATAAATCGTTCGGCATCAGTTAGTCGGTTTAAAAAGTTTGCGCATCAAGAAGACTTATTAAAAACATCTATTACAGTTAATGGTAAAACTTTTAGTACTCAAACATCCAAAAAAATAACGGAAAAAGAATCAAATATTATGGATTTAACTTTTACTCCTAATAGTCCTATAGTAGTTAGTGTAACTTCTAATGTAGAAGTTACAGCTTATTGGGAATTAGGTGATGATTATATTTGGGGTGAAAAAAAAGATCATACTACTAAATTAACAAATGGTAATATTAATGTAAAAATTGAATATCCCGATAGAGAATATCTAAATATTAGATTGACAGATTCTAAAGGTAGACAAACAGATTATATGATTCGCATTAATGCTATTGAATCAGGTAAACCTTTTGAAATTAAATCTTCGCATGTTATTGATTCTACTTATGATGATCATTTTGAAATTTATGCTGCTGCTTCAAATGGTAGTGGTGAAGTAACATATTCAGCAAGAGTATTAGACACAACTGATCCAAATAAATCTAACATTACATTTGAAAAAAGTAAATATTATACTTTAACAGCTAAAAATGTTAGAACTCATGAATACTATTATAAAATAGAAGTTACAGCTAAAGATGCTAAAGGAAATACGGCTACATCTATATTTGAATATAATGAAAAGTAGGTAATTTATGAATAATATTATAAGAATAAGCGATTATAAAACTTATGGATGTCCTTCTTGCAATAATAAAAACAATAATATTTTAGATAAACATGATAATAATATTCATATTATTTGTCCTAAATGTGGAACTAAATTAAATTTATATAGTGATTACGCATTATTAGAAATATTAAATAATAATTTAACTAAAGCTATTAATGAAGTTGAAGCCTTAGCAATTAAAAGTGAATATTTAATCTTTTTAAAAGAATTATTATTAATAGTAACTAATGCTAAATCATTCCAAGAAATAATTAATTTTTTAGAAATATCTAAAAATAATATTGATAATTTAATTGAAGGACATTTAATAACTTATAGTAATTATTCGAAAATAGAAATATCTAAAATTATAGTTAATGATTTAGCATTAACTATAGAATTAAATCAAGATAATTATTTATTACTATTAAAAATGTTAAATAAAATTAGTTATAATTATTTAAATCAAAATTTACAATTAGATTTTTCTTATAATTTTAATCAAGATGTTATTACCATATTTTTTAATGATGAAGAAAGGTGTTTATTATTAAAGAAATTAATAATAGAAAATGATAATATTTTAACGGAAGAAATATTAATGATGGTTAATGATAATCTAAAAAGAGAAAGGAAAAAATGAAAAAATACGGATTATTTGCTTTAATATTTATTATTTTAGTAGCTCTAACTTATTTCGTAGTTCTAAGAGATTGTGATTTTAATTTACTTATAACATCTATTAAAAGCACTAATCCGTTCTTTTTGTTATTAGCTTTTTTATGTGTAACATCTTTTGTTTTACTGGGTAGTTTATTTTTAAATAGAATGTTATATCATTTTAATTATAAAGTAAGTTTTTTTCATACTTTAGGTTATTATCTAACCGAAATTTATTTTTCGGGAATAACTCCAAGTTACTTTGGAGGTCAACCAATTCAAATGTATGAAATGAAGAAAGATAAAATCCCATATCAAAAATCAAGTGTTATAATTTTATTTTATTCCATGATGAATAGAGTTTCTTTGATTATTTGGGCTATTATTTTATTTAGTATTTATCATAAACAAATATTTAATTTAAATCCTATTTATAAATGGTTAGTTATTTTAGGTTTTATTACTACAATTATGGTTATTGGTTTCTTTGCCACTGTTATTTATTCAAAAAAGATAGCTAATCTTTTAATTAAATTAGGTAATTATTGTATTGATAAATTTAAATTTTTTAAAGATAAAGATGCTTTAAAGAAAAAATTACATAAAGCCATTAAAGAATATCAAAGTTGCGCCAAAATAACAAAAGAAAATAAAAGACTAGTTATTGAATCATTTATTATATTGCCTTTACAAAGATTAGCTTTAATTCTTACTAGTTTTATGGTTTATAAAGCTTTTGGTTTAAGTGAGTATTCTGTTCTTTTAGTTTTAGCTTTCCAAGTTTGTGTAACTTTAGGGTCTGATTTAATGCCAACTCCTGGAGGAATACTTGTTAATGAAAGTCTACTTTTAATAGTTAATAAAATATTATATGGAGAACTAGCTCTATCGGGTATGTTACTTCTTCGAACATTTAATTTTTATTTACTTATTTTATTAAGTGGTATAGGTTATTTAATATTCCATTTTGTAAAAAGAAAACCAGCTCAAAAAGTATTAGTAAAAAACTAATGCTTTTTTTCATAAGTAAACATTTGTCAAATTAAAAATCATCTCTTGACAGAATATATATATATATATAATGATATCAGGAAAAATAGGTGATTTGATATGAAGAATAGAAAAAAAGAAATAACATTGTTAGTAATAGGAATATTAACTTTAGTTTCTTTAGTAGTAGGAGCAACATATGCTTTCTTTAAAGCTCAAACAGGTCCCGCTGCAAATTTTGATGTTAATGCAACAACTGGTACAACAGATAATCTAACTTTTACTACTGTTGGTAATATATTAATAAATGCCAGTAGTGATAATTTTGCCAAAGGTAGTGAAGATTTATTTGATACAATAACGGCCACAGCTAACCTAATAGCAAATAATAATACAAATACAACTGAAAAATATTATTATAATATTTATTTAGAAGTAATAGAAAATGAATTAGAATATTCTTCCTTTAAAGACCCAGATAAAAAATTAAAGGATTTAGTATTTACAAATGAATATGATAAGACATTAGGAAATAATAGAGATTATAATGGGTTAACAAAAGGATATGATCCAATACCAGAGTTATATTTAACCATAACAGGACCAGAAGGATATGTTTATAATATAGACTTTCCAAAAGTAACATTAAATGAAAATAATGATAGTTATGATATAACAGAAGTAAGAGAAGGAATATATCCCTTAGTATTAAATAAAGAAATTCAAGTAGAAGAAAAAGACAATGGAACCAAAAAAGAAGAATGGAATATAAAAGTAACATTAAAGAATTTAGAAAGTAATCAACAATTAAATACGGGAAAGACATTTAATGCGAAAGTAATAATCCAAGCAGAAACAATCCCAATGAATTTAATGGATGTATGCAATAAGGGAGATAACTTAGCAGAATGCATCAAATTATTACATGACAAATCAGAATATGGAGCAAGTAATCTAATCTATCATGATGGGGTTGCAGATTATGAAGGAATGCCTAATGTAGAATTAGAAACAGGAGATAAATCATATAGATATACAGGGTCATATGAAAAAGTAAATAATTATATCTGTTTTGGAGAAAAATGTTCAACAGATCCAAGTAAAACAGAGTATAATAATTTATATCGAATAATAGGAACATTTGGAGAAGATGGAATAAAATTAGTTAAAGCAGACTATGCCAATAAAGAATTATTGGGTTTAGGAACAAAACCACCAACAGATATAGAATCAGCAAATCCGAATACTGACGGTTCTTATTCAAGTAGCGTATATAGTGCAACAAGTGTAGAGAATGAAATAAAAGATCATTTTAATCATAGATATAAAGGAATATTAAATCATATAGATAAATATTATTGGCAAAAAAAGGGAACTGCTGAAACAATAGGAGATTGGCCAACATCATTATTAAATAAAATCCATTTAAATACCAATTATTATGGTAGCATAGATGATGTATATAAAAGTTTAATAAAGAAACATAAATGGATATATGAAAATGATAATGCAATGATATATAACATATCTAGAGGAAACAATGTTAAAACGGTATTTGATAATGAAATAGGAACAAATTCAAAAACAAATCAAAAAACAACAGATCCAGAAAATATAGGATTACTATATGTAAGCGACTATTTATATGGAGCGACACCAAATAATTGGAGTAAGAAACCATATACAGGAACATGGAACTATACAATTGATGAAACAAAAAAAGATAAATTTGGTAATCCAGTATTAAGTTTTGATGAAGATGAAATATATAGTGATTATAGATCAACCACAGATAGTAATTGGGTATATATAGGATTATGGGAATGGACAATAACACAAGGATATGCTGGTAAAAGCGAATTGACTTTTTCTACACATGTTTTTAGCTTAACTCCTGCTGGATTCCCGGACTGGGGATATGTTGGTTATAGAACATATGCAGTTCGTCCTACATTTTATATAACCAATGACACAAAACTTGTTTCTGGAACTGGTACATTTGAAGACCCATACATAATTTCTCAATAAATTACAAAGAATCTTTAAAAAATAAATCACTTATGTTAAAATAACATTGGTGATTTTTATATGTTAGAAATTAAAAATTTAACTGTTAAAGTTGGTGATAAAATAATTTTAGATGATTTGTCACTTAAAATAAACGAAGAAGAGATTACGGTATTGATGGGGCATAATGGTACTGGTAAAAGTACATTATGTCGGGTATTAATGCATGATCCTGATTATGAAATAGTAAGTGGTAGTATTATGTATAATGGTAAAGATTTAACGAAATTAAATACGACCGAAATCGCTCGCGAAAAAGTATTTATGTTAAATCAAAGTCCTATTGCTATTGAAGGTATTACTAATGCTGAAATGTTAAGAACGGCTTTATCCGAAGTAAGTAATGAACCCGTTAATATTTTTAAATTTAATCAAAAAATGGAAGAAATATGTAAGTCTTTAGATTTACCTCTTTCCTTTATTCATCGCGAAATAAATGTTGGTATGAGTGGTGGCGAAAGAAAGAAAAATGAACTACTTCATATGTGGATGTTAGAACCTAAAGTAATTTTACTTGATGAAATAGATTCAGGTTTAGATGTTGATGCATTAAAAATAGTGGCCAAATCAATAAATGAATATTATGAAAAATATAAACCAATTATTCTTATTATTACCCATCATAATAAATTATTAGAATTAATTAAGCCTAATACAGTTCATATTATTAGTAAAGGAAAAATTATAGCTTCAGGTGATAAAACTATGGCTGAAAGAGTAGAAAATGAAGGTTTTAAGGCTTTTAATATAAGTGGGCTTGGAAATAATGAATAAAATAGTAATAGCTAGGGAAAATTATTCTTTAGTGGATACAATAGGTATCTTAGATATTTCAGGTAATAATGTTACTTTAAATTGTCAAGGGAATAATACATTATATATTAAAAATAAAGAAAATTTAAATTTACATATTATTTTAGAGAATAATAGTCATGTAGATATTTTTCTTTATAGTTTAAATAAAAAAGATAGTAATGAAGTTATAATTGAACAAAGTAATAATACCACTATTAATTATTATGAAGCCTTTACAAGTAAAGAAATAACTAATTATAATATAATTAATAAAATAAAAGGCAATAATAATAAAAGTAATATTAAATTAAGAGTAATTAGTAAAGACAAAAATATTAATTTAAATGTTTTAGCGAAAGTTTTTGATAAAACAATTGATAATGATATTTTAGAAGATATCAAAGGGATAAATGATGGGGGAATAATTACGGTCGAACCCAATATGGAAATAAATACTAATGAAGTAATGGCTAATCATTTAGTAACAATCGGTAACATTACCAAAGAATATTTATTTTATTTAGAAAGTAAGGGAATAAATGAAAATATGGCTAAAGAAATAATTTTAAAAGGATTTCTTAAGGGTATATTTAAAGAACATATAGATATTTTAACTGGGGGTGAAGAAAATGCATAGAGAAGATTTTCCAATGTTAAATAATGATATAATTTATTTTGATAATGGGGCTACTAGTTTTAAACCTCAAGTAGTTATTGATAAAATAAAAGAATATTATGAAACATACAGTGCTAATGCCCATCGAGGCGATTATGATATTTCTTTTAAAGTTGATTTAGAGTATGAAGCAGCACGGGAAAAAGTCGTAAATTTCATTAATGCGAAAGAAAAAAGTGAAGTTGTTTTTACCAGTGGGACTACTGATAGCTTAAATATGATTGTTAATGGTTTCTTTGCACCAATCATGGAAAAAGGTGATGAAATTGTTATTACCAGAAGTGAACATGCCTCTAACGTTTTACCTTGGTTTCGTTTAGCGAAAGAAAAGGGATGTGTAATCAAATATATTCCTTTGGATGATGATTATCATGTAACGATGGATAATTTAAAAAAGGTTATTACCCCAAATACAAAAGTTATATCTTTGGCGGCTATAACTAACGTTATTGGAGATGTTCGCCCAATTAAAGAAATAACTAAATTTGCTCACGAACATAATATTTTTGTGGTGGTTGATGGGGCTCAAAGTGTTGCACATATGAAAACTGATGTGCAAGATTTAGATATTGATTTTCTAGCTTTTTCGGCTCATAAAATGTTAGGCCCAACGGGTGTTGGCGTATTATATGGTAAAAAAGAATTATTAGAAGCTTTAGAACCAACTAATTTAGGTGGAGGAATGAATGAGGCTTTTGATAATGAATATAGTGTTATTTTAAAAGATTTACCAACCCGTTTAGAAGCAGGAACACCAAATATCGCGGGAGTAATAGGTCTGGGGGCTGCTATTGATTACTTAAATAGTATTGGAATGGATAAAATTAGAGATAGGGAACTAGAATTAAGAGAATACTTAATTGAAAAATTAATTAAGATTCCGCATATTGATATAATTAATGTGGAAGCTGATTCTGGGATAGTTTCTTTCAATGTTGATGGGGTATTTTCTCAAGATGTAGCTTATTACTTAAATAAATATAATATTTGTGTTCGAGCTGGTAATCATTGTGCTAAAATATTAAAAAATGCTATTGGCGTAACTAATAGTATTAGGGTAAGCCTATATTTCTATAATACGGAAAATGAAATTGATAGTTTAATTGAATTATTAAAGGATAAAGAAAAGATTGAAGAAGAAATGATTTAGGGAGTGTAATAATATGGATAGTGATATTAAAAGAGATATAATAATGGAACATTATAGTCATCCTAAAAATAGACATAGAAACGAAACAGATGAATATTTAAAAGTAAATACCAATAATTCTTCTTGTATTGATAACTTGGATATTTACATAAAAATAAATAATGGTGTAATTGAAGATATTAGCTTTGATGGTGAAGCTTGTGCTATAAGTATATCTTCAACATCTATAATGATAACTAATTTAATTGGTAAAAAGATTGAAGAAGCTTTAGATTACATCAATAATTTTGAAGCTATGGTTAATGAAGAAGATTATAATGGTGAATTATTAAATGAAGCCATAGTTTATAGTGATATCTATAAACAAAATAATCGTAAAAACTGTGCTTTACTACCATATAAAGGCATTAAAAAAGCTTTAGAGGATTACATTAATACAAAAAATAGTAAAAATTAATTAAAGAGAATTGAATTTCTCTTTTTTTCTTGCTAAAATTTTAGTAGGTGATAGTAATGTTTTGGAACAAAGATAAAAAAATCGTGGAAAGTGCTAAGGATAGTGTTTCATTAAATACGAATGAAAAAGGACCAGATGGGGTAGAAGTATTAGCTCCAGCTCAAAGTATTCCCTTACAAAAGGAAGCTAAAGAAAAATTAGAACAAGGTTCTTTTGCTTATTCAAATATTAGTAATGCCACTATTAGAAAAGAAAGTAATTTAGATGGCATTGAACCAAGAAATATTGAAGTAAAAGTTGATAGCCATTGGCAACATTTTAAAGGTAATATTGTGGTTGTTAAAGCTTTAGCTCATCACTCGGAAAGTGGTGAACTTTTAGTTATCTACGAACATGATAATGAATTATGGGCGAGACCTATAGATAGTTTTTTATCTAGTGAAGATATAAGAAAAAGACCAGATAATAAAACCGGTCAAAAATATCGTTTTGAAGAAATAAAATGAATGTCGATAATGTATTAACTAGATTAAGTAAATCCAAGTTTCGTAGTAGTTTTCATCTAAAAGAAAAAGATAAAAATTATATAAATGAAAAAGGAATAGAAACGATAACTAAACATGCCTATGACTTTATAAATAAAAGATTAGCCCCAAAAGTTATTTTAAATGATGGTAAACAAACCCCCCTGAAGGAGCCGAAAGGCTCCATTTTTGTTGAAATTACAAGGGTTTTTAATAATCAAAATCAGTTTAGGTAAT
>CANPZG010000038.1 GCA_947588765.1 uncultured Bacilli bacterium
GTAATCTTTTTTGTGCCAACAATAATAAGAACAGTATTAAGATTAGTAAATGAAGCATCACCATATTTAAGTAAAGCGTCAGCATGTGAAGAATGTTTGTTGGGTCCAATGGGAGATAAATGCAAAGGAAGTATAAGTGAAGCTCAAAGAATACGAGAAGAAGAACATAAAAAACAACAAGAAGATGGTGGATATGGAGAAGGAGTAGCAATAAGTGGCTGTTATTTCTGTGGAAGTACATTTACATGGACCAATAATCCAACAATGGGCTGTGAAAAAGTATATCGTGATTTATATACAGATACAATAGTAACAGAAAGTATGTGTAATGAATTTAATAATGATCCCAAAAGAGCGGGATTTACTAATACTGCTCAAATAGGTGCTGAAGATGATGAAGGTGGCGCAGTCTCATCTCCAAATGGCAAAGCTTTAGATGAAGAAGAATTAATGAAAGCATATGAAAAAATGACTACAGTTCCGACTTATGATGATCTTTATAAATTAGCTCAACAAAAATATAATATGAGCGAAGATGCATTTAAAGTTGCTTTTGGTTGGACTATAAATGAAGCCTATGACCGTTATCCAAATAAAGATGGAAAAGTAGATTATTATTTATCTTATTTAAATGCTTGCATTGGTATAAATAAATATATGGGATTAGGTCTTACTGATGCTGTTGCTTTGGCTAAATCTATTCAAGGAGCTGGTCCTTATGAATGGTATTCTGTAGATGCTTTTAAAAGTGATGTTAATGATGCAATAAATGGCGGCACAAAATATGATAGTACTTTTAAAATAATGTATCTTGCCTTAAAATATCCAGATGAAAATGCTCATGATTGTGATGGGTTATCAAATTATGAACCTTATGGTGGGGAAAAATATTATACAGGTGGAATATATGAAAAAACATACGTTATAAAAGTTTGGTCTTTATGGTATGAAGGATATAAACATTGGGTAACTGGAGAATAAAATTAGTAAATATTACTTATAAATACAAAAAAAGATGGCAAAAACCATTCTTTTTTTGTATAATGGAATAGAGGTGTTAAATATGAAGATTTTAGCGGTTAATGCTGGTAGTTCATCTTTAAAATTTACTTTATTTGAAATGCCAGAAGGAAAAGAAATAATCGGGGGTTATTTTGAAAAAATCGGTTTAGATGATAGTTTTTATTCGATTAAAAGAAATGGGGAAAAAGAAAAAATAGTTGCTAGTGTTCCTAATCATGTGGAAGCAGTCAAAATATTAATTGATTCTTTAATTAAGTACGGAGTAATTAGTAGTTTAAATGATATAGATGGTGTAGGTCATCGGTTAGTTCATGGTGGCGAAAAATATGCGGAAAGTATTGTAATAACTGACGAAGTTATTGCGGAAGTAGAAAAACTTATTCCCTTGGCACCACTTCATAATCCTGCTAATTTAACAGGAGTTAAAGCTTTCCAAGAAGCTATGCCTAATACGCCAAATATTGGGGTATTTGATACGGCCTTTCATCAAACATTACCAAAAGAAAAATTTCTTTATGCTGTTCCTTATGAATGGTATGAAAAATATGGTGTTAGAAAATATGGTTTCCATGGCACAAGCCACAGATATATAACTAAAACAATGCAAGAAAAATTAGGCAAAGAAAATGTTAACTTAATTATTTGTCATGTTGGTTCTGGTGGTTCTTTATGTGCTGTTAAAGATGGTAAAAGTTATGATACCACCATGGGCTTTACTCCAAATGCAGGAATTATTATGGGTACTCGTTCAGGTGATATTGATTATTCAATTATTCCTTATATAATGAAAGAAAATAATATGACCTTAGATATGGTGGATAATGCTTTAAATAAACAAAGCGGCTTACTTGGCATTAGTGAAGTAGCATCAGACCATCGTGATATTGAAGATGCTATGAAAACTGGAAATGAAAAAGCTATTTTAGCTAATGAAATGTATGTAAATAGAATTGTGGAATACATTGCTAAATATTATGTGGAATTAGATGGTAAAGTTGATGCTTTAGTCTTTACTGCCGGTTTAGGGGAAAATGCTATTGCATTTAGAGAAGAAGTTTTAGAAAAATTAGCTTCTTTAGGCATAACTCTTAATAAAGATATCAATAATAATATTGCAAGCTATAAAGAATATCATGAAGGTGTGATAAGTGGCGACGATTCTAAAGTGAAAGTTTATGTTATTCCAACCAATGAAGAATTAATGATAGCTCAAGATACTTTAGAATTAATTAATAAATAGAAAGAAAGTGATTACAATTAAAAGAGATTTATTTAAAAATATCGTTAAAATAATTAAAAAATATGACAACATTGTGATAGCTAGACACATTGGACCAGATCCTGATGCTATTGCGAGTCAAATTGCTTTAAGGGATTCTATTCGCTTAACATTTCCTGATAAAAATGTTTATGCGATTGGGGCTGGTGTCTATAAATTCCGTTATTTAGGAACTTTGGATAAAGTAGAGTGTAGTGAATTAAAAAATGTTCTTTTAATTGTTTTAGATGTGCCTAATTTTATTAGGGTTGATGGCATTGGAGAATTAGAATATGATGCCATTTTAAAAATTGATCATCATCCTAGTGAAGATATTATTGGGGATGTTGATTGGACTGATGTATCTAAATCAAGTACTTGTGAAATGATTACAGATTTACTTTTAGATTCTAAATTAGAAATGGATACGAAAATTGCTGAAAATTTATTTATTGGTATTGTTTTTGATAGTGATCGGTTTTTACTTCAAAATACTAGTTTAGATACATTTAATACGGTTTATAAATTATTAACAGTTAGTAAAATCAATTTTGTCCCATTATATGATAATTTATATAATCGTAATTTTTCCGAAGAAAAGTTTCGCGCATATTTAATAAATAACTTAGAAATAAGTGAAAATGGTATGGGATTTATTAATGTAACTCCTGAAACTTTAGAAAAGTATAAAGTGGAAGCTACGGCAGTATCTAATCAAGTTAATAATTTCTATTTTATTAATGAATTAATTTGTTGGATGTTTGTGGCATATGATGAAAAAAATGAAATATTTAAAGTAAATATTCGTTCTCGGGGTCCTGTCATTAATGAAATAGCTAGTAACTATAATGGGGGAGGACATAAATATGCCAGTGGGGCAAGAATTAAAAATCCTAAAGATATTGAAAAACTACGTAAAGATTTAGATCAAGCTTGTTATGATTATTTAAAAGAGCAAGAAAACTAATGGAAATAAAGAAATTTAAAAAGAAAAAAAGTAATATTTATGAATTACTTTTTACTGATAGCACAACTTTAAATCTTTACGATGGCACAATAATAAAATATAATTTATTAGTAAATAAAAATATTGATAAGAAAAAATTATTAGAAATTATTGCTTATAATAATATTTTAGAAGCTTATTATAAGGCAATAAAATATCTAACTATTAAATTAAGAACTAAAAAAGAAATAGAAAAATATTTATTAAAAAGTAATTATAATAAAGATACAATTAATGAAGTAATAGCTAGATTAGAAAAAGAAAAATATATCAAGAATGATATCTATATTAAAGCTTATATAAATGATGCCTTAAATTTAACTAGCAAAGGACCTAATTTAATAAAAAAAGAATTAGAACATTTAGGTTTTAAAGAAAATGAATATAATGATTACTTAAATATTGATAGTAATATATGGCATGAAAAAATAAATAAAATTATAACAAAAAAGGAAAAAAGCAATCATAATTATTCAAGTAAAGTATTAGTTAATAAAATTAAAGATTACCTGATTAAACAAGGATATTATCTAAATGACATTAATGCATGTTTAAATAATATTGATTTTGTTGATAATGATGATATCTTAAAAAAAGAAATAAATAAAGAATATCGAAAATTAAGTAAAAAATATGAAAATGAAGAATTAAGATTAAAAATTAAATATAATTTATATCGTAAAGGTTTTGACATGTCAAAAATTGAAGAAATGTTGACATGTTTTAACACAGATTAGTTAATGTATGTTATAATTTAGGTGAGTTGGTGAAAACATGAAAAGAATTTTTAAATATACAATATTATTTGCTTGTGTGTTGTGTTTATTTGGTTGCAGTGCTAAATGGAGTGATGTAAAAGAGCAATATGGAGATATTTTAAGTGAAAATCCTACGTGTGTTTATGTGCCACAATCTAATAAAACTTCTATGCAAGGAATTCAAAAAATTAGATTTAGTGCAACTTCAGAAGGTGCATCAGCAACATATACTTTATCAGGCAGTAATTCAATAACTGAACAATTCTTTGTTAATAATAAATTCGTGGGAACTCATGATAAAACAGGAATCCCTTTTTATTATAATGATGGAACAATTTTAGGCCAAATATTGGATAAATATAGTAAGGATAAATCATGTTTGGATACGATATATTTATGTGCTGAATCGGGAATAAGCGGTTATACTATAACAACAACCAAAAGTAGTGACTCATCTTGTTTTACTTATTATAAAGATGGATCCTTAAAAAAACCTACTGCAACTACAACCCCAGATAATCTTCATACAACTCCCGATGGTTGTCAAAATGACACAAAGGAGTGTAGCAACTCTGAGGCTGTTTATTGCAAAGTCAGTGAATTGGATGATATAAATAAAAGCAAGGTAATAATCGAAAGAGGAGAAACTGCTAGTGGAAGTAAATATTTATATCTTTGGCCATATGGAAAAACCAAAGATTCCGAAATGCAAACAGGAGATGCTAGTAATAATTTTACGGTAACTACTTCTAAGGGTGATGTTTGGAGAATTGCAAATATAGAAGGAGCTTTTAAAAAAGAAAATTGTGAATATCCTGAAGTTTATCAATCTTCTGAGGCAATGGGAATAAATGGTATTTCATATTTCATTAATATTGAAGGTGAGGATCCTTTTGCTGGTTCATTCATAGGTAGTGTTTCTACAGATTATAAACCATCATCAGAATATGCTTTACAAGAACAATTTGGTAATGCAGGCAATGTAACTATCCCAGATAAAGGAACTATAGAAGGAATAGATGTATGTAGTGAAAATGGGGTAAAATTAACATTACATGTTGTAGGATATATATTATTTGCAGCTAAATTATTAGTGCCATTATTGTTAATAATATTTGGTTCCATTGATTTTGGTAAAGCTTTGATGGATAGCGATGATAAAGCAATAAAAGATGCGTCAGGAAAATTAATTAAAAGAATAATCGCGGGAGTTGTAATTTTTTTCTTACCAACAATATTTAATTTTACATTCTCGTTAATAGATGATGCGGTGAATAATCAAAATAGTTTTGACCAGTGTTCTAAATGTTTATTTACTCCTTTTAGTGGTGAATGCAGTTATACGAGAATGGGTGAATAGTTACAAATATATGTAGCTATTTTTTTTATAAAATAATTAATTAGCACTTTATCTTGACAAGTGCTAATTTTTGAATATAATTATATATGAAAGGAGAAATGCAAAATGAATTTTACGAATAATGATGAATTAGAAAAACCATTAGAAAAATATGGTCGTGATATAACTAAAAATGTTCAAGATAATAAAGTAGATCCAGTTATTGGACGTGATGAAGAAGTTCGAAATATTATTAGAATTTTATCTCGTAAAAGTAAGAATAATCCCGTTTTAATTGGTGAACCGGGAGTTGGTAAAACAGCTATTGTTGAAGGACTAGCTCAAAGAATTATTAAAAATGATGTTCCAAGTTCATTAAGAAATAAAACTATTTGGGAACTTGATTTAGGAGCCTTAGTCGCTGGTGCTAAGTTTCGTGGGGAACTAGAAGAACGTCTTAAAGCTGTTTTAAAAGAAATAAAAGAATCCGATGGCAATATTATTATGTTTATTGATGAAATTCATATGATTGTTGGTTCTTCCGTGGAAGGAGCAATGGATATTTCCAATATGTTAAAACCTTTACTAGCTCGTGGCGAAATTCATGTTATTGGTGCTACAACTTTAAATGAATATCGTAAATATATTGAAAAAGATGGCGCTTTAGAAAGAAGATTCCAAAAAGTTTTAGTAACGGAACCAACAGTAGAAGATACCATAACAATACTAAGAGGTTTAAAAGAACGTTTTGAAATATTTCATGGTGTTACTATTAAAGATAATGCTTTAATTGCCGCGGCAACATTATCAAATCGTTATATTACGGATAGATATTTACCTGATAAAGCTATCGATTTAATAGATGAAGCTTGTGCAACAATCAAAATGCAACTTGATTCAGTACCAGTGGAAATTGATGAATTAACGAGAAAAATAATGAGTCTAGAAATTGAAAAACAAGCCTTGAAAAAAGAAAAAGATGAATTATCGCTTAAAAGAAGTGAAGATATAAATAATACTTTAGAGGCTTTAAAACAAAAAGAGGCTGAATTAAGAGGCAAATGGGAAGAAGAAAAACAACAAAAAGAATTAATCAACAAGAAAAAAGAAGAATTAGAACATGCCCGTTTTGATTTAGAAACTGCCGAAAACAATTATGATTTAGAATCTGTTGCGAGATTAAAACATGGGACTATTCCTAATTTACAAAAAGAATTAATTAACTTACAAGAAAATAATCAAAATACGCTACTAACCGATATCGTAGATGAAGAGGGAGTAGCAATGATTATTTCTCGTTGGACGAATATTCCCGTAGCTAAATTAGTAAGCAGTGAAAAGGAAAAATTACTTAATTTATGTGAACGCTTAAAACAAAGAGTTATGGGTCAAGATGAAGCTTTAACTAATGTTAGTGAAGCAATTATTAGAGCAAGAAGTGGAATTAAAGACCCTAACCGACCAATTGGTTCATTTATCTTTTTAGGTCCAACAGGTGTCGGTAAAACCGAAGTGGCTCGTAGTTTAGCTTACGAATTATTTGATGATGAACGTCATATGGTGCGAATTGATTGTAGTGAATACATGGAAGCTTTTAATGTTTCTCGTTTAATTGGAGCGCCTCCCGGATATGTTGGTTATGATGAAGGTGGTATTTTAACCGAAGCTATTCGTCGTAATCCTTATAGTATCGTTTTATTTGATGAAATCGAAAAAGCTCATAAAGATGTTTTAAATATTTTACTTCAAATATTAGATGATGGAAGACTCACGGATAGTAATGGTCGAACAGTTGATTTTAAAAATACAATTATCATTATGACAAGCAATTTAGGTAGTGAATTTATTATTGATGAAGAAAAGAATGCAAAGGAAATGGTTTTAACTAAATTAAAAGAAACATTTAGACCAGAATTAATTAATCGGATTGATGAAATAATTATCTTTAATCCTTTGGAAGAAGAAACAATCTATGAAATCTTAGATAAAATCATTAAAGAAATTGAAACTAGATTAGCTGATCATAACATAAAAATTACCTTAACTGAAAGAGCTAAAGCGAAAGTTGTGGCTGAGGCGTATGATAAAAGTTATGGTGCTAGACCGATAAAAAGATATGTCACGAGAAATATTGAATCTTTAATTGCTCATGAAATTATTGCTAGTGATGTTAAAGTAGGTCAAAAATTAACTATTGATGTTGCTAATAATAAATTTGTTATTATGTAACAAAAAAGATGAGACATAAGCGTCTCATCGTAATGTATTAAGAAAGCATGTATCGCTTTCTTAATATTATTTTACCCAGTAATTATTAAATTATACAAAAAAACTGCTTTTTTTAAGCAGTTTTATTACTTTTATTAATTGTTCTTGCTTCTCTAGCACTTAATATAACTTTTTCTCCATTTATAGTTTTCTTTTGTAAATTTGGTTTTTGTTTCATCTTAGTTGCATTTAAAGCATGACTTCTTCTATTTCCTGTTAAAGGTTTTTTGGCTGTAATCTTTGTGGCCATAACTAATTCCTCCTTTTTCTTACATTTAAAACTATAACATTTTATGCCTATATTGTCAAACTTTTTCGTACTTTTTCTTTAAAATATGTTTAATATAAAAGCCTATTAATATCAGTAGAAGCAATATTCCAAATAGATAAATAAAACGATTATAAATAAACATAATGATAGCAAAGTTACTTTCAACATATAAAGTAATGAATAAAACGATGATAATTAAATATAGATAAGCAAACCAATCGGGTTTAGCAAAGAGATTTTTTACTCTATTAACAGCTGTTCCTAGCATAATAAATAGATCTCCTAGCCAAATAAATGCAATTAGGTTTTCCACATTTTCAAAAAAATTAAAGAACTCAATTTTCCTTAAAATAGCATATTCAGGATAACTAAACATCTTTAAAAGAGTATCTCCTAAAACACTAGTAATATTGATGATTATAAATAATCCCGTTATTGACCCAATTAAATAATTAATAATATTTTGTTTTAAGGGAACTTTTTCATCAATTAATAGTAAAAAAGGAGAACTAGAAAGAATCGCAAATATTAAAGAACCAATAAATATTTTACTTGATGGATAAGTATATAATGGTAAAAAATAACTTATTTTAGCGGTCTCCATCAGTAAAAATATTTTAGTTATAGTAATAAATAGACAAAGAGGAAATATTATTTGTGCTACACGACCTAATACCTTTGTTCCTTTCATAGTTAAATAGATTAGTAAGATAACAATAGGAATACAGATCATTAGTGAAGGAGTATAATTTAAATAATAACTAGATACTAAAGTAGTTATACTTAATATACCAATAAAAATAATTAAACTATAAAATAAGAAAAATAATATTTTTAAACTAATATTAATAAGGTTATTTTTAGCTAAATATCTTTTTAAACTCCCATTTACATCTTTACCAAAAAGATTAATTAAATAAATGATACCAATCCCTAGAATAATCCCTAGAATACCACTTATCCATGCATCTTTACCAGAAAGAGCAAAAATGGAAGACATACCACCACCTAAGAATAATGCTCTTGTTAAGAAAAAACTCATCGCCATATTTTGATTTTTAGTTAGCATCTTTTACCTCATATATTATGCCTTTTTTGCTGATGTTAAAGGTAACATTAGCATTTATTTTCGCATTTTCCCAAATATTTTCATTTTTTTCACGAGATTTAATATAATATTTTTCTCCTAAATATAAAATATCAGCTTTATATTCTTGAAGTTTTTTAATTAACTCTGTTATTTTTTCATTTAAAACATATTTAAAAGTACTTTCTAGCTTTTCAATAGTTTCAGCATCTTTTAAATTAAAGTTTGGTTGGTTTTCTAAAACAGTGGCCTCAACATTACCTGTAATATTTATTATCTTGTTTGTAACTTCTAAATTAATTTTAGTGCGATACACCGAAGTGGAAAAAAGTTTATCATCAAATTCTTTATCTAGAATAACATTAAAACTAGTATTATTTAATAAGTTAAATATGGCGGCTTCTTCTTTCGATAATTCACCAACCATTTTATAATCATCAAATAAAACTAAACCTTCCAACATGACTTTTTCTTTATCGATAGCAACTTTAGAAATAGCGGCATCTTCCCCATAGGAAAGAATTTCGCGAACTAAATCAATATATTTTTTTTCAATACCATAACTACCAGAAGTTTTATCACTAGTTATCGTATCATTTACATTTTTACTAATAACAGCGAGGTTATCACCCGTACTAGATAAAAACTTTTTGGCATCATCTACAACTACCACATTTAAGGTTTCCCGAATATTTTTATTGCGTAAAAGATAATCAATGATATCTTCCATATGATCTTTAGCTATATCAGTACTTAAAACTAATAAATCGGTGTGGGAGAAATAAGCTTTTTTAGGTATAACATCGGCTGTTAAATCTAAAGCTTTTGGGAATGCTTCGTTTTTCTCACTTACAGTATAAGCCTTAGTATTGGCGGCTTCCTTATCGACATTATTACTTAAAACTTCATAAGTAACAATATATTCATTTTCTTTATAATCAATCCCTAAACCCACAATAATTGCTAATTCATTTAGTTCATTATAATCATAACAGCCACCCAAACTAATACCTAAAACTACCAGAACAAATAAACAAATTGTTTTTCTCATTAGTTTTCTCCTTGTTTAACAATGTTTTTCTTAGTTAACATGCGACTTCGTTTTTTATCATTTTTAATTTTACTTTTTAAAACGGTATTTTTAAAATAGACTTTATCAAATGGAGCAAAAGGGAAGAAATAAGGTTTGGTAAATGAATCGATACTAGTTAAATAAATTAAAAAGAACATGAAGGCTAGAAATATACCATATAAACCAAGAAAGGCTGATGCAAATAAAAATATATAAGTGAAGGCCCGAATACCATTGGCGATTTCTAAGTCGGTGAAAGTTAAACTAGCAATAAACGTTACCGCAACCACAATAATGATAATAGGTGAAACTAAACCGGCTTCGACTGATGCTTGACCTAAAACGATAGCACCTAGAATGGAAATCGAAGAACCAAAGGAGGAAGGAAACCGTAAATCACTTTCTTTTAAAATGTCGCAAATAAGCAACATCATAATAGTTTCAATTATTAAAGGAAAAGGTACTCCTTCTCGTTGAATAGCAAAGTTTACTAATATCGCCATAGGAATAGATTCGGGATTGTAACAAAGTAGAGCATTAAAGAAAGCTGGCGTAACTATCCCTAAACCAAAAATAATAATTCTTAAGATTTTTAAAAAAGAAATATTATTACTTTTCGTATAGTTATCCGAGATGGGATTTAAAAAATCAATAAAGAAGGAAGGTATAATTAAAACAAAAGGGGAAGTATCAACGACAATAACTAATTTTCCTCTTAATAATTCAATAACAGCATCATCTGGTCTTTCACTATATTTAACTGTAGGAAAGATACTTTTATTTTCATCTTCAATTAAAAAAGATATGCTACTGGAATCAACAATACCATCTATATCAATTTTATCTAATTTACTTAAAACATTATTTATTAATTCTTTCTCGGCAATATTATCAATGTATAAAACACTTACTAAAGTGTTAGTTAATCTACCTATGTTTCTACTTTCAATTTTCAAATGACTAGATTTAATTCTTCTTTTAATTAAACCAATATTAATTTGATAGTTTTCGGTAAATCCATCTTTGGGGCCATTGATAGCCGTTTGAACTTCATTCGGAGCAATACTTCTCGTTAAATCAGCTTTAGTTTCAATCGCATATTTTACATCTTCAAAGATAACTACCGTAAAACCATTAGTTAGGTAAAATTCTATTTCATCATCATTTTTGATAGTTACTTGATTAGGACCTGCTAAAAAGTTATTTAAATTCCTCTTATTGATTACTTTTTGATTATATTGGTTAGTTAATGGTTTTAAAACATAATTATTTACTTTATCACTTCCCGATAAAGTTTCTAAAAAAATAATATAGATTGTTTTAAATAAAGTAAGTTTAATTTCTTTAATATTTAAATCCGGATTTAAACTAAATTCATTTTTAATCCTTTTGATTACTTTTTCCATAAACTTCACCATTTCTATTATTGGTACTTTTTGGTAAAAGTATGCAAATAAGAAAAAATTTAACTTTTCAACCTTAAATCGACAAAAATTTCAAAGTAAATGTAGTATAGTAGTGAAGGTGATGCTATGGTAATATATATTGATTTAGTATTTTTTCTTAATTTAGCTTATGATTTTTTATTACTAATTACGGTAGATATGACTTTAAAAAGAAATAGTAAATTAATTAAAATATTTTTAGCATCTTTACTAGGAGCCATATCTTTAGTTATTTTATTTTTACCCTTTAATGAATATATCTTATTTAGTTTAAAAATATTAATTAGCATATTTATGGTTTTAATAGCATATGGTTATAAAGATTTAAAATATACATTTAATAATTTATTTTATTTGTATATGTGTAGTGTTATTCTCGGTGGTTTCTTATATTTTCTCAATATAGCCTTTAGTTATAAAAGATATGGTTTAGTATTTGTTAATGATGGGTTAAGTGTTAATTATATTGCTTTAGTTATTTTAGCTCCTTTGATATTAGGTTTATATGTTTATCAAAATAAAAGAATTAAGAGATTATATAATTATATATATGAAGTAAAAATAGTTTTTAAGGATAATGAAGAAATTAAGTGTCAAGGATTTTTAGATTCAGGAAATAAATTAAAAGATCCAATTACGAATAAATATATTATTTTGATTGAAAAAGATTTAATTAATTATCATAATAAAGTACCTTTATATGTCCCCTTTAGAACAGTAAATAAAAAAGGATTATTAGAGTGTTTACCTATAAAATATATTGAGGTAAATAAACATAAATATAATAATTATCTTATCGGTATTTCAACAAACAAATTTAATATTGAAGGGATAAATTGTTTATTAAATAATAAATTATTGGAGGAAACATGTTTCGAAAATTAATATTGAAGTTAAAAGAGAAGTAT
>CANPZG010000039.1 GCA_947588765.1 uncultured Bacilli bacterium
ATTTTAGATAAATTATTAATAGAATTATCATTATTAAATTTATTAGTCATAGAGTTCATAGAAGTTAAACCACATAACAAAGCAAAGAGACGAGTAACACAAATAGCTTTCATACTATAAGTAACTTTACCTTGTTGTCTAACATCAGTAAGATTATCAAACATAATAAAAAGTCGTGGTAAGTACTTATCAATAATATTATACAAAGTACATACCAACGACTTATCTTTCATTAGCTTTCTTTTTTCTTTTCTTGTCATCATATTAATCAACCACCTTTTCTATATTATATCAAATTTGGGTGATTGCGAAAAATTTTCACTCCTTAGAGCTGATAGTAATAAATTTTGTTTGACAAACATAAAAATATATAGTAATATATTGGTGTTATTGAAAAAGGAAAGCGATTTGTATCCACCTGATTACCCAAGGTAATAGGTAAATGCCTAATGTTAATTAAGTTAAGATAAGGATAAATGGATACAAGTGCGTATTCATTTTTTAATGTTTATGGAGGTGCTAATTATAGCAAAAGTTGAAGAATTACCTATTAATGAGGAAATAAAGGTTCCAGAAGTGATGGTAATAGGTCCTAATGGCGAAAAAATGGGTTTGAAAAAAACTGATGATGCGCTAACTATGGCTAGTTATGCTGGTTTAGATTTAGTTCTAATGAATGGTAATGGCGTACCAGCTGTTGCAAAAATAATGGATTATAACAAATATCGTTATGAAAAGCAAAAGAAGATTAAAGAAGCCCAAAAGAAACAAAGAGAATCTAACAAAGATATTAAAGAATATCGTTTGAGTCCAGTTATTGACATCGGAGACTTTGAAACGAGAAGAAGAAATGCTGAAAGTTATCTTATCAAAGGTCATAAAATTAAAGCATTTATTCGGTTCAAAGGTCGTCAAATGGCTAGACCCGAAGCTGGAAAAGAAGTGCTTATGAAATTCGCTGAAGGATTAAAAGATTCGGCAACTATTGAGACTGAACCTAAAATGGAAGGTCGCCAAATGTGGATGATTTTAGCACCAATAAAGAAGGAAGGAAAGTAAAATGGCAAAATCAAAACAAAAGACACATAAGTCAAGTGCAAAAGTATTTAAGAAAAAGAAAAATGGTGAACTTACTTATATGAAATCTGGCAGCAACCATAAAACTGGTAAAGATACTGCTAAAGAAGTAAGACAAAGAAGAAATAAGGGAGTTTTAAGTAAAGGAGATCGTAACAGAATAAAATCTGTTATCTAATGGTGATGAATTATGGCAAGAGTTAAAGGTGGAAATGTTTCCAAAAATAGAAGAAGAAAAGTTTTAAAAGAAGCGAAAGGTTATTTTGGTTCTAAACACAGATTATATAAAACTGCGCAAGAACAATTATTCCATAGTGGAGCATATGCTTTTCGTGATCGTAAACAAAATAAACGTAATTTTAGAAAATTATGGATTACGAGAATTAATGCCGCATGTCGGGAAAATGACATTAGTTATTCTAAATTTATTAATGGATTAACTAAAGCTGGTGTTGAAATCAATCGTAAAATGTTAAGCGAAATGGCTATTGACGACCCTAAGAGTTTTACTAGTCTTTGCGAATTAGCTAAAAAAGCATTAAATGGCGAAGTAAAAGCTGTTAAAACTGAAGCTAAAAAAGAAACAAAGACTGCTCCAAAAGCAGAAGCTAAAGAAACTAAAAAAGCTCCTGCAAAAAAGGAAAGTGTAAAAGAAGATTTAGCAAGTAAATCTTTAGCGGATTTAAAAGCCTTAGCTAAAGAAGCTGGAGTAAAAGGTTATTCCACAATGAAAAAAGAAGATTTACTTAAAGCTTTAAAATAATTGCTAAAGTAAGAAAAAAATATTATAATTAAATGGTATTAGTACTTAGTTTAGAGATTCTCTGACTCTAGACTCAGTATTAACATAAAAGTGTGTGAAGGAGGAAAATATAATGGCTTTAAAAAAGGAAGAAAAAGCAAAAATTATTAAAGAATTTGCTACAAGTAAAAATGATGTTGGTTCTGTACCAGTTCAAGTAGCAATTTTAACAAATGAAATTAATAATTTAACTGACCATTTAAAAACTCATACTCATGATTATCATTCAAAAAGAGGTATGTTTATGAAAATTGGTCGTCGTAAGAAATTATTAGATTATTTAAAAGAAAATGATGTAGTTGCATATCGTGAATTAATTAAAAAATTAAATTTAAGAAAATAATGGGCACTGAAAAGATTTTTAGTGTCTTTTTCTTTAATAATAGAAAAGAGGTTAGAAATGAAGAAAGTATTTAAATTAGATTTTTTAGGTAGAGATTTAGTTATTGAAACTGGCGAACTTGCTAAACAAGCCAATGGTTCAGTATTAGTTAGATATGGTGATACAGTTATTTTATCAGTTTGTGTTATGGGTAAAAATATGGTTACTCAAGATTTTTTCCCATTACAAGTTTTATATCAAGAAAAATTATATTCAGTTGGTAAAATACCCGGAGGATTTATTAAAAGAGAAGGTCGTCCTAGTGATGCGGCCACTTTAGCAGCTCGTTTAATAGATCGTCCGATTAGACCAATGTTTGATGAAAATTTAAGAAACGAAATTCAAGTTATTAATACGGTTTTATCAGTAGACCAAGATAACTCACCCGAAATGGCAGCTTTATTTGGTTCATCATTATGTTTAGGTATATCTAATATTCCTTTTGATGGTCCAGTTGCCGGAGTTATTGTTGGTTTAATTGATGGTAAGTTTGTTATTAATCCAACAGCTGAAGAAACGGAAAAAAGTATTTTAAATTTAACTGTTGCTGGTACTAAAGATGCTATTTGTATGGTTGAAGCTGGTGCACAAGAAATTGACGAGAAAGTTATGCTTGAAGCTTTAATGTTTGCTCATGAAAATATTAAAACATTATGTGAATTCCAAGAACAAATTATTTCGGAAATTGGTGTCGAAAAAGTTGAACTTCAAAAAGTAGAAATAGATCCTGAAATTGATAAAGAAGTAAGAGATTATGCGACAAAAGATATGCTTGCTGCTATTCAAATCAAAGATAAGTTAGAAAAATATGCGAAAATAGATGAAGTTAAAGAAAATACTTTAGCTCATTTTACAGAAATGTATGAAGAAGATGAAGATAAGGATGAAAAACTAAAACAAGTAACTAAAGTTGTTAATTTAATTGAAGGTAATGAAGTTCGAAGATTAATTACGGATAAAAAGATTCGTCCAGATGGTAGAAAGATGGATGAAATTAGACCATTATATGCTGGTATTGATTTACTTCCTCGTACTCATGGTTCTGCTCTTTTCTCTCGAGGTGAAACACAAGTACTTGCGACAACTACTTTAGGAGCCATCGGTGAACATCAAATATTAGATGGTTTAGGAATTGAAGATTCAAAAAGATTTATGTTACATTATAACTTTCCTCAATTTAGTGTTGGTGAAGTAGGTCGTTATGGTTCACCTGGTCGTCGAGAAATCGGTCATGGGGCTTTAGGAGAAAGAGCTTTAGCTCAAGTTATACCTTCCGAAGAAGAATTTCCTTATACAATAAGAGTTGTTTCCGAAGTATTAGAAAGTAATGGTTCTTCAAGTCAAGCTACTATTTGTTCTGGATGTCTTTCTTTAATGGCTGCTGGGGTTCCAATTAAAGCTCCAGTTGCAGGTATTGCGATGGGATTAATCCAAAATGGTTCAAAATATACTATTTTAACTGATATTCAAGGTCTTGAAGACCATATGGGAGATATGGACTTTAAAGTTGCCGGTACTCGTAAAGGTATAACTGCTTTACAAATGGATATCAAAATTAAAGGTGTAACTAAAAATATTTTAAAAGAAGCTTTAGCTCAAGCTAAAAAAGCTCGGATGCAAATTTTAGATGTTATGGAAAAAGCAATTAAAGAACCACGCAAGGAATTAAGTCCATATGCACCTAAGATTGAAACATTCTCAATTAATCCAGAAAAGATTAAAGATGTAATTGGCCGTGGTGGCGAAATGATTACGAAGATTATTCTAGAAGCTTCCAATGTTAAAAGTGTTAATGATAAAGATGCTGTTAAAGTTGATCTAGAAGATGATGGACGTGTCATTATTTATCATAATAATGCTGATGTTATTGCTAAAACTAGAGCAATGATTGAAGAAGTCATAAGAGAAGTTGAAGTTGGTAAAATTTATACTGGTAAAGTTGTTAAAGTTGAAGACTTTGGATGTTTCGTGGAACTATGGCCTAATTGCGAAGGCTTAGTTCACGTATCTCAACTTGATCATAAACATATTGATAAACCAAGTGATTTAGTTTCTGTTGGTGATGAAATTATGGTTAAAGCCTTAGGTTATGATAATCGAGGACGCTTGAATTTATCAAGAAAAGAATGCTTACCAAAGCCTGAAAAAAAAGATAAAAAATCTGATAAGAAGGAATGATAAAAAATATCATTCTTTTTTATTAGTTTTTGATGTTTTTTTCTTGCAATTTATGTTATAATGATAATTGTAAAATAGGAGGGTGTTCTATGTCTATATTTGATGTTTTTAGTTCGCGTGGAACAAAATCAGAAAAAAACCCGGAAAAAGTAAAAGAAAAAAGTCCATCTAATGAAATTCCAAATGATGATGAAATAAATAATTATTGTCAAAAAATTCTTAATAGTGTTAATACTGTTTATACTGATGCATATGAAATTCAAAATATTATTATTTATCTACAAAGAGAATATCAAAATATGATTTCTAGTAAAAACTATGATGTTAATTTAGATAGTAGTTATTATTTCATGCGCACTAAATTAGAAAATACCTCCGATTTCATTGGCAAAGAAATTTTAAATGAAGCCTTTAATTTTTTACAAATGTCTATAAATGAAAAAAAAGCTTATGTAATACAAAATAACAATAAACAAATGCCAGAATTTAGACCAGTTACTGAAGAAGATCTATATGATTTTAATAAAATATTTGATTTACAAAAATCAATGACTTCAGAAGAAAGTACACCTCAAGTGGGTGGGGAAGAAATAGAATTTCTTTCACCTGTTGCCGAAGAACAACTTGGTTTAGATCCTAGAATAGAAGAACCAACAATGATTTTAAATAATTTAGATTTAAATACTCCAGAAGTAAATGATGCTAATACTTTAGCACAAGTGGATGTTCCAACTCCTGAAGTGGTTGATACACCATTTGAAAATGAACAAGTTACAGATTTAAATAATATGACAATTAATCCATTTGTAGGGCAAGATATTTACAATCCAGAATTTTCAGAAGTTTCAACTCCTGAAATAGCAAATGACGCAAGTACTTTAGCGCAAATAGATTCACCAACTCCTGAAATAGTTAATGCACCTATGGAAAGTGAAGAAATTACTGATTTAAATAACATGGCAGTAAATCCATTTGAAACTCAAGATATTTATACTCCAGAAATACCAGATGTTCCAGTAGCTGAAGTAGATGAAAATCCTATTGAAGAAAAACCAATAGAAGAAAATCATGAAATTGGTGAAGAACCAATCAAAATAACTGATCCAGATAATTTTATTCCTTTCGAAAATATTGATATGGAAAGTGTTGGATTAGATGATATTGATAAATATATTGTTAACGCTAATACTGATGAACAAGTAGAAACTCCAGAAAATAAAGATTTCACTTATTCCGATAAAGTTAGTAGTTCTATGGAAATACCTACTGTAGAAGAAGCTCCAGTTGAACCTTATGTAATAAATACTCCAGAAGAAATGGACTCTTCAAAATTAGAAAGTGAACCAGTGGAAGAAACTGAATCTAACGAAGAAATTGAAGAACCTCAAGAAGCTGAAACTGAAACAACTGATGAAGAAAAAACAGTAGAAGAAAAAGTAGAAGAACCAGCATTAGATGTTAAAGTAGTTGAAGCTATGGATATGGATGATATTAATAGTTATATTGATAGTTTAACAGATGGTTTAGCGGAAGAATTTTCTTTACCAGATGAAAGTATTGGTAAAGAAGTAGTAGAGGAAGAAAAATCAACAGTTGAAAATCCATTAAATGAAGATAAACAAAAAGCATCATTAACTAATTCAATTGAACATATTACATTTGAACAAAAAATACATAATTATGAAATAACAAGATTAGATATCTTAAAAGATATAAAACAAATAGAATTAGATACATTTGGAGCTTATTATCAAGATGAAATTGCCAATAAATTCCCAGAAGATTATGCTCATTTTGATAAATATCGCCAAAAAGTTAAACTTTTAGAAACTAAAAAATATCCGAAAAATTTAGATCAAAAAATAGATGAATTAGCTCATGATATTAAGGTATTAACTGCTGCTTTAAGAGCATATCAACTATATCAAAGAAGATATAAATTAATAAATAATATTAGAACTGATAAATTAGAGGAAGAAGAAAATTTAAGAAAGATATATAATTTAATTCATGCGAAAGAAAATGCTGATTTAAAAAATAAAAGTAGTTTATATGATGCTTGGGATTTAAGTGATAAAAAAATACCTCAAGAATATCAAGGTAAAACTTATGAAGAAGTTGAACAAATGCTTAAGGATAAGCAAACAAAAGAAGAATTAGATGCTGAAGCTTTATTTAGAGAATCTTTAACAGAAAAAGCTATTCGTAAAGATCTTGGGGTTAAAGATGATTATTATTTAACTGATACTCAAATAAAGAACTTAAGAAAACAATTTGATCGTTTAAGCTTAGACGAATTAAAAGAATTCTTAGGTATTATACCTGATAATTTAACAGATGTGCAAAAAGAAAATATAAGTGCTTATAATGAAGAAAAGAAAGCTGAAGAGGCTAGAAAGCAAGAATTAATTGATAATATTTTTGCTATTCTATATCCTAATATCAGTGAAGAATTAGCTCCTATTGCTAGAAAACCATTAGAACAATATAATGTTTTAGAACTTGAAGATATTGAAAGATTTTATAAAAATGAATTAAAAGAAAAAACTAGATCTTAGGATGCCTTAACATATTATTTTTCGTTTTTTCCGTATAATATATTAATATTTCAGTTTTTGGTAAAATATAAGTACATTTAGAATCACTATAATTAATAAATGGTGATTCTTTTATTATTTTAGCTTTTAATATTCTTTTTAAAATTTCATTTTGGGCATTAATAGATATTTTACCCACAAAGATAAATTTATTTTTAGATTTTTCCCCAAGATATAAACTTAAAGTATTATTTTTATTTTGTTTATATCCACCAATATAAAAATAATCGGAATGAATATTTTTGATTTTTAACCAAACACTTTCTCTTTTGCCAAAAGTATATTTACTATCAATTCTTTTAGCTACGATTCCTTCTAAGTTTTCTTTTTTAATTAACTCAAATAGAGCTTTGCCTTTTTCATAGAAAAATTTAGTTTTTTGAAAAACATCATTTTCCGGTAATTTTTTTAAAATATTTTTTCTCTCAATAAGAGAAAGTTTTGTTAAATCTTTACCATTATATAAAATATCAAAACATACAAAAACGGCTGGTCTATTTTTGATAAGATACTCTAACTTAACTTTATTTTTAGTTCTTAATCTTTCTTGTAAAGGTCTAATATTTGGTTTACCATCGTTTAAATCAACTATTTCTCCATCTAATATACAAGGTGTTTTGATTAATTTTTTAATTTTTAATAATTCTGGAAAAGTATTATTTAAAATAGTACCATTACGACTTTTTATTACAATATTATTTTTATCAATATATATTAAAGCTCTAAAACCATCAAATTTTATTTCATAAATGTAATCTTTGCTATCAAAAGGTTTATTAATTTCTCTTAAAAGCATTGGTCTTAAAGATAAAAAGTCACTTTTTCGCATTAGTATCCTTTAAAGATTCTTCTAGAGCTTTATATAAATCATTGATAGTTTTATTCTTTTTCCCTTTAACTTTTGTAATTTTCTTGCCATGCATTTTTTTATCAATAGCATCTTTAATTCTATTTTGGTATTCATCAATATATTTTTCTGGTGTAAATTTACCAGATAGGGAATCAATTAATTTTATGGCCATTTTAAGTTCAGCTTCTGTAAAATCTTTTTGGGCTTTTTCTTTTTTTAATTTAATTTCTTCTTCATAATATAGGGAATTCATGACAATATTTTCATAACCAAAACGAATTACAACATAATAAAGACGATTGTGGATATAAGTTTTAGCAATCGCCACTTTCTTAGTTTTTCTTAAAGCTTCTTTTAATAATTCAAAAGCTTTCGTACTTTTATTAGGAGTAAGAATATAACTTTTATCATAATAAACGGGATCTATTTCATTTATATCTACGAAAGAAATAATTTCGATATTTTTATCATTATCACTTTTTAATTTATTGAACTCTTCCGATGTAAAAGTTACATAATTATTATCTCGATATTCATAACCTTTAACTATTTCATCACTTTTAACTTTTTTATCACAATGAGGACAATAACGAATAAACTCTAATCTAGTATCGCATTTTTTGTGCAGTAAATTAAAAGATACATTATTATCTTTAATCGCGGAATTAAGAATAACTGGTATATTAACAAGTCCAAAAGAAATATTAGTTTGATAGTTCATATCATCACCATTCTTATTATGGACTTAAAATATTTTTATATGTTATATTCTTTTTTGAGTTTCAATATATTCATAAAAGTCATCACAAGTTATATGATATTTTGGTTGTTCATATTTATTATATGATATTTTGGTTGTTCATATTTATAAATATATATTGGAGTATTTGAACTTGCTTCAGGATGGTCTTGTCTAAATTTTATTTCGATATCATTAATTAGTTCTTTCTTGGAATTATATTCATGAATGCCACGATGTTTTTCCCAAGAGTGTTCGAACCAATAATATTTTGCATTTTCTTCATAAATTAAAAAAGTATGTGATGGTAAAGAAGCCCCATCTTGCATAAAAATAAAATAAGTTTCACAATTTATCTTGTTATCAAAAAATAATTTTCGTTCTAATTCAACTTGGTCCCAACATACCCCACATTTAGATTCTAGTAATTCATCTGGACTTTGGAGATAGTAAAAGTTATTAAATTCTTTATCCCATTTTAAAGAATCATTGATAATATTAAAACCAGTTTTATCTTTAAAACCGTATTCAATATTATTCATAGTAGTCATTATTGCTTGTATTTTATCGTTCATTTTTAACCTCTAATAACCTTTTTCTTTTTTAAAATAGAGAATGTTACTAGAATAGCAATCATTAATAGAACCATACAAATATTAAATATTACCCCAAAGTTAATAGAACTATGGATAATATTATAAATATAAGCATAATTAGAATGAAGAATAACTTTGGCGCCAATAGCTATTCCACTATAAAGAATTGAAGATATAATAGCTGCTACTAAAACAGTTATCGTACAACCTTTAACCCATTTTAATTTTTCTTTCTTTAAATAAATTAAGCCACTTAAAGCTATGACAGTAGCAATACTTAAATAAAGTATAAGTTCATTACTAACAATAAATCTTCCTACGTTAATTAAAGTTTTAACATTACTATCTAAATTACTTTCTAACATTTTAGTATCTGGTAATAATTCTTCATATTTAGGAAAATTTTCTGTGAAAACATTTATAATTTTATTTTTATCTTCATCTTTAATAGGAAAAATATTTTCATCTACATCATCAATCGTTGTTCTTATAATATTTTCAATATCTTTCGTAGTTATAATTTTAGTATTTTCGCCCGTGATAGCATAATGTACTATATTACCAGCGATATCTCCAACCAAACCTTTAATTTCATTCGTATTTAATACTTTAATAACTATATCTTCATCAATACCAAAGTCTTCGGCTTCATCAAGTAATGGTTGCAAATATTCTTTTAAATTACTTTCAATAGCTTCATTATTAACAATTTCTTCAATATCAATATTCGTAATAATTTCTTTAATATTTGTAGTACTTATTGTATGTTTAATCGGTATTAATATAAATAAACCTAAAGTTGAAATAAATAAAATAACAATAAGGAACCACCAAAAACAAGATTTTAAAGTTTTATTCATCATAATCACTCCTAGAATTAGTATATCAAATATAGAAGAATGTTGTAAATAAAATAATAGGTATGCTATAATAATAACAACATTTTTGTATAAAGGAGATGGAAAAATGGCAAAAACAAATCTTAATTTTAAACAAAATGCAAGTGCTGCTAGAATCTTTTTAAATATATTTGGTCTTACTTTAGAAAACATAAATGATGATGTTAATGAATTTTCTAAGATAAAAATATTTGATAGAGCCATGGCTAAAGTTGGCATATTATATATTGATAATGGTAAAGTAATAATGTCAGCAAATTATAATAATAGTATTTTAGATGCTAGTTTTGCAATACCTAAAATATCAGGCTTTTATGATGCTGAAAGTATTCATAATGCTTTAAATGTACATTGGCGTAGCAAAATTAATTTTCAAGTACACAAACAAAATAATGTAGAATTGTCAGGAGAATTTTCATTAATTAATTCTGTAGATACTGAATTTGGAGCAAATTGCCTTTGCAGTGCTTTAATAAATTGTGAAATTTTTGGTAAAGAAAATATAATTATGAAAATATTAAGAGATGGAAAAATATTTAACCTTGAAAAAATTGAAGGAGAAAATTACGAATTAATATATATAAGTCCTATAAATGATTTGATGGCTTATCTTTATCATTGTATAAAAAAAGGAAAATATGATAAACAAAAACATGTTTATCCTTATAGAAAAGAAGCTGGTATTTATAGTGCAGGAACAACCGACGAAAATAAAGATAAATTAAATGTGTTCATGTTCGAAGAAAATGCTGGAGAAGAATTATCGTTTAGAAATGAAAAATTGCTAAGATCTGGCGATGATTTTTCTGAAGAGGCATTATTACAAAAGGGAAGATTAATGCAAGATTTAGATCCGGATATGTTTGAAAAAATTAGAAAATTAAAAGAAATATTATTAATTGGAGATGTATCTTTATTAGATAATATAATAAGTGTTTGTTATGATGGTTATACAAATGAAGTTTTAAATGCTTTATTAGGTGTAAATAGACAAAAAATGAATTATCAAAATGGAGCTGATAATTTGGTGGATTCTTATTATGAAATAGGCATAAGTAATTGTTTTTTTCCATTAGAAGTTCAAAAAAGATTATTAAAAAAATAATTAAATCATAATTAAAAAAATATATTATTGAAATTACTGACACTTTTACCGTTAATTTTTAGTCATTAAAAAGAAAAAAGTACCAATTGATGAAATTGATACTTTTTTTGATTAAAATTTAAACATAAATAAGTTTGGATAGATTTAAAATTAAGAAATGATGGTACATATAAACTAACCAAAGAAAACATAATAGATGGTGCTACGGGAGAATATACAATAATTGATAATACCCTATTACTAAAAACTGAACCTGAAATATGTGGTCCTGATATGGAATGTAATGCTTCTTATACTGAAACATTGCAAATAAGTGAAGATTGTTCAACAATTTCCCAAGGCTATGGTTCATACTTTTTTGATTCAAATTTTACATTAACAAAACAAAAATAACTCTTAACTGAGTTATTTTGTTATTATAAAGACTCTAAAGCTCATTACTATCATTTTATTTCTTCTTATCATTATGATAGTAGTTATAAAAAATGACACTTTTGCCACTGATTTTCAATTAGATTATACAACAATATTTTTCAAAAAACAACTATTCGTTGAAAATTATTGTCACTTTTACCACTGATTTTCAATTAAAAAAGTATCAACTTTTTGGAAAATTGATACCTTTGAAATTAAAATCTAAACTTATATAAGTTTAGATGGATTTCCTTCTGGTGCTGGAAGTGGGACTTGAACCTACGACCTACGCGTTACGAGGGCGTTGCTCTACCAACTGAGCTATTCCAGCATTAACTATATTATACATTATTTTTATTTTATATACAATTATTTTTATTTTTTGATAAAATATGATAGTGTGAAAAGTTTTATGGAAAACAAGTAGCACTGAGTAAAAAAGATATTAAAATGAAAATTTTAATATAAAT
>CANPZG010000040.1 GCA_947588765.1 uncultured Bacilli bacterium
TATTTCATCTCCAATTATTCTATCAATTACTTTTAAGTAATCTAATCCTTTTTGAAAACTATATTTTAATTCATAACCATTATTTTTTATATATTCATAGGGAATACTTTGACGTTTGTTATTTTTAATAAAATCAAGTAATTTATCGCCCATGAAAACATAAAATTCATCATTAATCATAATAAGTAAGAAAACTATTCCTTTAGCATTATAAATATGCTTAATATGTTCTAATTGATGAGGACTAATATTCGTAAGGGGAAAATTAGTCTTATGTTTAGTTACTTTCGCATCAAATTCAATATAATAACCTTTATAAATACCATTGTAATCTAAAGTTGAAGGTTTTTGAAAATAAGCTTCTTCAATTTTCCTTTTATCATAATTAACTTTAACAATTCCAATAGGTGTTGGTTTTTTATAAATATATGCAATATCATGGTCAATATAATACTGATTAGTTATTTCAACCAAATATTCTAAATCCATTCCCCGATTAGCATGATTATTTAATTTATTAGTATATTCTTTTTTAATATTATTAGGATACTGCAAAAATCATCACCCTATACAAAATTATAACATACTTTTAAAATATTTACTATTAGGCATTGTGATATTTGATAGAAAGATGAAATTTTTGACATCTTTTGTCGAAAGTAATGAAATATAATTAAATATAATATATAATAATATGGGTGAAGAAAATGAGATATGATTATTTAATTAATCAAGTTTTAGAAAAAGTTAATACTTTAGAAAGTAGAATCCTATTAGAATGGGTTAGCCATCTTGACAAAAAGTAAGATACCCGCTATAATTTTAGTTATGGAAGGTGAATAAAAAGTGTATAAAGATAGATTATATTTAACACCTCAAGAAATATTAGAAAAAGAATTTAATATTGATGCCAGAGGTTATAGACCTCAAGAGGTAGATAAGTTTTTAGATATGGTTATCCGTGATTATACTGAATACAACAATATTATTAAAAAGTTAGAACAAGATATTAAGGATTTAACTGATGATAATATGAAATTAAAACAAGAAATAAGAAGATTAAAGGATGAAGTTGTTACTAATAATAGTGATGCATCTGCTAATCGAAGCCATAATAATGTTGACCTTCTCAAAAGAATTAGTAATTTAGAAAAAATTGTTTATGGAAATAATGAATAATTCGTGGCAAATGCTGCATTAATTAAGATGCAGAGGAAAGTCCATACTCACACTTTCTGCGATTGAAAGTAGTGTTCGTGCCTAGGGAAAAAATAACCTAGGGTAGCAATTGCTAACGGCTCCGAAATTTTCTTTTTAAAAGAAAAAAGTAGGTATAAAAGTGCCAAAGAGACGAGTTTCGGTAGTGATACCGAAAGTGGAACGTGGTAAACCCCGCGAGTGAGAAACCCAAATTTTGGTAGGGGAGTCTTTAAAAGAGAAATGAATCAATTAAAGGACCAATAGGTAGATAAATATTTGCCCCTTTTAGAAATAAAAGGACAGAAAATGGCTTATGAAATTATTTATTATTTTTAAAGGAGTGAAAAAGTTTTGAACGAGATTGGCGAGATGTTACATCAAGCTCGAGAAACATCAGGTGTTAGTATATCGGAAGTAAGTAAAGACTTAAATATTAAAGAAGAAATATTAGAAAATATTGAAGATGGTCGAGTTGGAGCTTTCAAAGATATCTTTGAATTAAAAAATTATATCACCGAATATGCTAAATATTTAGGCTTAGATGCAAAGAAATTAATTGATGAATTTAATGAGTATATGTTTGAATATACTTCCAAAATTCCAATTAAAGAAATTGAAAAAACTATTGAATTAAAATTAAAGGAAGAATCTAATGAAAAAAAGATTGCTTCCCCATATACTACTAAAAGTAGAAAGTATAATAAAGGTATTTATATTTTAATATATGTAGTAGCATTTGTTTTAGTTGTTCTATTAATATTATGGTCAGTTAAACAAATAACAGTTAATAATAATCATACAATTATTATAAGTTATAAGGAGTAGAAAATGAATTTACCAAATAAGATTACAATTACGAGAATTATTGTATCCATGATTGTTATTTTATTACTTTTAATTCCGTGGTATGCTTTAGGCATAGAATGGCCAACTTATCTACTAGGTAATGTGGTAGTTAATTTAAAATATATTGTGGCTGGTGTTTTATTTATTATTGCGGCCTTCACCGACTTTTTAGATGGTTATTTAGCCCGGAAGAATAATGAAGTAACTGATTTTGGTAAAACTTTTGATGCCATCGCGGATAAAGTACTAGTTAATGGTGTTTTAATTATTTTAGCTTATGAAAGAGCGATATCTATTGTTATTCCAGTTGTTATCATTACTAGAGATATATTTGTCGATTCCTTAAAAATGGTTTCTGGTAATAATGGTAAAGTAGTTAGTGCGAGTATCCTAGGTAAAATTAAAACAGTCTTTATGTTAGTGGGAATTGCTTTAACATTATTTTATAACTTACCATTTGAATTTTTAAGTATCCCCGTTGCGGATTTATTATTACTTTTAGCCACAATCTTCTCAATTATCTCGGGAGCCGAGTATTATTTTAAAATTAAAGGAATGCTTTTACCTAAGAAAAAATAGGAAAAAGCATTTTTTTATGCCATAACCTATGCATTAGCCAGCATTAAGAATAAGATACATTAGAAAGGAATGTTTTTAATGAATTATTTTAATGAAGAAATAAAAGAAATGAAACAAGACAAAATGTTTGATGGTAAACAAGATATGGGAACTCCTTGCTGTGGAGATGCTCCAATGATGATGGGAGGTACTTGCTGCAGTCCTATTTATGAATGCCCTCAAGAAAGAGTAGTAAATAGATATATTTGTTATGAAGTACCACATATTATGCCATGTAATACGAGAATTATAAATCATCATGTATATCGTCATACTTATCGTCCTGAATATACATGTTGTGAAGAAAATGTCGTATCAAATGTATATGATCGTGGCTGCTGCATGTAATTAAAAAATATTATCTTGTTAATATTAAATACGAGGCTTATTCAAAAAAATAAGTCTTTTGTTTAATGGTAAAATTATCAATTGATGATTTTGAAAAACTTTTTTATCTATGAGGAGTAAAAATAAATAGTAAAGATAATTTAAGAGTAAGAAAAGTTCAAGTAAAAGTAAAAGAATCATTAATTGAATATGATGAATTTTATTTAGTGGATGAAAATGAGAAAGAAATATTTGATTGAAAGATTGAAAATGATAAAAGATTATACGATATTTATAAAAAGAAAAATAAATATCCAACTAATGAAGAAATTAAAAAATAGTTTATAAAGAAAAATTTTTATGGTAAAATGTTTTAGGAGGTATTGGTATGTTATTATATGAAATTCAAAAAAGTAATGCCAAAAAATTGGCGGTATATGATTTTTCAGCTCAAAAAGAAGATATAATTAATTATCGATTTCAACAAATGGAGACTATTCCCGAGAATGAACGTTTTTTTGTAGCAGAAGATTGTGTTAATATATTTGGAGGGATTCCAATTTTTGTACCATATATAAAAAAATGGAACAATTCTAATGAAATATTACAAGCCTATTATGCAGATAATGAAAATAGAAAGTTTGATAATGATTATCGTGGATATCAAGTATTAAAAAAAGATAATTCTTGTGAAAATGATAAATTGCCTTTATTGTTAAGCTATATTTATGGCTCTCAAAATGAAGAAACTATTGTCCCTATAAAATATAATGAAAATTTAATTAAATATTTTCTTTTAACACAAGATAACTATCGAAAAGTTAGAGAACATTGGGATAATGTAACATATTGGTTAGAAAATATTATTCAAATACCTGAATCTTTATACTTTTTACAACTTTTAGAGCAAGGAAAATTTTCATTACTTAAGGATAAAAACATTTCTAAACAATTAAAACTATATACTTTATCAAAAACAAAAGAATGTAATCTTGATGATTTTGAGTTAAATGATTATTTTGAAATAATACATAAAGCACAAAATGATGCTCATATATTGAAAAGATTAAAATAATATTAGGAATTAAAAATGTGTAATATTTAACAAATAAGTTTTGGCTTATTTGTTTTAACATGCTATAATTAAAAAGAGGGTAGAAAAATGGAAAAGAAAAAAGTTTTGTTTATTGCATCAACAGGAGGACATCTCCAAGAATTATTACAATTAAAACCAATATTTAAAAAATATGATACCTATTTAATTACCGAAAAAACATCTTCAACTTTAGATTTAAAAAATGAATATGGTAAAAAAATGGGTTACTTAATATATGGAACAAAGGACCATCCTTTAGTATATCCTTTTAAATTATTAGCTAATTGTTTTAAAAGTCTTTATTTATATTTTATATTTCATCCTAAATATATTGTTACCACAGGAGCTCATACCGCGGGCCCAATGTGTTGTATTGGTAAAATCTTTGGTAGTAAAATAATTTATATTGAAACTATGGCTAATATAAATAAAAAAACTATAACTGGTAGATTAATTTATCATTTCGCCGATTTATTTATCGTTCAATGGGAAAGTATGCTGAAAGTATACCCTAAAGCAGTATATGGTGGCTTTATTTTCTAGGGAGGTATTATGATATTTGTAACATTAGGAACACAAGATAAAAGTTTTAAAAGATTATTAAAAGGCATTGATAAAGCCATAAATGAAGGATATATCAAAGAAAAAGTTATCGTCCAAGCTGGTCTAACGGAATATAAATCTAAAAATATGGAAATATTAAAATTAATACCTATGGAAAAGTTTAATGAATATATAGCTAAATGTTCTTTTTTAATTACCCATGCCGGAGTAGGTTCAATTATGACGGGAATTACTAATCATAAAAAAGTTGTGGCGGTACCACGTAAAGCTGAATATGGGGAACACACCAACGACCATCAAATTGAAATAGCGAGTGAATTTGCTAAATTAGGTTATATCATGATGGTAGATAACCCAAATGATATAGGGAAAAAAATTAAAGAAATAAAAACTTTTGAACCTAAAGAATTTAAAAGTAATAACTCTAAATTTTGTAAAATCATTACGAATTTTATAGATAAATAGACATTTTTCGAAATATTTGATATAATTAATAAAGAAAGAAGAACTTTATTAATTTTTTTGAGGTGATTAAATTGAGTAAAATAAAGATATTAGGCTTAGGAGGCCTAGCCGAAAGTGGTAAAAATACCTATGTTATAGAAGTTGATGACGATATTTTTGTTTTTGATTGTGGGATAAAATATGCCAGTGGTAATGTCTTAGGAATAGATTATATTATGCCAGATTTTTCTTATTTAGAAAAAAATAGAAAAAGAATTAAGGGTGTATTTATTACTCATGGTCATAAAGAAAATATGGGTGGTGTCGCTGATTTAATTAAAACTATTCCCGAATTAAAAGTTTATGCGACGAAATATACGAAATTTGAATTATTAGAAACAGAAGTACCCGAAAAAAATATTATAGAAATAAAACCCCATAAGAAAATCAATTTTGGGACAGTTTCTATATTCCCAATTTCGGTAACACATAGTGCCCCTGATGCTGTAATGTATGTAGTTAATACTAAAGATGGTGCTATTTGTTATACGGGAGATTTTATAATTGATCCTAGTATGCAAGGAGCTTATGATATGGATTTAGGTAAAATTGCTTATGTTGGAAAACAAGGTGTTTTATGTTTATTATGTGAATCATCTTTCGCCGAAGTAAGTGGGCATACTTCCCCTAATCATCGCCTATTAGAATTTTATCGTGATGTCATAAATCATAATGAAAAAAGAATTCTTTTTTCTGTTTTAGCGGGCCACTTATATACAATTGATGAAATACTTACAGCTGCGGCCAATAAGCATCGTAAAGTTGTGGTTATGGGTAAAAGTTTACAAAATGCTATAAATTTTGCCCGAAAAGAAGGCTATTTAAATATCCCGGCAGATTTACTTGGTGATTTATCTAATATTAATGATGAAGATGCCATTCTATTAATTAATGATGATCGGGCTTACCCTTACGCTAATTTAAATAAAATCTTAAATGGTTATGATAAATTTGTAACTTTAAAAAATACCGATACTATTGTTTTCGCTGAACCTAGATATGATAGTACCGAAAAAATCTTAGTAAAATTACAAAATGAATTAGCTATGTTTGGTTGTAATATTGTAACTATTCCGGCAGATAAAAAAATCTTACATCATGCCGCTAAGGAAGATTTGATGTTAATGATAAAATTAATGCAACCGAAATATTATATGCCAGTTAAAGGTGAATATCGTTACATGTTTAATAATGCCAATTTAGCAAGTGATTTAGGTATTCCTAATGAAAATATTATTTTAAAACAAAATGGTGAAGCCGTATTTTTTGAAGATGGTAAACTATTAGATAAAAGAGAAATAATTAAAGTAAATGATATTTTAATTGATGGTAATAGTAGCGATGATATTGGTAACTTAGTTATTAAAGATCGAGAAATGTTAAGTGAAAATGGTATTGTCTTAATATCAGCTACCATTGATAAATTATCTAAGGTTTTACTTGTTGGTCCTGAAGTTACAACCCGAGGTTTTATCTACATTAAGTATTCACAAGATTTAATCGCTCAAATAAAAGATATATGCGAAGAAATAATTAATCGTAATATAAATCCAAAATATGTTGATTATAATCAAATCAAAATTGAAATAAGAGAAGAGCTAAGTAAATTCTTATATCAAGAAACCGAATGTAAACCAATGATTATTGCAGTAATTCAAGAAGTATAATTTTTTAAAAACCACCTATACTAGTTATAGGTGATTTTTGATGAATCGAGATATTGAAGTATTAAATAATATTTACAAGATAGTTGATATGGGTATTATTGGGATTGATAATGTTTTAACGAAAATCCAAAGTAAAGCTTTAGAGAAAATATTTATTGATGAAAGAAGAGAATATAATTTAATTAGAATTGATGCTATAAAACTACTTGGAGATTATGAACAAAAAGCGAAAGGCATAAGTAAAATGGCTGAGGTAAGTAGTACTATAATGACGGATATGGAATTATTAAAAAATGATAGTGATAATAAAATAACGAAAATGATGTTAAATGGTAGTAATAATGGTATCATTGAATTAACGTCTCTATTAAATAAAGGCCCAGTTAAAAATCCTAAAGTAGAGGAATTAAGTCAAAAATTATTAGAAACTCTAGAACATAATATTCAAGATTTAAAAAAGTATTTATAGAAGGGAACATATTGTTTCCTTTTATAAAAGTATAAATTTAAATAGAATGAATATAATATTTACAACTTACAATGATTTTTTATTGAAAAATAGTTGACAATAATTAAAAAAAAATATATACTTAATGAGTAATGCCTGTTTAGCTCAGTCGGTAGAGCGCACGGCTGTTAACCGTTAGGTCGTAGGTTCGAGTCCTACAACAGGCGCCATTTAGAATCAAGAGAACTCATAATTTGAGTTCTTTTTTGTTATTAAATATTATCATTTGTTAGGTTGACAATTATTAAATAAATTGGTATTCTATTATTAGCCTAAAGGGTAGATAAATGACTAAAAAATCCTTTAAGGAATAAGATAGAAGTGGGAGTAAAAATGAAAAATAAATTATCGTTTTATTATTTGTTTTGGATTTTTTTGATTGGTAGTGTTGCTGGTTGGGTAATAGAATTTTTCTACACTTTAATCTTTAGTCATGTTTTAATTAATCACTCAGCTTTAGTTATTGGACCTTTAAATGTAATTTATGGCTTTGGGGCTTGTTTACTTAGTGCTTTGTTATATCGTTTTCAAGATAAAGAATTATGGAAAATATTTGTTGTTAGTTTTATCACTGGCACAGTTTTAGAATATATTTGTAGCTGGGGAATGGAATTAGTTTTAGGTTTTACTGCTTGGGATTATAGCAATGACTTTTTAAATATCAATGGGCGAGTATGTTTAGTTTATTCTTTAATGTGGGGCTTTTTAGGTATTATTTGGATAAGATATATTTATCCTTGGCTTATTAAAGTAATTGATTTAGGTAATTATGAAAAGGGAAAAAAATTAAGTATTATTTTATTAATCTTTTTAACTTTTGATACATTTTTAACATTTGGTGCTATCATTCGGGCAAAAGAAAAAGAAAGAGGAATAGCACCTTCAAATATGTATGAGAAGATTTTAGATCAAACATTTAATCAAGATTATTTAAAAAATATGTTTAGTAATAGTTGGAGTTAGTTATGAAGATTTTAGTTTTAACATGTAGTACTGGTGGTGGACACAATGCTTGTGCCCGTTATATTGTGGATGAATGTAAAGATAATAATATTGAATGTGATTATAAAGATTATATGGATATAGTTGGTTCTAAAGCTAGTCAAATAGCCGAAAAAATATATTTAGATTCAACTCGGAATAATGGTTTAATTTTTAAAGGTGTTTATAAAATTGGCGAACTTTATAGTAAAACCAATATTCCTAGTCCAGTTTATGGCTTAAATAGTTTAATTAAAGAAAAATTATATAATTATATTGTAGATAATAATTATGATTTAGTTATAGGAACTCATTTATTTCCTTGTGTGGCTTTAACGGCTATAAAAAAGGATCATTATATAAAATTTATCAATGTCGCCACCGATTATGAATGTATTCCTTTCTGGGAAGAAACTAATCCCGATGCTTTTGTGATTCCTAGTGAATTACTTAAGGATAGATTTATTAAAAAAGGAATAAAAGAAGAAATATTACTACCTATTGGGATACCTGTAGCATCTCATTTTAAAGATGTTAAGGTTACCACGGAAAAAATGCTATTACTAACATCTGGTAGTATGGGATTTGGTAAAGTTAAAGAAATAGTTGAAAGAATATTACAAGAAGTAAAAGATTATAAATTGGTAGTAATCTGTGGTAATAATAAAAACTTAGAAGAAGAATTATTAAAAATTGACAATCCTAATTTAGAGATTAAAGGTTTTGTCAATAATATTAATGAATATATTGCTAAAAGTGAAATAGTTATAACTAAACCCGGAGGCTTAACCACAACTGAAGTTGCTACCATTAGAAAACCACTTATTCATATGATGCCTATTCCTGGGGTTGAAAACTATAATGCTAATTTTTTTGCCACGAATAAAATGAGTTTACAAGCTTTAACGATTGATGAAATTATTACGGATATTAAAACTTTGATTAGTGATAAGGCACTCGAAGAAGAATTAGTTAATAATCAAAAGAAAATAATTAATGCTAATTCAGCTGCTGATTTAATAAAATATATTCAAGAACATTTTTAATGTCAATAATTGACTAATAAAACTAAAATATCCAGTATTTTAGTTTTTATATGTTATACTATTGGTAGGTGAGAAATATGAATAATAGTCCAAGTATGTTAGAAAGATATGGCGAAAATTTAACTGCCAAAGAATATATAACTGATCCCGCGATTGCTCGGGATGAAGAAATAAAACAAATGATTTTAATTTTACTTACCCCCGAAAAAAGTGCTCTTTTAGTAGGGAAAGCGGGTATTGGTAAAACTGCCATTGTGGAAGGCTTAGCTTATCGAATCAAAAACAATTTAGTACCCGATGCTTTAAAGGGCTGGGAAATAATAAAGATAAATATTACTTCTTTCATGGGTAGTACTTTAAATGATGGGGCTATGGATAATCGATTGGATATATTAGTTAAAGAATTAGCCAATCGGGATAAAACAATTCTTTTTATTGATGAAACTCATCTATTAGTTAATAAAGAAGGTGGCTTAGACTTTGCTAATATGTTAAAAGCTGGTCTAGATAGAGGAACTATAAAGATGATTGGAGCTACTACTAGTGAAGAATATGAACAATATATTTTAAGAGATAGAGCTTTTTTAAGAAGATTTCAAAAGATCGAAGTTTTAGAATGTGATAAACCAACGACAGTTAAAATCTTGATGGGAACAATTCCAAAACTAGAAAAACAAATTGGCGTAACTTTATCCTATCAACCATATATAATTGAAAAAATTATGGCTTTTATTGTCGAAATGACTGATGAATATAAAAGAGTCTATGAAATTTCTAGTAGATACCCTGATATTTGTTTAACTATTGTGGCTAATGCTTTTACTTATGCTTTATATGAAAATAAAAAACAAGTTAGATTAAAACATTTCTACAAAGCTATTTGTAATGCTAAAAATATTTATGAAGATGCTAAAGTAAAAGAAATCGAAAGATTTAAAGAAGTATTTAAAGAAATGCTTGTAGATGAAAATGTTGATTTAAATGATATGGGTTAATAAATAAAGGAGAGTTTTAATGAGTGAAATAAAAACATTATTTGATGTTAAACAAAGTGGATTATTTGGAACTACAAATTTTGACGATATAATCAATAGCTCAATGCAAGTATTAAAGGATAATCCCGAACTTGTCACTCAAAGAGGTATGGATATTGGTGATACACCTATATCACCAATGGTCTTAAATGATGATTATACTCCTATCATTTTTTCTTCTTCAGTTACTTCATCTTATCAAAAATTAGTAGATATTATAAATAAACCCGAAACAGCCAAAGAATATTCTTTTGTTTTATTAGGAAAAAGTGCTACTTTAGGAGACGAAAAATGTTATTTAGTAGACCAAATGATAGATTGTAATTCTATAGATTCTAATTTAAGTAGGAGAGTAACTAAAATAGATGAACAAAAATTAAATCAAACACTTCAATATGCCTTACAAAATAGCTATGATTTCATTAGTATAGGTCATACTCATCCTAATATACCAGAAGAAGAGAGAACTACAACTATTGCTAATTATTTATCAGATGAAGTAAAAGAGAAGGAATATATCCGAGAAGCAGGTTTAAATTTATCATTACAAGATTTTATATCTTATGAAAGTTTATATCAATATTTTAGTAAAAATCCTAATATTAAAACAGCTCAAACTGTTATTATGTATAATGGGGAAATGGCAATGATAAGTAAAAATGGTTCCTCACTAAGTAGATCAACTATTTTAATTGATAGAGATACAGGGGAAGAAATATATGTTTCTTCAAAAGAAGAATATATGAATAAAAAGAAATAAAAAAGAATAATTGTAATTTATTAAAAATAAGTGTATACTATAGATATGTTACCCAGTTAGGTAACACCTACGGATAGTAGATGCTACGCCATTTGGCTAGCATCGTTTTTTAAATCAAACGTAGAATAACTACGATTAATAAAATTATTATGACAAAAAAGAAAATTTCTTTTTTCATAACCTTCACCTCCTTTTCGAAATTTAAGCTGAGTCCAAAACCC
>CANPZG010000041.1 GCA_947588765.1 uncultured Bacilli bacterium
TTCCCTAACACTTCATCGATACCTATGCGTGTATTGGTCTTTCACCAACTAGATATATGCCATGCACGGCACACAAAAATAACTAGAGTGTGCTCTCTAGTTTCATTTTTAAGTTCACTGTTATGGCCGGAATCGCCACTTTTTTTAGTTCCTGTCAAAGCCGGAATCGCTTCTTTTTTAAGTTCCTCTTATAGTGGGAATCACTAGCTTTTTTATTGCCATAAGGCATTATTAGTATATGCATTCTTGCATAACATAATCACTTATGTGCTAATAATATACAATATTTTGGTTAATAAGTCAATATTAAAACTATATTATAGTTTGTTAGCCCATAGGATATCATTTTTATATTACAACTCTATTTGAGTTAATTCTATTTCTAATTTTTTATCATTAGTTATTTCTTCCCCAAGAGCAATAGATTGACTTAAAACATAACCATATCCTTTAAAAGAACAATTTAAATTAATTAAATTACAATATGTTTCTACTTCATTACGACTCCAATTAGTAATATTAGGCATAATATATTTATTAGAGTTAGTCATTAAAAATATTTTGTCTCCTGCAATTACGGAAGTATTTTTCAATGGATATTGATTAATAACATATGTTCCGTCGCCTATAATAATTGGTTTTAAATTTTGACTATTTAAACTATCAACCGTATCAGCCACATTTTTGCTTATATAATTATTCAAGTTTATTATTTTAGAATAATCAACATCACTTTTTTTATCAGTTAATTTAGCATAACTAGCTATTTCTTCAATAGCAGTTGTTACCACACTCGCTAAAGTCTTAACTGATGCAACCATTTTTGAATTAGCCATATAAATTATGTATTTAGGATTATCTTCAGGAAATATTCCGGCGATACTTTTAATAATATCATAATCGCCATCTAAATAACCACCATTAGGGGATGCTATTTGGGCTGTACCAGTTTTAGCAATTAATTTTACATTTTCGGTTTTATAACTTTTCCCAGTCCCAAATTCAATAACATCATGCATTAATGATCTTAATTTAGTAGCTGTAGCACTACTATAAACTTTTTTAACTTCAGTTCTTTCTCCTTGAAACACCATATTACCATCACTATCGACAATTTTATCAACAATATAAGGTTTTATTACAGTTCCGTCATTAGTTAAAAAAGTCATTGCTTGTAAGATTTGAATTGGCGTAACCGTGATACCTTGACCAAAAGCCGCGGATGCTGGTTCACTACCATATTTAAAGTTTATTACGCCCTTAGCTTCATTAGATAATTCAATACCGGTTAATTTACCAAAACCTAAATCTTGATAATAACTTCTTAAGCTATCGGCTTTTAAACGATCCGCTAAAATAGAAGCCGCCACATTGGATGAATTAGCAAAACCTTGATCAAAGGTTATCGTTCCCCATCCGGTTTTATTAGAATCACAAATAGTATCTTCATAAACTTTAATACAACCTGATTTATAAGGTTCACTACCATTATATTTACCGGCTTCAATAGCTGAGGCAAAAGAAAATATTTTCATAACCGAACCAGGTTCATATTGATAACTTACTAAAGGATTCATAAATGATGTTATTGTATTCGTATCATTTGGATTAAAATTAGGATTTGTCGCACTAGCTACAATTGCTCCCGTATTTGCATCCATAACTGTAAATACCATCCATTCCATGCTAGCTTCATCACTTAATTTCTTGATTGCATTTTCAACAATTAATTGAATATTACTATCTATTGTTAAATAGATATCAGAACCATTAATGGCTTTTTGTTCTTCAACTCTCGTATTAGGTATTTGATAATTACCAGAAGTATATTTTTGATATTTTTTATAACCATCTATTCCCGATAGCTCATCATCATAATATTTTTCAATACCTAGTTCTCCCGTGATTACGCCTTCATCATTGGGTTTAGCATATCCCAAGATATAGGATGCTGCGCCAGCTTTTTTATAAAATCTTTGATGCGATACTAAAAAATCTAAGCCAGGTAAATCTAAGGCTTCTATTTTACTTTTAACATTTTCCGTTAAATTATTACCTTTAGTTCCAAATTGAACTTGATATTTATCTTGATTTAGATATTTTAAAATATCTTCTTTGTCCATTCCTAGTATGGGAGCTAGTTTAGTCGCTGTTAATTCTTTGTCTACTACATGTTGCGGATTTTTCATATCCTTAGTTCTTGATTCAGCGAGATATGCAATTAAAGTATAAGAGTTTACTGTTTCGGCAAGTTTTTCCCCGTTAGCATCATAAATATCTCCCCGAGATGAAGGAAGGGGTTCCGTCACAGTCGTAATTGATAAAGCCTTTTCTTTTAAATTAACCCCATCTACTTTATCACTTAAAACAATATAACATAACTTAGCTATTGCCGCACAAAATAAAAGAACAACAGCGATAATAATTAGCTTTGATGTTTTTACTGTCATTCTCTTCATATTTTTTTACCTCTACTTTTCTCCAATCGTTCTAATACTACTATTATTATACGATAAACTATATTCTTCTGCAACTGCTTGAATATTTTCTAAGGATGTTAATTCATCTATTTGCATACTCAAACTTTGATTACTAAGTTCTTGAGTATTTATTTTCTTCTTTAATCTTTCTAATTCCGTATTAGAAGAACTTAATAAGGAAGTGGTAAAGACGTTAAATATTGGTATGGCTAAAAATAGGACTCCTAATAGACCATACATAAATATTTCTCCTTTAATAAAATGATATTTCTTTTTTTGTGCTTTCATTTTTCCTCCTTATATTCTTTCTACTACTCTTAATTTGGCACTACCACTCCGGGAATTTTCTTTTAATTCTTCCTCACTTGGTAATATGGCCTTTTTATTAATTAACTTAATTAAAGGCTTATATTCTTCTGGTATTTCTGGTAAACCTTTAACTAATTCATTAACTTCACTATATTTTTTAAATATGTTTTTCACAATCCTATCTTCCAAGGAATGGAAACTTATAACAGCTAACCTGCCACCTTTTTTTAGTAATGATATGGCTATTGGTAGAACTTCTTCTAAAACCTTTAATTCATCATTAACTTCAATTCTTATAGCTTGAAATATTTTTCTTTCGGGATGTTGATTAAAGAAATATTTACTGCCACAAGCATTTTTAATTATTTCGACTAATTCTAATGTTGAAGTTATTTCTTTTTGTTCCCTTGCCTTAATAATATTATTAGCAATTACTCTCGCCATCTTTTCTTCGCCATATTCATAAAAAATACGTACTAAATCATCCACTGCATAATTGTTAACAACATCTTTAGCACTTTTACCGGTTCTACTCATACGCATATCAAGTTTTCCATCATGCATAAAAGAAAAACCGCGATTAGCTTCATCAATTTGAGGAGAAGAAACCCCCAAATCAAAGATAATTCCATCTACTTCCGATACATTGTATTCTTTTAAAGAACTAGCCATATTTTTAAAATTAGTATTAAATATATGAAAGTTATTGCCAATTTTCTGTAATTCTTTCATCGAATAATTTACAGCATCAATATCGGCATCGAAGGCGAATAGATAACCCCTTTTTAGTTTCTCTAATATTTTTTTCGCATCTCCTGCATAACCCACTGTTGCATCTACATAAATGCCATCTTCTTTAATACTTAAACTAGCTATTAATTCTTTTTGTAAAACACTATAATGCATCTTTCGTATCCTCAAATAAATGTTCCGCAATGTCTTCTAATTTCTCACTATTTTCGGTTAAGAAATTATTGAAACTTGCACTATCCCACACTTCTAGCCTATCATTTACGCCGATTATAACACATTCTTTAGCTAAACCGGCGTAAACAATAAGTGGGGAGGTAATATTGATTCGACCATTTCTATCGAATTCACAGATAGCAGCACCAGAAAAGAATGACCGATTAAAAATACGTACATCTTTTCTTGTGAATGATAGGGTATCTAATTTGCTAGTAAGTTTTTCCCATGATTCCATGGAATAGATGTATAAACATTTTTCAATACCACGGGTGATAACAAATTGTTGACCTAATTCTTCCCGAAATTTACCAGGAATTACAAGGCGACCTTTGTCATCAATGTTGTGATGGTACTCACCTATTAGCATTTTGCTTCCCCCACTTTCTTCCACATTATACCACTGTCTACCACTATATTACCAAAACCAATAAAAAAAGTAAATACCTAAATATTTACTTTTTCACTATTTACATTGTATTTACATATTTATTTTGTTAATTTTAAACTAGTATCATATTCCATTAATTTAGTTAAATCTGTTAATAAATTATAGATTCTTAAATAACCTAAATCATAAGCTTCTTCTCGATCAGCACTAATTTGATCTAACATAATTTTTCTTCTTAAAGCTAAATTATCATTAAATAATAAATAAGCTAAATAATTTTTAATATTGCCTCTTAAAGCATTATATTCATCAACATTTTCAACTTCATTTAGTAAGGCTAAAATGTTTCTTATACTATGATGAATTTCATCACTATTATTTAAATTAAGACTTGTCATAAACCGAATTAATTTAAAATCTTCATAACACCACATTTTCATTAAAGCTTTTTCATACATCACTTTTTCTTCTGGTATTGAAGCGAAATTTACAAAAGTTTTAATATCATCACTTAATTCATGCCAAGCTTGAACACTAGCATTTTTTAAAGCTTCTCCCTTTTTAGCTAATGCTATACTTTTACCATAAGTTTTAGTATCTTTAGCATCCCTAATATATGAGTTATCTTTTCTTAAAATAGGATGAGTAAATGCTTCATAGATATCCTTTTGAGCATAACGGGAAACTTGGGAACTAATTATTTTTAAATAATCTTCTTTTTCCGTTACTTTAGGTATTTTTGCATCACTTAACATATTTAACATTTCATTACCTTTACCTAAAGATAACTCTAATATTCTAACTATTTCTTCATCGGGCATTTTACCATATACTCTACTTATAAATTTATGATAATAATGTGCAATAGCAAAAGTATCATCATATTTTAAAACAAAATTAACAATAGTTGGTCCAAAAGCAAAATAGCCAAATAATTGTCTAGGCACACTTTTCTTCTTTTTGATTATTTTTAATGTACTAGGATCAATACTAATATTATTCATTCTTAAATAATTAGTTAAATCTTTAAAATTTTCCATATATCTCCCTCTTTAAGTAATTATTTTATCATTTATTTTTCATTCTGTAAATGTTTTATTGCCGTTATAACTCCTAATTTACCATAATCATAAGTTAAACCACCTTGTAAAAAAGCAACATATGGTTTTTCTATTGGTCCATCACAAGATAGTTCAATAGAAGAACCTTGGGTAAATGACCCACTAGCCATAATTATTTGACGGTCATAGCCAGGCATATCAGTAGGTATCGGACTAGCAAAAGCATCAATGGCACTTCCCTTTTGGATGCCTTCGACAAATTTAATAAGTTTATCTTTATCATTAAAGGTAATCATGGTAACAATATCTACTCTTTCTTCATTATATTTTGGACTAACCATAACCCCTAACTTTTCCATCATGTAGGAGGCAAATACACCCGTTTTTAAAGCATTAGCTACGACCATAGGAGCTAAATATAAACCTAACAAAAAACTTTTATTAGCCCCTAAAGAAGGTCCAACCGCCATACCTTCTCCTGGCATATTTAATCTTTCTCCACATAAAGTAATATATTTTTCTTTACCAACGATATAAGCACCATTACTCGCAATACCAGCACCAAGATTCTTTATTAAAGACCCAACACAAATATCAGCGCCAACTTCTGTTGGTTCTTTGCTACTTACAAACTCGCAATAACAATTATCAACCATAATACAGATATTACTATCTATTTCTTTAATTAATTTAATTACTTTTTCAACCTTTTCTATAGATATACTTTCTCTTAATTCATAACCTTTAGATCTTTGAATAGTAATTAATTTAATATTACCTAATTGTACTCTAGTTTTTATTTTGTCATAATCAAAATCATTATTAATTAAATCTATTTGTTCATATTTAATATTAAAGGCTTTTAAACTACTAGGATTATCATTAAAACCAATGATCGAATCTAAAGTATCGTATGGTTTACCAGTTATTGATAACATGGTATCTCCTGGTCTTAATATGCCAAATAAGGCAGTAGTTATAGCATGAGTACCTGATATAAATTGATTACGTACTAAAGCAGCTTCAGCTTTAAATACTTGCGCATATATCTTTTCTATTTTTTCTCTGCCTATATCATCATAACCATAACCCGTAGTTCCTCCGAAATCACTTTCACTAACCATATTATCTTGAAAAGCTTTTAACACTTTTTCACTATTAATAAAAGCTATATTATCTATTTTTTCAAAATATTTAGTTAATTCTTTATCAGCTTCACTTACTAACTTATCTATCACTTTAACCCTCCATCTACGGAAATTAAACTACCATTTATATAACTAGCAGTTGTTAAAAAGAAAATTACATCGGCAACTTCTTCTTTTGTTCCAAATCTATTTAATAGTATTTTATCTATTTCTTTCTTTTTAAATTCTGGTTCAATATCTTTATTCATATCTGTATCAATCCACCCCGGCAATACGGCATTAACTCTTATTTTAGGGGCTAATCTTTTAGCAAAATCTTTTGTTAACGTAATAACCCCTGCTTTAGAAGCATTGTAATCCATTCCTTCCGGATAACTAGCCTCTGTCGCACAATTACTACTAACATTAATAATACAACCTTCATCCATTAATAAAGAAGCATATTTACTAACTAAAAAAGTACCTAATAAATTAGTTTCTATTACTTGCCTAAATTCACTACTAGTTTTTTCTAAATAATCATTATCTATAGCAATACCAGCATTATTTACAACAACATCTATTTTCTTAAATTTATCTTTTATTTTGGCAAACATATCTTTTACTTCGGCCTCTTTTGCTATATTAGCTTTAACTACCAATACTTCTACGCCATATTTATTAGTTAATTCTTTGGCTAACTTTGTTGCCTTTTCTTTATCGCATTTGTAATTAATAACTACATTATAATTATTTTCTGCGAACTTAATGGTACAAGCAGCACCAATACCTCTTGATGCACCAGTTATTAAAACAGTTTTCATTTAAATCACCGAGACTATTCTATCATGTATACTTTAAAATGTAAATCAATGAATATTTCTTTCACAAATAAAAGTGAAAAGAAACATACTTTGCATATTAAAGCAAGATAAAAGCACTGGTATTTGGCATCAGTGCTTTTTTGAGAGAATTTTATTTTATCTCTTAAAATTTATTATTTTCTAATAAATTTTTTGATTGAATATCCAGCTGTACCTAAACTTGATATTGCAAGGGTTACGATACTTACAATACTATCTAACGTATCTGGATTTTTTACATCTTCATACGCTATTGCATATTTTGAGAATTTATCTGTGGCAAATGATAATTTACCATCTTTTGTTAATGTTGCATCTAGTTTTTCATATACACCATTGTGTTCTCTTAAGATATAGTATGTTCTTATATATCCTTTGGCTACTTCTGGTAACTTTGTTGGTAGATCAACTGTTAGTGTTATTGGTTTACTTAGTTCTTTTAGATAATGGACTTCGTCTACACCTTCAGCTGTAACTAAAATATCTAAATCAAAGAATTCTGCTACAGTTGCACCTTTTACAACACTTTCAAATTTTGCTACTACTTCAGCTGCAACATTTTCTTTATCTACTTTATTAGCTTCTAAATGTACTGTTACATCTTCATTATTTGCTAAAAATTCTTGTAATTCTTTATCTTCTGTTTTAGTTAATGATTCCTTTAATACATCATTTGTATTTTCTGATAAAGTTACATCTTTATCACCTTTTGTTTCTTCTACAACTGGTTCAGTTGTTGGTTCACCATCACCTTCAGGTTTATTTTCAGGTGTTTTAGCAATAATGTCTAATGTAATTTCTACATCTTCATCAGGCATTGTAAATGAAAATGATCCATCATCATCTCTAGATGCTACTATTCCATTGTATAAAACACCATTTAAATAATATCCATCTTTGGCTGTTGCACTTACTATAACAAGTTCTCCTGCAGCTGCATTTTTATGAACAACTATATCATAATTTTCACTTTCTTCAAAAGTTATATTATGAATATTTCCAATCATTCCACCTTCTGAAATTTCCAATCCTTCAGCAGCATATTTTAAAACATCTGTAGCAGGTTTACCCTTTACAGTAAATATAACTCCTGATTTAATAAATGGTTTTGAAGCAAATGCAGTAGCAAATTGTTCAGAAACATCTATTCCTTTATCTCCTACGATAGGATTTGATCTAAATGTTCCACCTTTAATTTCAAGTTTCTTGATAGCGGTTTCTGTAGTGCCTTCAGCTACATATTCTTGAAAAGCATAATCATTACTACTTGAATAATTACCACCATTAATTACGATTTCTATATTTCCAGGATATGATTTATTAGATTCAACTTGAATAGCAGCTCCTGTAACTTTAATGCCTCCATCCCATGAGCTAGGATCGGTATATTCATATGTTCCAGCTACATCTGAGTTAGTTAAAGTAATTTTACCAGATTTGATAGTAATACCAGCGGCTCCAAAAATTCTAGCTGCACCAACAGTTGTAGTGTTATTAGCTTGTAAAAATAAACCTACGCCTTCGCCTTCAATAGCCGCATAATCGTGAATATTTATTATTATTCCGCTATTACCTGAGCCTACATTTACACCACCGCCAAGCATAGGAAGGCCTTCAATAGAAGGATCAGTAAGTAAAGAAGGGTCAGGGTCATTATCTCTTCCACTTACTAAAGTTCCATATAAATCTAATGTTGCACCAGTAGCGTTATAAAATGTAATTGCATTAAATCCTTTAACGATAACATTTTTACCAATTTCTAATTTAGCACTACCACCTACATAAATAGTTTCATCTTTAGCTGAGGCTGTATATTTATTATTTGTATTTGTAATTGTACCATTACCAGTTATTTTTAAAGATGCATTTCCATTTACATAAAAAAGATAATTGTCGCTAGAAATAGTAACATCATTTTTTAAATTTAATTCGATATTCTTGTCACCATCAATAGTAATTGAATTTAATAAATCGGCTTGATCAACTACATCAATTACTGTTTTTTCTGTACTTTTAACAGATTCTACAGCATCTTCTAAAGTGGCATAACATTTGCCTTCAACCATGGCAACATAGTCCTCACTACAATCAATTGATCCTTCAGCATTAACACTCGTAACCATTACTAGCATCGCTAGCAAACCAAATACTAATTTTTTCAAATTTTTCATTTTTCTCTCTATCTCTCCTTTCTAACCCCCATTTTACTATATATATATATATATAGCAAGAGATAATTTCATTTATTTTTCTATTTTTGTAAACTAAAATTTTTATAAAAAAAGAAAAGCACTGGTATTTGGGATTCAGTGCTTTTTCGAGAGAATTTTGGAAATATCTCTAAATTTATTATCTTCTAATAAATTTCTTAATTGAGTATCCAGCTGTACCTAAACTAGTTATTGCAAGGGTTACGATACTTACAATACTGTCTAATGTACCTGGGTTTTCTGTTTTATTTTCATCAGCTGGTTTATTTTCAGTTTGATTTTGGTTTGTTTTTTCAGTATCTGATGTTTTTTTATCTTCAGCAGTTGCGCCGGTATTATTATTATTATTATTATTATCTCCGCCTTTATTATCATCAGTTTCATTACCATCATCTTCAGTATTAACTGAAATTAGTTCAAATTCAGCTTTAACTGTTACATTTTTACCAGGCATTAAAAATGTATAATTTCCTTCGGCATCTACTTCTATTTCTACATCATCATAATATACTTTAACAATTCTATAGCCTTCATTTGGTTCAACTTTTATAGTTATTGAGCCACCTTCTTTAGCTTCAGTTTGAATAGCTGTTAATTTACCGTATTCAGATTCTTCTACTTCTACTGTATAAATTTTTACTTCTACAACATTACCATATCTATCAACTTCATAATCATCAGGAATATATTCACTTACATCTTGTGGTGTAGCAGCACCTGTAGATAAATCTTGATATTCAAATTGACCACCTGTAACAGTAATAGTACCATTACCCACTGTAGTCAATGAAGAAATATTTTTTCCTGTTAAATCAAGAAATGTACCTCCTGTAATAGTTAATTGACCTGTCGTATGATTTAGTATAGCTGTATAATTCGCATTTTCACCAGTAGTAATTCGACCACCATTTATAATTGCGATACCGTTATTTTTTATGGCATAAATATTTGCATCTGTAACTCCTATTGATCCACCATTCATTGTAAATCTACCATTACCTGAATTATCTACAACATATGATACTCCTTCAGTCGATAAAATATTACCATCTTCTAAAGTTAAAATTCCATCGTTTCTAATTACTGGTTGAGTAACTCCACTACCTTCAATTTTATTAGATCTTGAAATGGCTGGGTACCCTGATTCACTAGTACTGGTAATAGTTAATTCGCCACCGGTTGCAACTCTAATTGTTGGCATATCTTCAGTATTATCATTAGACAACATCTTACCATTAAGATCTAAAATAACTTTTTCACCTGCTCCAATTTCTAAATTTTCGCTTGTTGTACTAAGCAATTTGATAGTTATCACACCATTTTCTCCAGGTGTTTTTTCAAATTCTTCTGTTGGTAAATTGTCTATTGTAGTAGCATGAACACCAACTACCGCTACAAACATAGCAACAACACTCATTAAAAATAATTTTAAATTTTTCATAATATCCTCTTCCTTTCTTAAAATTTTTTTAAAAGCCTTTTCCTTCTTTCTCCTTTCTAAACCCCATACTATCAAAAAAAAAAAAAAA
>CANPZG010000042.1 GCA_947588765.1 uncultured Bacilli bacterium
CACAAGTATTAATGAATTATTCCCTTAGTAGAAATTCATATATAAAAATTTCTGATATTTATTCAATGGATTTTCCAATTAATATATATGATGTTTATGCTGATTATGACTTTACTCCATCACCTCATATCTAATACACAGCATAAAAATATATTTATATTGTAAATATTAAATTTTTTCAAAAAATAATTAATTATGTTTTTTAGATAAAGAGTAAATTCTTTGTAAAACTGTCCCATTATCATAACCATCATATTGTGGAGCTCTATCAAGTTCTGGAATTTGAAATAAATCCCAAAATTCTAATTTAATGTGATAGGTAGCAATTCCTTCAGGAGTATTAATTCCGGCGATAAAATCACCATCAAACATTGGGTCAACTTCTTCATTAAAATGCTTTTTTGATTTCCAAGATATATCAGGATTACAATTACATAAAGTACAAAATAACATAATTCTATTTTTATATAATTCTCCAAAAGTATGATGACCATCACTAACATCTTTAACATTTATATTACCTTTTTCTTTTTGAATTAAACTATTTATTTCTTGTATATTCATATGTCCTCCATTAATTGTATTTTGATAAATATTTTTAAATTCTTTCCTTTAAAATTATCCGTATTTTACTAAAAATATCTTGTATTATCAGCGAACGCTTGTTATAATTTTTATAGGAAATATTTAACAGTTGAGTGCTTGCCAACTTTCTTTTAGAAAGGAGGCTGATGATATGTATAAGAAAGATTTTTTAATCTTTTCACTTATTCTAATTATCTTCTTACTCATAGCCTTACTTTTTACTTTAGTAATTTAGTAACCTATAACAAGAAAAAAGCACTCAATTTACTTTCAGTAGATTAAGTGCTACCCAATTATTTGGTAAGTACTCAACACTGTGATGTTAAGTATTCCCTTTTTTATTTTATGCAAGTTTCCTTGACATATTCATAATAACATAAAAACGTACTTTTATCAAGTACGTTTATTATCAATTTGGTGGGCTGTTAGGGATTCGAACCCTAGACCCACTGATTAAGAGTCAGTTGCTCTACCAACTGAGCTAACAGCCCATCACCAATTACTAGAACATTTTAACATTAATTTTAAAATTATTCAATAGTAAAAGAAATACCCTATTCATATTATTTAAATATGAATAATATAAATGAAAAATTAATAAAGTTACGAATTGAAGATTTCATTTGGATTGTTTATTTTTTTATCGCTGCTGCCGCACTATACTCTAATAAAGATGAAAGAGATTATTTACTATATAATAATAGAAAAGCCTATCACGAAAAAAAGACAATTAACGTAACTATTTTTGTAATTGCCTTAATCATTTATATTTATTTTGTTTTAAATACTACTGAAGATTTAGCTAAAATACCCCAAAACTTTAATAATCAAGAATATGTTGACCGTTTTGCTCAGTTAGTAGCTGCATTATTATTTCTAGTTGGAGGTATTATTTATTTAATAGTTGAAATTAGAGATCCCGAACCTGGAGAAATCAGTATTATTTAAAACTACTATAACTATGATTATTTTCTAAAGTAACACCCTTGATTTGAGCTAAAGTGCTAACTGTTACGACTTGATAACCTTCCATATATAAAATAGGTAATAATTTTTCGATAGCTTTAATACTTGTTTCATAAGAATCATGGAATAAAATAATCGCTCCATCTTGAACATTTTCTAAACAATAATTAACTAAATAATCAGTATCTCGATAACGCCAATCATTAGTATCAATATTCCAAAGAATAAAAGGTAAATCAATGGCATTTTTGACTGTGGAGTTACTACTACCATAAGGAGGTCTAACTAAAGTAAATTTTTTACCAATAATACTTTCTAAGTTATTAGTACTTGTTTCATATTCTTTTTTGATAGTATCAACACTTTGTCTAGTTAAATTTTCATGTTTATAGGAGTGATATCCAATCTCATGACCACTATTATTAACTTTAACTACCGCACTACTTTTACTAGGTATCGATCTACCCACAAAGAAAAATGTCGCGTGCATTTTATTATTATCTAAAATATCCACTAATTCTTCAGTATATTTGCTAGGTCCATCATCAAAAGTAATAGCCACATGTTTTTTATCATAATTTATTAAACTGCCATCTTCGTTTTCATATTCACTACTTAACTTCACAGTCATATCTAAATAATCTTTAATTTCATTATAATTTATTTTTAAATATAACTCTTCATTAACTTGGGGTTCAGTTTCGACATCTTGATAATAAACAATTACCTCTTCATTCCAAAAACTATATACTTTATTAGGGGTATCTTTTAAAACATCAGCAATAAATTTAGGATATTTCTTATCTAATAGTTCATTTTCTTTGGCTCTAAAACTATCCCATTTATCTTTTTTTATTAAATTATCAATAGTTACTTCTTCCCCTTCACTATTAAATATAATCGCATCATATTTACCATCTTTATGAGTTACAATGCTTTGATAATCAGATATTTTTTCATTATAAACAATATCTTCATCAGTAATTGTTTCCATATAGGTCATCATAGCACTAGGTCCTTTTTCTTTTTTAGTAAGTTTAGATACTCCTTTTATGATAAATGATAATACTAAAATGATAATAACCAATAATGCTATTACTAAACCAATAAACTGATACATCCTTCTTTTACTTTTAAAATGCACTACTACCAACTTCTTTTTCTATATATTTTTGATATTTTTCTTTTTAAATACTATGAATGTTACTACTAGCATAATCAATAAATAAACTAAACAAACCATAATTGATTGACTAACTGGAATATTAAACTCGCTTACTCCTCCGAATAAATGCACGGAGAAATCCCAATTGGTGGTTACAAAATAATTTAAGAGCTTTAAATTATAGCTTTGCGCAAACATATTAATAATTGATGAACCGACATAACCTAAGAAGGTAATAGTTATAGCGAAGGCTGTATTTAACACAATCGTTGACAAACTAAAGGCTAAAACCAATAATAAAATTACCATTGGCGCTTTAGTTAAAACAATTAAACCAAAATAACTAAAGACATTTAAAGTATTAAAACTACCATCACTAACCATATAATTAACAACTGGAATACTTAGGGAACTATAACCAAAGAATAAGCCTCCAATAATTAATTCTCCAACTAATAAAAATAAGATAATAAAAGGTAACATTAATAAGGAAGTAATTAATTTTGATGCTAAAATTTGGCCTCTAGTATAAGGAATAGTCAATAAGTTTTTAATTGTTCCTTTATTAAATTCATCTGCGACCATACCACCCGCAACCATTATACAAAATACAATCACTATTATTTCTAATTCATTATAAAGATTCATAATGACATATCTTAAAGTATGGCTATTATTAGTATCCATCTTTTCATTTAAGATATACCAATTTTCCTCATAATTTTTTAAGATTCCTTCATAAGCTTCTTTTTCATTATTATATTTATAATCCATCATTGGATATAAATCATCTAAAATATTTTGTAAAGCCTCTCCTTGATATGAACTATCCATTGGAACATCATTATTTAAAGCATATTCATAAACTTTAATAGTTTCTTCACTAATAGCAATTTGTCTATTAAGTTCATTTTCTTCTTGTTTATTGTTAGTAACGCTTTCTTTTAAAGAGGCTAAGTTTTCTTTTTCACTATTAAGTTGGATATTGGTAAAATAACGCCAATCATTATTTTTGATTTTACTTTCAAGGTCTTGTTTTTGAGTTAATTTTTCATTAACATTGTCTGTTTTATTATAAAAGGCATCATAATAAGCAATTGCAGCTTCATAATAAATACCATTTAAGGCACTTTCTTGCCAAGTTTCATGATAATCTTTTAATAAAGTATACATATCCAACTGGGCTTTAGCACTAGGTAATTCATAACTATCTTTATCATATTCTTCCAAATAAGATACTCTGTCGGAAGCATCTTGCAATTCAAATTCATAGGTATAAGTCTCAAATGTATTTAAATCTAAACTATATAAATAATTAACTAAAAATAAAAATCCTACTGCTACTATTAAAAAGATATAAATACTTTTTTTATGAAATAATTTAAAAAGTTCATTTTTAATTAATTTAAACATTTTTCTTACCTCCAGCTTTCTTTAAAAAGGCTTCTTCTAAAGTCATTTCTAATTCTTTTACTTCATAAATAGCAATATCTTCTTTAACTAATTTTTTTATAATATTAGCAACTTCTTCTTTGGAAGCATTAATTTCAAAACTAGTCTTTTTAACATTTTCCATATTGTCTAATTTAATATTTTCCGTATCATTAACTCTAAACAAGAAACGATTATCGATATGTTTAAATTCTTTAATATTATCTCTTTCAATAATTACGCCATTATCAATAATACATACTTTATTACAGAAACTTTCTAGTTCCGCTAGATTATGAGAAGAAATTAAGATTCCCATTCCTTCTTCACGAGCTAACTTTTTAAGTAATACTCTTAAATCTTTGATACCTTCAGGGTCTAAGCCATTGGTTGGTTCATCTAAAATCAATAAATTAGGTTTGTGTAGGATGGCTCTTGCAATACCTAATCTTTGGCGCATTCCTAAAGAATATTTACCTACTTTTTCCTTAATTCTATTTTCCAAACCCACAATTTTAACGACTTCCATAATTCTTTCATTAGTAACATCAGGATAATAATTAGCAATTAATTTTAAATTATCATAACCACTTAAATACATGTATAAATCAGGATTTTCCACGATAGAACCAACTTTTTCGATAGCTTTAACATAATCCTTTTCTACATTATAACCATTAATAAAAACTTCACCTTTATTAATACTTTGTAAACCTAAAATTAATTTAATAGTGGTAGTTTTACCACTACCATTAGGGCCAATGAAAGCTAAAATATCGCCTTCTTCAATATCTAAAGTTACATCTTTTAAAATTTCTTTTTTGCCAAAGCTTTTGTATAAACCATGGCATTCTAATATTTTACTCAATTTCTCTTCTCCTTTCTTACTTTCTCGGGAAAGTTTTTAAATATATTTCTTTAATTCGATCATTAGTTACATGGGTATATATTCCAGTGGTATTTAAACTAGCGTGCCCTAATAATTCTTGGACACTTTTAATATCAGCCCCAGCATTAAGCAAATGGGTGGCAAAAGTGTGTCTCAAGGTATGAGGCGTAACATGTTTTTTAGTTGCCATTTTTTGCATTAGTTTTTGCATAATAACTTCAACATCCATCACTTGTAAAGCCTTACCTTTATCCGAGATAAATAAATACTCACTGTTTTCCCCTTTTAATAGTTCATCTCGTGGTCCATGTAAATATTTATCTAGATAAATTAAAGCATATTCTCCAAAGAAAACAATTCTTTCCTTTTTTCCTTTCCCTTGTATTTTAATCGTTTTAGCACTTTTATCAATATCATTTAATTTAATATTACATAACTCACTAACCCGACAACCTGTTGCATAAAATAATTCAATAATAAGGCGATTACGAAAATCAGCCGGTGTATCTAAACTAATACTTTCCAAAAGATCACTTAATTCATTATAACTTAAAAAATTTGGTAATTTTTTTTCTATTTTAGGATTTCTTATACTACCAAATATATTATTTTCAATTATATTTTCATTTACTAAGTAATTATAAAAACTTCTTAAGGTACTTAAATGTCTTGCAATAGAACTATTTTTTAAACCTAAGGAATCTAAATATTTTAAATATGAACGTACCTCATCTCTAGTTATTTTTAAATAGTTAATTTTATTTTTAGTTAAAAAATCAAAGTAAGATGCTAAATCTTGCTTATAACTAATAATTGTTTTCTCGGAATAATTTAGTTCTTTATCTAAATAAGTTAAAAATTTACTTACGTCCATTTCTTCCCCGTTCACTATTTTCTATAACTCTTTTTAATTTTTGTTCTGCTTCCCACACTTTTCTTTCACAATAATGAACATCATCAGAAGCATCTTTTCTAACAAACCAATGGTCGTTTTTTACCATTTCATAAGCTTCTATAGCACTTTCAAGTTCATTTTTCATTTTCATTAAATCTAAATAGCTTTCGGCATATTCTTCAAAAAAATCATCTTTATAACTGTCATAAAAATTTATTTTTTCTAAAAAAGCTCTATCTTTACCCACTGGGTTCATCATCGTAACTTCTTCATCAGTCAAAAACGGAATATCTTCATATCCCTTTTTTTCACTTTCGCTGCGATAATCATCTACTAGCAATTTATCAATTGAATTCATTAGATTCTTACATCTCCATGTTCTAAAGTAATATAACCATTTAAATACTTACCCGCATTAGCATTTTGATTTAATGGATAATTTACAAATACTACTTCAAAATTCCAATTATCAGTTGTATTATCAGGAGTTTCTATTAAATAGTTTTCAGCTATTAAATATTCCCCATTTGCTTCAGTTATATCAAAACCTTCATAATTTTCATATTGAACGTATTGTAAACCTTGAGCAGATTTTAATTTTCTACCATCAGGTCCTGTAACAATTAATATTAATTCTGGTTTTTCATCTTCTGTAGAATACTCAAAATTATTACTATCAATATTTAATTTAACATTATATTTATAGCTTGCTAAACGAGATTTATCACTCCCGGCAATTAAATTAACACTACCTGTTGTTTCTCCTACAACACTTGGCATTCCTTCTTGGAAATTCATATAGTTAGCATTAATATTAATTGAACCACCCGTATCAAAGACTACAGTTTCCATTACTGTTGTACTAGCTTTTTCTTTATTTGTTTCAAAAGTTTCTCTAGTTGCAACAAAAATAGAAAACGCTGTACTAACCGTTAATACCAAAAAAGTTAATATAAAAAGAATAATTAACAATTTATTTTGTTTTTTACTCATTTTTATTCACCCTATCTCTATATAAAAGTATATCAATTTTAGATAATATTTGCAATAAATTTTTAATAAAAAAACTTTACTTTTTATAAAATAAGTAAAGTTTAATATTTATTTAATCAAATTTATACCAAAGTAATAAATTTTGTTTATTTGTTGGATTTATTTCATTTGCATAATCTCTTGCTATTTCTTTGGCAGTTAAGGCTCTATTAAAAATTAATATATCAGAATATGTAATACCGCCTCCAAAATAGAAAATGCCATCATCTATTACCCGATTATATGATAATAAATCGTTTGCTACCAATGCTCCATCAATATAAAGGGATAATTGTCGATTATCATATACTCCCACTAATGTATAAAAACTAGTTATTTCAATACTATTTTGACTTATAGCATATCCATGAGAACTACCAACACCAACTTGAAAATATGGCTGTAAATTACCATTTGCAAAACTCATTGTAAGAATTAGACATGTTTGATTTGTTCCATAGGATACACCTGCTCCCAAAATATCCATATAAAGCTTATCAACGTTTGTTGCTTTTATTTTAGCAATTAGAGTTACTTCATTTCCCACTTCATTATTTTTTAATGGAATATAATTATTATTAGAAGCTGTTTCTAAACCATTGCTATCCCAAGTAGTTATACTATTAATTTTTCCATGATTCCCATTGCTCGACAAATCTTCCACAAAGTTATTATTATCTAAATATACATGACATTTATCTGTCTTATCAGTAATAACTTGAAGTTTACCATCTTGCCAATTAAGTTCACTACCACCTTCACAATTACTTTTTCTTTTATTATAATGATATCCTTCTTCATTAAAATTTATATTTTTCGTTTCATAATAGTTTCCTTCTTCATCTTGTAAATTCATACTTATTAAATCATTATTTTTGATGGCTTTATTTTCTTTAATAGGATTAGTTAATATCACCACATTTATTACTAATATTAATAACATTAAACAAATTATTATTTTCTTTTGCATTTTCTAAACACCTCATTTTTCCTTATTTTACCATATATATATATATATCAAGGGTGGTGTTTGAATTTTACTAAAGTTTACAACATGAAAATAGACTTGTAAATAAACAAGTCTATAACAATTCTTCTGGTTTTAAACTATTAATTACATTTGTAAAATTAGTTGTTAATATTTTTATGATAGTTAATAAAATATCTTCATTTTCTTCTTTTTCCACATAGGTTTCATTATTTTCTTTTATTTCTTTTAAAATTGCATATTCGCCAGTTTCTTTATCTTCTGCGAGTAGTTTTTCCGCTAGAAAATAATTTATATCTTGATAACTAATTTTTTCTAATAATTCATAGTTCGTTCCATCTTCTAAAGTAATCACACTATTTTTATCCATTATACTCTTCGACCTCCAGCATAATCATAACCATATTCCGCTAAAATACTTTCTAAAGAATATTCTTCATTTGGTGTAGTTTTTACTTCTTCAACCTTTTTAGATTCTTCTTTAGGCAAAGTTTTTTCCATTTGTTCTCTAGATCTTTGATGATTTGCTTGATATAAACTATGCATTTCACTTATTTTAAGACCTAATTCTTTACTTTTAGCCATATCTACTGTATTAGCTTTATTAGCAATAGATGCCACTGGTTTTAAAGTTGTTAAGTTAGCGGCTACAAGATTCTTTTTGAAACTCTTACCAACTACTTTTAAACATCCAATAACTTTACGAATGACACTAGCTTCATGTTTACCTCTTTGGGAAACAACTTTTTTTCTTTTTTGATTTTGAGGTACTGGTTGTTCACTTAAATTATTAGCCAATTCTTCTTTAACATATTCTTCAAAAGGTTTACTACTTACTACCTTTTTTGGTTCTTCTGGTTGTTTTTGTTCTGGAACCTTAACTTCATAATTAAAATCTGGCCTTGGTAAATCTTTTAATAACATTTTGCGATGATATTTTATACTAACAACCCGATCTGGAAATTTATCTTCATTTGTAATAATTACTTCATTAGTTTTATCATCATGTCTAATTACAAATCCTTCCGGATACACTAGAGCATAAGCATCTTTTGTTCCTTCAATTACTCCATTTTCCGTATAATGAATATCCACATTAGGATTTAATTTTTGTAACCGATAGATTAATAAATCTTTAGTATAATATCTGCCAATATCAACTTCTAAATTTTCATTTTCTAAAATTAACGTATGTTTTGCAGCATTAAATCTCACACAATCCGGTAGAATAAGTTTTTTCATATTAGAAATATAAATTTTATTTTCTAAACTATCATAATTAATACTTAATTCGGGATTATACAATTGTAATAAATTTATTAATTTATTAATAGGTTTAATACTTTTTTCTTTAATACCCATATCTAAGCATAATTTATCATAAGCCCTAACATGGTTATAATATAAATTATTAATACTTGAACGAATATCTTCTTCCATTCTCATATTCCATTCATTTATTAAACTAACAATATTACCCGGTAATTCTAATCTTTTTACTAAAGCATTGAAAGACTCTAATTCCACATCTAATAAATCAATATAATCAGTAAAATCATTCTTTTGAACTTCATGAAGAATTTGCGTTTCTAAATCATCAAGGGAAGAATTTAAAGTATCTAATTTATCTAATTCTTTATAATATTTATCTACTAAACCAGCTTTATAAACTTTTTCTCTTTGTTCATCATATTGCCATCTACCAACTGATTCTACGATTAAAGATATTTCATCACAAGTTTTTCGATAATCTTTTTGCACTAATTTAGTTTTTTCTTTATAAATATTATAATGATCAAATATTTCAAATTTCTTAATGATTTTTTCTAATTGTTCAATAACTTTAACTACTGCTGGATCTTCAAGATTTTTTCTTAAAATATAAGTTTCTAAAGATTTCTTTAATTTTCTTAATTTTCCTTCAAGATTAATTAAAGAATTCATTCTAACTTCGGCAATTCTACCCTTAGATTTTTTTAAATTATTAAGTGTCCAGTAGTCAAATTTTTGATATAAATCTTCATCAACTATATCAAAACCATTTCTAATTGTTATTGCTCTTAATTCTTCGTTCATATTATCTACCCTACCTATATTATCATTCTATCATAGGTCGAAAAAAAATGCAATTTTAATAAATTACATTTTCTATATCTATTTTAAAAATCTAATGTTGGATAACCATCTTCACCTAGTTTCCAATTAACTAAAGTATAATCTTTTAATATTGGATCTATTTCTTCTAGATTTATTGATTTGATATTATTATTTAATTCATCAACGAAGGATTGAGACATCATTATATCTTTAGTTTTTGGTGTAAAAACTAAATCTGTACGATTAGTTGCATTTAATCCCTCCATGTAATATACATTTTTATAATCTAAATTTGCTTGTTTTCCATCTGCAAGAGAAACTGGCCTATATATTTGCAAATTTGTAGTACAATTTAAATTTCCTAAATTAAAAACATTGTTTAAATACATATTATTAACCGCATCATTGCTATTATCAAGTAATA
>CANPZG010000043.1 GCA_947588765.1 uncultured Bacilli bacterium
TAACACCAAAATTTTTAAAAAATAGGTAGTTTTGGTGTTTTAAGTCGTGGAATAATTTAGAAAATTTCAACTTTTTTAATAAATTTACAAAAAACACTTGTAAAAGCTTAGAAAGTCAAGGGGTGGTTTTCAATTTTACTAAAGTTTACGATATGAAAAAAATGTAATCTTTGCAATTACATTTCTTCATCTTCTAAATTTAATTCAATTTTTTCAATAGTATAATCATCAGAAGTTACTTCAATATTTAGATTTTCAATAAATAGTGTTGCTTTAAAGTCTTTAATACTTAAATTAATAGCTTCATTTAATTCTTCATTAACTTTTAGATTTAAATTCTTAATTGGGGTTTTTAAAGAAACATTATTATTTGACTTTTCGCCTCTAGCTTGAGAAACTATTTCAACAAGTTTATCACCATTTTTCTTTTCAGCTTCAAAATTATATTCTAAAGGTTTTATTTCCGTTAGATGGATTGATTTTTTGTCATGATATAATTCTTGATATATTTCTTCGGTAATAAATGGGAAGAAAATACTAAAATCTTGTAATAATTTATATAAAAGCATATAAACTGTTTTTTGACCTGAATATCTTGGTGTATCGCCAAATTCTTCAGGACGATACAATCTATGTTTAACGATTTCAATGTAGTTATCACAGAAATTCCAGAAGAATTTTTCTAAAGTATTTAAAGCTAAACCTACTTCATAATCATCTAAGTATTTTATAAAACTACTTTCCATTTCTTGGAATGATGCAATTATCCATTTATCAATATATTCAAAATCAGTAAATTCTTTATCTTGATAATCTTGTAAGTGCATTTCAATAAATTTTGCAACATTCCATAATTTATTAATTAGTTTACGACCTCTTTGTAAAGTTTCTTCACTATAAATTATATCGGTACCTAAACGACCAGAACCGGCCCAATAGCGAATAACATCAGCCGAATAATTTTTAATTAATTCCATTGGTTCTACTTTACTATTGCCTTTACTTTTACTTATTTTTTCACCTTTATCAGCCATAACGAAACCTGAAATCATAACATTTTCCCAAGGTTTAGTACCAAAATGATAAAAGCTTTTGACAATCGTATAGAAATCCCAAGTTCTAATTATTTCAGAAGCATTAGTTCTTATACTCATTGGTTTTAAAATATCTTCATAATTATCTTTTTCTTTATAACGCATATTAATAAGTGGTGTTACTGAAGATGTAGCCCAAGTATCCATGACGTCTTCTTCCGGAATAAACTTAGTACATCCACATTTAGGGCAAGCATCTACTGAAGGAGTATCCGTCAATGGATTAACTGGTAAGTCTTCTTCTTTTGCAAATACTGGAGTACCACACTTTTCACAATACCAAACTGGAAATGGAACGCCAAAATAACGTTGCCGAGAAATACACCAATCCCAAGCGACATTGTTTACCCATTCTTCATAACGGGTATGCATATGAGCTGGATGCCATTTTATTTCTCTACCAATTTTTAAGAAATCTTCCTTATGATTCATAATATCAATAAACCATTGTTTCATAACGGCATATTCGACTTCTTTACCACATCTTTCATGAGTTTGAACTTCGTGTTCTAATTCTTCAACTTTAATAAGTCTTCCCACTGCATCAAAATCTTCAATTATTTTTGCTCGAGCTTCTTTTATTTTTAAACCACCATAATTAGGAACACTATCAATAATTCGACCATCATCCGTAAAAATATATTTTAATGGTAAATTATATTTCTTCCACCATTCAATATCAGTTTGGTCCCCAAAAGTACAGCACATAACTACACCAGTACCTTTATCAATAGCAACTTTTTCATCGGCTAAAATAGGTACATCTTCATTAATGACCGGAATATGAGCCGTCTTACCAATTAGATGTTTATGTTCTTCATCACTAGGATTGACAAAAACACATACGATTGCTGGAATAAGTTCCGGTCTAGTTGTAGCAATCGTAAATTTTTCGCCATCAGTTGTTTCATATTCTAAATAATTAAATGTTGTTTTAATTGTTTTAGTTTCTAGTTCGGCTTGAGCGATTGAAGTTAAACATTCATTACACCATAAAGCGGGACTTTCTTTATGATAACAATGTCCTTTATTAACTAAGTCTAAAAAGGATAATTGACTTATTTTAATTGTTGAAGGACTAACTGTTTTATAATGAATATTCCAATCAGTACTTACCCCCATTTTACTAAATAAGGTTTTAAAATCTTTTTCATATTTATCAGTCGTTTCATAACATAATTTAGAAAATTCTTCGCGCCCTATTTCGGCGGCTTTTTTACCCATTTCTTTTTCGACTAATCTTTCACTAGGTAAGCCATTATCATCAAAACCAAAAGGATAAAAAATATTATAGCCTCTTAATCTTTTATAACGGGCAATCATTTCGGTTTGGGAATAAGAGAATATATGACCAATATGAATCTTTCCACTTACTGTTGGAGGTGGCGTATCAATTGAGAAAACTTCCCTTTGATCTGGTTTAAATTCATAAATCTTTTCATCTTGCCAATAATTTAACCATTTTTCTTCTTTTTCTAATGCATTATACTTCTTATCTAACATAAATACTCTCCTTTACTTTTTTTCTTACATTTTCTTTTATTTCTTCATATAATTTTTCGCTTCCTATAGCTACTTTAGCTTTAGCAAAATATTTTTGATAATAATCTTTTTCCTTAAGTAGTTCAAAACTTTCAGGATAATTAATATCATAAACAAAGGCACAAGTAGTCATAAAACTTTTAGATGGATTATTTAGTCCCACTCTTTTAATGGATTTTGCTTGAAAAAATTCATCAAAATAACTTTTAGGAACATCTTCTTTTTTAAAATATACATCGTAGTTTAAATTAATTGTATTAACAATATCTATTTTATCTAAATCTCTAATCAAATTAATATACTTGTTTGTTACATCATCAAAGGGAGGAATATCATCAACATATTTATTATGATAATAAATAGCTTTTCTAATTATTTCATAATTTCTTTCATCATTACAGTAATCTTTAATAAAACCTTCTTGAAATAAGTAATCGATACCACTTCTAGCATGATCAAATATGCAATCATCAAAACTAGAAGTTAATCTTAATTGTTCAAATCTGCCAATATCGTGTAGTAAAGAAATTACTTTAATTAATTCCGTTTCTTCTTTCGTTAAACTTAATTTTTTGGCTAACTCGCTAGAAAGTCCTAATACCCGAAATGAATGAGCAATTTTTAGTTTTATTTTGGGATTATTCATATCAAAACTAGTAGCATATTTTATAAATTCTTCTTTTTCTTTATCCATTACTTCACCCTTTAATAAAAATAAAAAAGGTGTTACCTAAAGGACGATTTTATTCGTGGTACCACCTTAATTTTTTTCTCTAAAGTTTTAACGCACTTCTGCTTGTTACTCCATTTGCAACCTTCAAATAAATAATTTTTTAGTTTCCACCAACCACTAAATCTCTTTAAAATTATTTTATTTTACTCCTCAAATTTCTTCGTAACGCTACTATTTTATCAAATTTAACTATTTAAATCAATACTTGTTCCTACAGTTCCATCAATAAAAACATTAATAATTCGATCACTTATTTTAAAATCTATCGTATTATAATTGCCAATAATTGTTCTTTTCATAACTCCCGCATTTATGTCATTATACACTTCAACAACATTATCATTAGTTACAAATACAACATAAGTATCTACTATAGCAATATCTTTATAAGCAAAATCAAGATTTACTTTACTATTTTGATAATTATATAATTCATTCTTATCCGTTAACATATAACGAGAATTAAAAGATATAATCGTATCAGTTAAACCAGAATTTTTTTCATTACCAGCATTATCAATAATATACCATTTATTATCTTTTTTAGCAATCAATTCATCGGTTAATAATTCATCATTTTCTATTTTACCAGGAAGTGATAAATAATCATATTCAAGTGGTAATACTAATTGCATATTTTCTAATGATAATAATCCCCATTTATCATTATTTTTAACTAAAATTAAATTACCTTTTAATTTAACATTATAATTTTTTAAAGCTTGATATTGGACTAAAGTTTTAGCTAAATTTAAACTATATAAGTTAATACTACCAGCATCTTCGACGATAACATAATCTTTACTTGCAGATTCAACATGTTCTAAAGTTCCGTCTTGATAATAGTTTTTTATACCATATTCATCTTCATCAATAATTGTTTTCGCATAACCACATTCTCCCGTGCAAGGATAAGTACCCAATAATTCTTGATTTTCATCATAGAAATATAGGGAACCATTATGATAAAATTCTTTATTGGGATTTGAATCTACTTCCACATCTTTAGGAGCTTGATTTTTAAAATGAGTATATGTTCCATAGGTTGCTAAAGGAGCAAAAATAACTAAAAGAACAATTATGGTATATAATGTTGATTTAGTTGTTTTCATCTATTCTATCTCCTCACTAGTGCTAGTTCCACCACCAATAGTGTTATCATCTGTTCCTTCATCAACTACTGATCCTGGACCAACTGGTTCAGTTTTAACTAAAGAATAGGTTTCTCCTTCAATTTCAATAGATTTTCCACCATCAACAATACTATAAGTATTGGCATAATTATTTGATTGTTTTACAGTTACATCATTTTCAATTAGACCTTTAGCATTTTCTTCATATTTATAAACATTTAATTTTAAATCTTTATCGATAGCAACAAAATATTCTTTTAACATTTCCGCATATATTAAATTAGCTTTAAATATTTTGCCTCCCACATTATTAGAAACCATATATGTATCATTGTTTTTTAATTTTAAGGCTTTATTATTAGCATCATAACCTACTATTTCATTAGAGGCATAACCTAACCAAGATTTACCAGTTTCATCATATAAAACATAACGATTTTCTTCTCTTCTAACTAAAATATTATTGCCTAAATATTTAATAGCTTTGGTATTACCTAAAATACCTTCAGGTTTATCATTGCCAGCTTTTTCTTGGAAAGCAATGAATCCTTCAACACCCGTAGATAAGATTCTAATTAAACCATAGTTACCAGAAGTATTTCTTGCCATAACAATACGATCAGCCGCCTCTTCAAAACCTAAATCATTACCTTCTTTATAATAACCAGCATCTACTGCTTGATAAGTAGCTTTATTAGATTTACTAGTAATATCATATAAAATAATATTACTTTCATTAGCATTTTTAGTATCTTTGATAAAGACATATCGATTATTAAATACTGGTAATAATTCTACTTCATTATTACTATTATTATTTCTATTTAAAAGTACAGTTTCACTAGCAATAGTACAATTATCTAATGTTTTAGTATTTTTACTTATTTCATTTTTGTTTTTACAAATATAACTACCTAAAAGACTAGTTTTTTCAGCATCTTTAAAGATATATAAAGTACCATCAAAATAACTTATATATTTTAAATCTTTATTTACTTGCCCTTCATTTAAATTAATTTCAATTGTATTATCACCATCAGTTATTTGAATTGTACTAGTTCCAACATTAATATCAAAAGTATCTTCTCTTTCAACTTCTTTTAATTCATCATTAAAGACTATTCTTTTAACATAATTACTACTACTTAATCTTATACCTTCATAATTTAAAGCATTTAATTCATCATCATATGCATATAGTTTTTTCGTTTCAATTAAGAAGACATAACCATTTTTAAAGGTAATAAAGCCCGCATTTTTATCAAGTACTTTATGAGCATTATAATCATATAAATTATAAACCCCATTATTACTTATACTAATATAATTATCATCATAGTTTTTAATATCCCCTTTGATAGCTTTACTTTCCTTTTCGCCATCTTTCGAAATAATTATTGAGCCATTACTATCTTTAGCTACCAAATCATCATGTTCGGGAATTAAACCTAAATAATCATATTTAAAATCAATTTTTTTACTCATATCTTTAGTTGTTAAAGTACCATATTTTTCTTCGGTGTCTTTTGCTATTAAAGTTTCATTATCAACTAACTTAATAAGTAAATATTTACCTAATTCTTTTTGTTCCGTTATATCATAAAGAATTATTTCTTTATTGACATTAGTTGCATTATCATTAATAAAAACATATCTATTTTCAAAAATATCACTTATTTCTTCAATACCTTTATTATTGCTATAAACTCTTTTTGCTACATCGAAATCATCTTCCCCACTGTAAGATGCTACATAACATTTTTCCTCATTTTTATTTTGACATTCATATTTTCCTATTTCTTCTTTGTTATTATTTAAGAAAATTAAGGTACCATCTTCATAACGATAGTTTTCTTTTTCTAAAATTACTTCTGGTTCATAAGTATCTTGAGGTTTTTTATTATCCTTTTTAAACACTAAAAAATATAGAAGTAAACTTATTATTATAATTAATAAAACTGCACCACTTACACTTAAAATAATTATTTTTTGTTTTTTACTTAATTTACTCCATTTACTTGGTTTCTTTTCTTTTTTCTTTTTTGTATCTTTTTTATCCTTTACTTCTTCAACTGGAGCTGTATCATACATCACTTCTTCTTTATCAGATATTTCAATAATTTCATTAGTTGGCTCTAATGTTTCTTCAAAATCATCCATTAGTTACTCCTCCTTATTATGTTTAAATTATAGCACTAAAAATAATTATTGTAAATTTAAAAAGTTAACGATTCTTTAATAATAAATTATTACTATAAAAAATAGATTGTTTTACAACCTATTTATATCTTTTACATTAATTTTTGAACTTGAGCCTCTGATAAATTGGTTACTTCAACAATTTTATCTATTGGTAAATTAATTTTTAGTAAATTTTTAGCTATTTCTACTTGTTTCTTTTTCATTCCTTTTTCATAACCTTCTAATCTAAATGAATTAGCTAAAAGTTTATTATCTTCTTCATAATCCCAATTAAATTTAAAGTTACTATTCATTTTATTCATTGCTTTTTCATAATCCATTATAATATCATCATCCTTTCTTTCTTTTCTTAAAATTTTTAATTCTTCTTTTTCTAAACATAGCATTAGAACATAAATATATTCATTTACTTTTTCATCTTTAGCATACCATAGTTTCTTTAAATAGTCCATATTTATTTCCACAATTTGTAAATTATCAATATACTTTTGATTTATATGGCTATCTTGCATAAAATAATCATATCTTTTTATTGTTCCACCATGTCTATAATTTAAATTTATTTGATAAAATTTCTTTTCATTATTATAAAAAGTGTTATTACCCGTGAACTGATTATAGAAAGTAGTAATATATTTAAAATTTCTTTTTTTAATAATTCTATTGATATTACTATTTACTTCGATATTAACATATGCATCAACAGTTTCGACCAAAATATCCATTATCTTAACTTTTTCTTTTATATTTTTAACTTTACTTTCGGTGGATAGATTATTTATAACTTCTTCCTTTGTACCTATTACCTCACTTAATAAAGCATTTAAAAATAAGTAATTATTACTTAACATAATACTTTTAAATACTTTATCATACTTACAAGACAACCATTTGTCTTCATTTTTTGTTGAAACCATAAAACCTCCCTTCACTTATATATATATCCCCTTACCCCCAGATTTCCTTTTTTTTAAGTTAAATTTTTTAAATTTGTTAAAAAGATTGTCGAAATATATCTAAAACAGTAAAAAAAGTAAGCATTTTGTCGCTTACTTTTTCTTGACTTTTAGAGTGTTTTATTTACAAGTGTAACCTAAATCTTCTAAAGATTTTTGATAATCACTTAAGTAAAGAGTTACTTCATCTCCAATATCGGATTTAGTGTAATCTACTTCAGTTCCTAGGATATATTCAATACGTAAAGCTTCATCATCAAATTTTCCGTTTTGATATTCTGGATTTTGTTTTCCAGCTTCATATGCAGCTTCTGTACTATATTCTAATACTGCTGAACTTTGGCTAGTTAATACCCTATCACCATCCGTTTTTAAGTTTTCATAATATGTTATTTTAGGATCTTGACCTTCGGTTGGCATTTCGCATTTAACATTATAATTACTTAAAACTGTATCAACATCACCAGTAGTACTAGGATTTTCTGGGGTTGGTTCTTCTCCTCCTGGAGTTTCAGTTTGTCCTCCACTTGGATTATTTCCTTCCGTATTTCCCGTATTATCCTTTTTAGTTACTAAAATAACAACAACTATAGCTATTAGTATTACTACTAATACTCCTATTACACTTAATAAAACTACATTATTTTTCTTATCTTTTTCCATTTTTATCTCCTTTCTATTAACTCATTTTTATAAAATAATATACCGTTTTATAATCTTCTGTATCTTCTTGTTCTAAATATATATTTCCATTTTCATCAAATTTTACTGTGCCATATACGCTAGTTAAAGCTTCTCTTTTTATTGAGTACGTATCACCATCTCTTGTAAATTCATTTATTGAACATTGATTTCCCTCATTATAGAAAGTGCATACACTTACAAATTCATCATAAAATTGTAATTCTATGCTTGGTATAGTACGATCCGGTGTAGTACCTTCATTTGTTACTACTTCCATTCGATCCAAATACCAATTTGTTCCAACTAAATCAGTACTAAAATTTGGTTTATTATCTTCCTCTATCTTGCCTTTTTTTAAAATTATAAGTGCTACTATTACAATAATAATTATAACTAAAGGAATTAATAAAAACCATTTTCGATTGTGTTTATTCATATTAATCATCCTTACCAACATGATCCTTGGCCAAAACCGCCACTATAAGCATATGCACATGCACTCATACAACTAGTTGCTTGATAAAAGGTTCTAGTTGTATTTAAATAATAATTAGAACTATGACATGTGCAACTACATGTGTATGTCTTGGTACCAGAGCTACTAGGAGCAGATCCACCACAAGTATAGCTAGCACAACTATTACTATTTATTTTATAACAGCCTATGGTTCCGGAAGTTGCCAAATTTCCTTCTGAGTTTTGGTTACCCCACCACATACATGAAGAGCATCCATTTGAGCAATCGTAAACCCAGCCTTTATATAAACATCCTTCTGGCAAGCTCTTATAGTTGTCATTGTATTTGCCTTCTGAACCATTTCCTTTTGCTAAATAATATTTTTTACCATTTACTGATATTTGACCAGTTAACATTTTTCCTGATGAATCACAATAATACCAACCTGTTGTACAACCAGATGCCGTACTATTTATCCAACCAGTTTTAACACAGCCACCATAAATATAATACCAACCTCTTGGGCTATCTACCCATTCCCAATTGTCCCATTCACCATACATTACTTTAGTACCATTTTTATAATACACTTTACAGCTTCCTTCAGTAAAGAATCCATCTGCATGTCCATCAGTTGTGGCACTTGCGGTGTCATAATCATATTCACTATTTGAATCATAAACATAAACTTTAAAACTATAATATGTTTTTGGGGACAATCCCGAGAAAGTATAAGTATCTGTTGTCGAAGTAGATGACCTAGAAGTTACATAACTACCATCCAAATAATATTCATATCTCTTTATCGATCCGGTTCCTTTGGTTGTTGTTGCTTTAACAGTAACTGAATTTGAACCCTTAGATGATACTGATAAACTGACACTTGGTGGTTTGATTTCCTCTAGAGTATATATTCTTGATTGTTCGGCTGATGCCGTTAATCCATTTGAATCTGTTACTACTACCTTTAAATCATACCATAAGTTAGCTATTAAGCCCGTATATGTACATGAAGCCGATGTCGATGTCGTTGATTTAGTACAAGTTGAATATAATGAATTATCTAGATAGAATTGATATTTACTTATTGATCCTGTTCCTCTTGTAGCATATGCCGTTACACTTAGACTGCTTGATGTCTTCGTTCCTACTGATAAGCTGACACTTGGTGGCGTATTATTATCAGTTTTTACTGTTAAATAATCATAGTCATATAAACCATTACTATCATAAACATATACTTTAAAGGTATAGGATGTATCTGGACTTAAGCCGGTGAATGTATAGTAATCTGACGTTGATGAAGATGAAACTGTTGTTACCCTACTTCCATCTTTATAATATTCATATTTGGTTATTCTTCCTGTTCCTTGAGTTACCGATGTTCTTAC
>CANPZG010000044.1 GCA_947588765.1 uncultured Bacilli bacterium
TGATATTTATATTAGACCGGACATTTTAACTTGTAAACTGATTCAAAAATTAGGACATTTTAACTTAAAAGTCACAATCATTTGATTAAAAATTGACTTTTATAATAAAATGTAGTATATTATATTTGCATTAAAAAATGCAAATATAATATAAATGTTAATCGCTTCCGGGTGGTGCGAGCTATAAATGATCCTGGTCGAGAAATGTTAATCGCTTCCAGGTGGTGCGAGCTATAAATGATCCTGGTTGTAAATGTTGAAAACTTTATCTAAATGATAGAGTTTTCTTTTTTTATATGGTATACTATGTAAAGGTGATTACATGAAGATTGAAACAGGTTATTTGTACCATATTAAAGATGAATTTTTTAAAATTATTAATGATGATGGAATTATGATAAATCATGAGAATGGACATTCTAGACCATCTTATTTAGCTATAAGAGATAAAGATATTTTATGGTTTATCCCTTTAAGTAGTAAAGTATCAAAATATAAGCCAATTGTTGAAAAGAAAAAGAATAAATATGGATCTTGTAAGTCTATACTTATTAAGAAAATTGCTGGAAAAGAACAAGTTATACTAATACAAAATGCTTTTCCAACATTAGAAAAATATATTTTAAGTTGTCATACTATTGATGGGAAAATCGTTAAAGTAGCATCAGCAGTTCAAAGAGAAATAGTTAATGATTTTAAATATATAATATCATTAAAAGAAAAAGGATTAAATCTATTTTTTACAGATGTAGATAAAATTAAAAATCAAATGTTGAAAGAACATGCTAATAGTATTGAATATGAGTTTTCAAAATAACAAAAATGTAATAGTAAATTAAACTATTACATTTATTTTTTTAATATATTATAAGCAACTTTATTAACTGGTCCAGCACCTACAGTTATAACTATATCATTTGGTTTTATATGTTCTTTTAAATATTTTTCTATATCACTAAATTCTTCTATATATATTGCATTAGTATTATCTTCTTTTATTTTAGCTACTAAATCTTCTTCTTTAACACCATAAATATTTTCTTCTCGAGCCGGATATATTTTTGCAATAACAACATGGTCAAAATTACTTAATACTTTGGCAAATTCATCTAAATGATCTTTAGTTCTAGAATAGGTATGAGCTTGAAATATCGCCCAGGATTCATTATGTTTAACACCTTTAACAGATTCGACAGTTGAAGCTATTTCCGTAGGGTGGTGAGCATAATCATCGTATATATAAGCACCATTATATTCCCCTAAATATTGGAAGCGTCTAGCTACACCATGATAATCTTCAATACCTTTTTTAATAATATCTTTATCAATATTATAATATGTACTTAAAGCAATAGCTGCGAGTGCATTATAAACATTATGTTTACCATTTACATTTAAATTAATTGTTAAATATGCATCATTATTATATAAACAATCAAAACTATAAAAACCTAAATCATTTTTAGTAATATTAATAGCTTTAAAAGTGGCATCATTATTAATACCATAACTAATAATATCTTTATTAGTATCTTTTAAGATATCTTTTATATTTTTATCATCGATATTAACAACAGTAACTTTATTACTAGGTAAATTAAGATATTTTGTAAATGATTTCTTGATATTATCAATATTTTTAAAATAATCTAAATGATCATCATCAATATTTAAAATAATTTCACTTGTCGGATAAAAATGTAAGAAACTATCAACATATTCACAAGATTCCATGATTAAGTAATCATTACTTCCAATATAATAATTGCCATCTATTTTATCTAAATAAGCCCCAATTTGAATTGTAGGATTAAGTTTTGCTTCTAAAAAGATAGAACTAACCATTCCGGTAGTAGTACTTTTACCATGAGTTCCCGAAATACATAAACAATTTTTGTATTCTTTAGAAATTAAACCTAAAAATTCGGCTCTTTCATAACATTTTTTATTTAACTTTTTAGCTTCTACCATTTCGCTGTCATCTTCTTTAATTGCAGCGGTATAAACTACAATATCAGCATCTTTAATTAATTCGGGATGATGACCTATTAAGATATTAGCACCATTATTCTTTAATTTATTGGTTATTTCAGTTTCAGCAATATCACTACCGCTTACTTGGATATTATTATTTAAAAGTATTTCGGCAATACCACTCATACTGATACCCCCGATACCAATAAAATGTACTTTCATTTGTCTCAATTCCTTTCACTTAAATGTATGTGTTTTTTATTTATCAGTAGAACCAAATCCTCCAGTTCTAATCCCTTCGGCTTTATCATTATCAACCATTAAATATTTCATAAATATTACTTGACCAATGACATCACCTTTTTTAACTTCAACATCATGATCACTACAATTAAAATATTGAAAATAGAAATGACCATCATTAGTTTCATTTTCATAGTAATCAGCATCAATGATTCCAATACTATTAGCCATTAAAAATCCTTTTTTAGGGCCACTACTACGATTGCAAAGAATGAAAAATTCATCATCTTCACAATAAGCTTTTAATCCTGTCGGAATAAGAGTAGGCTTAATTCCTGGATAATATTTAGGAATAACAATATCTTCAGCTGCTTCAATATCATAAGCCGCTGAATTTTTAGTTTTTCTAATAGGTAAATTAATACCCTTATCTTCATAACCTTTTACAACTTTAAAACCACGCATTTTAATACCTTCTTTCTCAATTAATATACCATATTTTTATCTATCATACAATAAATTAATTCTTTTTCCTTTAACCTCAATAAAGCCTTCTTCTTTTAAATATTTTATTTCCCTCATCATGGCTGATCTATCTATAACTAAGTATTCCGCAAGGTCTGTAAAATTAAAGGGTAGGTATATAAATCTTGAACCATATTTTTGGGAATTAAGTTTAAAATATTCGAGTAATTTATTGCGAATAGTTTTTTTCATTAGTATTTCTAATCGTTCATTTTTTTCTTCAAGTTTTTCCATGATGGAAGATAATAAATTTTTCATAAATTGAATATAATAACCTTTTTCTATTTTACAATTTATGATATCATTAAAATCAAAGAAAATTATTTTGGCATCTTCTTTAACAATAATACTAGTTTCATTATTTTCAATTGAAGAAATCATATTACCAAAAATATCATTTTCGTAAAATTCATCAATTAAAGATTTGTTTCCATTGTAATCAATTTTAATAATTTCAACTAAGCCAGAAACAATAAAAGCAATATTATTTCCATTATTTACATTTGTCGAAATTGTCTCATTTTTCTTAAAAAATTGGGTTCTAGCTTCTAGTATTTGCAGAAGTTTACACTTATTATTTTCCGAAATATTAGCAAAAATATCAACCACTTTACATCACCTTGCAACAATTATAACATTTTTTCACAATTGTTGCAATTGCAACATTGTTTTTAATAATTTTATGTTATACTGAATACGTAATAGGGAGAGGTAAGATTATGAAAATTATTAAACGCGATGGACACGTTGTTGATTATTGTCCAGAAAAAATTGAAACAGCAATTATGAAGGCTAATGCTGAAGTTGAAGAAGAAGATCAAGCAAGTAGCACACAAATAAAAAATATTATCAAGTATATTGAAAAACTTGGTAAAAAAAGAATGCTTGTAGAAGATATCCAAGACATTATTGAAATGAAATTAATGGCTATTGGTAAGTATGAACTAGCGAAAAAATATATAACTTATCGTTATACAAGAGAATTAATTAGAAAAGCAAATACAACAGACTTAGCTATTAAAGAATTAATCGATGGCGAAAATGAATATTGGAATACGGAAAATTCTAATAAAAATCCTAAAATTGTTACAACCCAAAGAGATTATCTTGCAGGTATAACTAGTACTGATATTACCAGAAGATTTTTGCTTCCTGAAGATATCGTTAAAGCTCATGATGCCGGAATTATTCATTTCCATGATGCTGATTATTTTGCTCAAAATGCTTTGCATAACTGTGATTTAATTAACTTAGAAGATATGTTACAAAATGGAACTAATATTAATGGGGTAATGATTGAAAAACCACATCGTTTCTTAACAGCTATGACAATTGCTACACAAATAATTACCGCGGTAACATCTAGTCAATATGGGGGAGCAACTATTACAATGACGCATCTAGCACCATTTGCAAGAGAAAGCTATAAACGTTATTTAAAGAAATATAAAGAACGTAAATTAACTAAAGAACAATGCGAAAAATTTGCAAAAGAAGATTTGGAAAGAGAAATCAAAGATGGAGTTCAAACTTTCCAATATCAAGTTAATTCGATGACGACAACTAATGGTCAAGCGCCTTTCTTAAGTGTTTGCCTATATCTAGGTGAAACTGAAGAATATAAAGAAGAACTTGCCATGATTATTGAAGAAGTTTTAAAACAAAGAATTGAAGGAATGAAAAATGAAAAAGGAGTTTGGATTACTCCAGCATTCCCTAAACTTCTATATGTTTTGGAAGAAGATAACATTCATGAAAATAGTAAATATTGGTATTTAACTAAACTAGCAGCTGAATGTACAGCTAAAAGAATGGTACCGGACTATATTTCTGAAAAAATGATGAAGAAATTCAAAGTTGATAAAAATGGTAATGGTCAATGTTATCCATGCATGGGATGTCGTTCATTCTTAACCCCTTATGTAGATGAAAATGGTAAACCTAAATATTATGGTCGTTTCAATCAAGGAGTTGTTACTATTAATTTAGTTGATGTTGCTTTATCAAGTGATAAAGATAAAGAAGCATTCTGGAAAATTCTTGATGATAGATTAGAATTATGCCATAGAGCATTACAAATTAGACATAAAAGATTAAGCAAAGCAACATCTGATGTAGCACCTATTCTATGGCAACATGGAGCTTTAGCTAGACTTGGTAAAGGAGAAAGCATTCATGATTTATTACACCATGGTTATTCCACAATATCTTTAGGTTATGCCGGTTTATATGAATGTACTAAATTTATGACCGGACATTCTCATACTGATAATGGTGATGGTAAAGAATTTGCTCTAGAAGTAATGCGTAAATTAAATGATGCTTGTAAAAAATGGAAAGAAGTAGAAGACATTGATTATAGTGTCTATGGAACTCCTATTGAATCAACTACATATAAATTTGCTAAAGGCTTAAAAGAAAGATTTGGTGTTATCAAAGGTATCACTGATCGTGATTATATTACTAATTCATATCATGTACCAGTTTTTGAAGAAATAGATGCTTTTGAAAAATTAAAATTAGAAAGTGAATTCCAAGTATTAAGTCCTGGAGGAGCAATATCTTATGTTGAAACTCCTAACTTAACAAATAATTTAGATGTTGTCTTAGAATTAATTAAATTTATTTATGACAATATTATGTATGCCGAACTTAATACGAAGAGTGATTATTGCCAAGAATGTGGTTATGATGGTGAAATCTTAATCGATGATAATCTAGAATGGTATTGTCCTAACTGCGGTAACCGCGACCATGCTAAACTTAATGTAGCACGGAGAACATGTGGTTACATTGGCACCAACTTCTGGAACAAAGGTCGTACTCAAGAAATAAAAGAAAGAGTTATCCACGTTGATAATAAAGATGCTGAGGCTTAAAAATGAGATATGCCAAGATTCGCAAAATGGATATTTCTAATGGCCCTGGCATAAGAGTATCAGTATTTGTTCAAGGATGTACTTTTAATTGTAAAAATTGTTTTAATCCCGAAACTCATGATTTTAATGGAGGAAAAGAATTTACTGGCGAAAAATTAGAAGAAGTTTTAAACTTATGTAATCGTGATGAAGTCGTGGGCTTATCCCTTCTTGGAGGTGAGCCTCTTCATCCTAACAATATTGAAGGAACTACTTTAATTGCAAAAAGTTTCAAAGAAAAATATCCTCATAAAACATTATGGGTTTGGACGGGATTCTTGTTTGATGATGTTAAGGATAAAGAAATAATGCAATATGTTGATGTTCTAGTCGATGGTAGATATGTTGATGACTTACATGACTTTACTTTAAAATGGCGTGGTTCATCAAATCAAAGAGTTATTGATGTTCAAAAATCATTAAAACAAAACAAAATTGTACTTCATAAAGACTAATTTTAGTCTTTTTTTGTGTCGAAAAAAATCTAGTTTTGTCGAAACCCTTGATTTTTAAAAAAAATTATGTAAAATGTTCTTTGGAAAGCGGGTTTTGGTTAAAAATCATTGGCTAAAATGTTTTTATGTTTCAAGATAACTATTTTTTTTAAATTTTCTCATTTCAAAATACTTCCAACTCTACACTTTTATTAAATATCCTTACCTACATTAAAATCCGCTTTCACAATTATTAGAGGTGTGATAAAATATTAGTCAAGGAAGTGTTAGAAATGAATTTACCTGATTTATGTGTAGCTAGAGATAGAACTAAAAAAGAAATTAGTTATATGGATTTAGATCAAAAATATGAACCTTTATTTAAAGGTAAAAAATATTTTTTAAGGACTTATGGCTGTCAAATGAATGTTCATGATTCCGAAGAAATAACTTTTTATTTAGAAGCTTTAGGTTATACTAAAACTGATACTTTAGAAGAAGCCGATATAATTGTTTTAAATACTTGTGCCATTAGAGAAAACGCTAAAGATAAAGTATTTGGTTATTTGGGTAGATGTAAACATTTAAAGCAACAAAAGCCTGATTTAATTATTTGTTTATGTGGCTGCTTAACCCAACAACCAAGTGAAGTTGAAACATTAAAAGAAAAACATAGTTATGTTGATATCATAATTGGTACCCATAATTTAAATGAATTACCTGAATTAATTGTTAAAAAAAGTAAAAAACAAAATATTCAAGTTTATTCTAATAGTGATAAAGTATTTGAAAATATTAAATATAAAAGAGATTCTAAAATTTGTGCGTGGATAAATATTACCTATGGTTGTGATAAATTTTGTACTTATTGTATAGTTCCTTATACTAGAGGTAGAGAAAGAAGCCGTAAAATGGAAAACATTTTAGAGGAAGTCAAAGAGTTAAAAAAAGAAGGTTACCAAGAAGTAACCTTATTAGGTCAAAATGTTAATGCTTATGGTAAAGACTTAGATTTAGGTTATGATTTTGCTACTTTATTAGAAGAAGTAGCTAAAACTGGTATTCCTCGCATTAGATTTGTTACATCACATCCTTGGAATTTTACTGATGAAATGATTGATGTCATAAGTAAATATGATAATGTAATGCCTTATGTTCATTTGCCTATTCAATCAGGTAGTGATGAAATATTAAAGAAAATGAATCGGAAATATACTATCGCCGAATATAAAGAGTTATTTAATAAAATAAAAGAAAAGGTTAAAAATGTTGCGATTACTACGGATATTATTGTTGGATTTCCAAATGAAACAGATAAAGATTTTCAAGATACTTTAGATATTGTTAAATATTGTGAATTTGATAATGCTTTTACTTTTATATATTCCCCACGAGTTGGTACTGTTGCCGCTTTAATGAAAGATGAAATACCGATGAGTGTAAAAGAAGAAAGACTAAAGAAATTAAATGAATTAGTTAATAGTTATTCTTTAAAAAGTAATAAAAAACTTTTAGGAAAAACCGTAGAAGTATTAGTAACTGAAGTTAGTGAAAAAGATAATAATAAAGTATGTGGTTACACTGATACTATGAAACTTGTTAATATTACAGGTTCAAAAGATTTAATTGGTAAAATTGTTCCAGTTAAAATAACTGATGCCAAAAGTTTTAGTTTAGATGGAATAGTAGAATAGAAGACTTAGCAATAAGTCTTTTTGCATAAAGTAAATTTTTATCAAAATTCAAAAGAGTTTAACATTTAAATTTAAAAAAATACAATAAAAATAATAGTCTAGAATTAACTAGACTATTATTTTTATATTTCTTCACGATCTATATTTTTAGAATTTAATATATGTTTGGGATTGTCTCTTTTAATAAAACAAATATCATAATTACAAATATTGGCTATTTTTTCAATATTTTCAAAATTAATATCAGTTTTTTCTCTTTCATAATCACTTAATGTACTACGACCAATAAATGTTTTTTTAGATAGTTCTTCTTGAGTTATATTACTTTCTCTTCGCATAGTTTTAAGTATTTTTCCAATCATTTATTTATCACCTAATATAATTGTCTCATTATTCCACATTTTATTCTTGAAATGTGGAGAAATGCGGAGTATAATTATTTTATAATAAAGGAGTGGTTACTAAAATGAATGAAAAAGAGCAAAGAAAAGGAATAATCTATCTAGTAATAGCAGTAGTAACATTATTAGTTTTAGTTGCTGGAGCAACTTATGCCTACTTCCAAGCTCAATTAGGAAATGGTGAAAGTTTTAATATAGATGCTACAGCTGGTACTACTGATTTATTAACTTTTTCAATGACTGATATTAATACTACAACAACTAGTGTTAAAGATAATCATAATAAATTAGGTGATACTGAAAATACAGAAATAGTAATAAATGCAACTCAACAAAACTTTGGTGAAGATGATACAAGCTTAGGT
>CANPZG010000045.1 GCA_947588765.1 uncultured Bacilli bacterium
GGTCGTTAGAAATCATAGTACAATGCTGTTATAAAACTTTTTGCTTGCGCAAAAACTTTCATAACTTGCTATACATTCTACCATATTTTTGAATATTTTTAACACTAAATTAAAGAAAAATAGATATTTTTACATATCTATTCGTATTTATTACATCAGTTTTTGAATTTGTATTTTAGATAAATTGGTTACTTCAACTATTTTATCAATTGGTAAGTCAATTTTTATCAAATTTTTTGCCATTTCCATTTGTTGTTCTTTTTTGCCTTGGTTAAATCCTTCTTCTTTTGCTCTAGCTTTCATTCCATTTATTAACATTTCATTATCTCGATCATAATCCCATGTAAACTCTAATTCTTCATTCTTTTCTTTTTTTGTACTCATCTTATTTCTTCCTTTAAAATATTTTTTACACCATCAAATATTTATATCAGCTTTTCTATTTGCATTTTTGATAATTTAGTTACTTCTTGAATAAAATCTAATGACATCTTTTTATTAATTAATGTTTTAGCCATTTCTATTTGTTGTTCTTTTTTGCCTTGATTAATACCTTGGCTAATTCCCTGACTAATTCCTTGGTTAAATCCTTCTTCTTTAGCTCTAGCTTTCATTCCATTTATCAACATTTCATTATCTCGGTCATAATCCCATGTAAATGTATCATCATTAATTTTATTCATCGTTTTTTCATATGCCATTATTATTTCATCTCCTTTTCTTTCATTTTTTAAAATCTCTAATTCTTCTTTTTCTAAACATAGCATTAATACATGAATATATTCATTTACTCTTTCGTCTTTAGCATACCATAATTTCTTTAAATAGTCCATATTTATTTCCACTATTTGTAAATTATCGATGTACTTGTTTTCTTGGTTATCTTGCATAAAATGATTATACCTTTTTATTGTCCCATTGCTTCCATAGTTTAGGTTTATTTGATAGTATTTCTTATGTTTATCATAATTTGTTCCTCTTTTCGTACTATGATTATAAAAGGTTGTTATATAACTAAAGTTTCTTATTTTAGTTTCTTTATCTACTTTACTATTTACTTCGATATTTACATAGGCATTAGTTGTTTCAAATAGCATATCCATTACTTTAATTCTTTCCTTTTTATTAGTTATTTTTTGCTCTGTAGATAAATTATTTATTACCTCTTCTTTAGTTCCTATTACCTCAGTTAATAAAGCATTTAAAAACATATAATTATTGCTTAACATAACACTTTTAAATACTCGATCATATTTGCAAGACAACCATTTAATATTTACCTTTTGATGCATTCTTATTCCTCCTTTCGCAGCATTTAACATATAGGTAAAATTTACCCCTTCACTTATATATATATCCCCTTACCTACGGATTTCCTTTTTTTTAAATTAAATTTTTTAAATTTGTTAAAAATATTGTCGAAATATATCTAAATATAGCAAAAAAGTAAGCTTTTTGTCGCTTACTTTTTCTTGACTTCTATTAAGTTTTGTAAATTATTTCTTTATTATATCAATACCTAATTCTTTTAATTGTTTTTCATCTACTCTATTTGGACAATCACTCATTAAATCGGAAGCTGAAGCAGTTTTAGGGAATGCAATAACATCTCTGATATTTTCGGTATTACTTAAAAGCATGGTTAATCTATCTAATCCTAAAGCAATACCACCATGAGGAGGTGTTCCATATTTTAAAGCATCAACGAAGAAACCAAACTTTTCTTTTATTTGTTCTTCGGTTAATTCTAGAGCTTTAAACATAATTTCTTGTACCTTTTCATCATGAATTCTAATTGATCCACCACCAGCTTCATAACCATTAATAACAATATCATAAGCTTTAGAATAGCAATGAGCCTTATCAGTTAAAAGTTTATCGATATCGCTATCTTTTGGAGCGGTAAATGGGTGATGCATAGCCATAAATCTACCTTCTTCTTCACTCCATTCAAATGAAGGAAAATCGGTTACCCATAATAATTTATAATCATTCTCTTGGATTAAATTTAAATCACGGGCTAATTTACATCTTAAAGCTCCGAGAGCAACTTTCGTAATATTTTTCTTATCACTAATTATAAAAGCAATATCATTTTTTTCTAAATTTAATGTTTTGATTAAAGCATCTATTTCTTCTTTAGCTAAATTTTTAACAATCGAACCAGTTAACTCATCTTCCATTTTTAAGGTAACTAATCCTTTAGCCTTATACGTCTTGACATAATCCGTTAATTTATCAATTTCTTTTCTCGAATAATTACTAGCACAATTTTTAGCAACAATAGCATTAATAATGCCACCATCATCTAAATTACTTTTTAAAAATTCGACATTAGTATTTTTAAATACATTTGTTATATCAATTAATTCCATACCAAATCTTAAATCCGGTTTATCGGAACCATATTTATCCATCGCTTCATCATAAGGCATTTTTAATAATGGAAGTTTTATATCAATACCTTTTATTTCTTTAAAGATATGAGCAACTAATTGTTCGGCTACACTCATAATGTCATCTTCATTAATAAAACTCATTTCCATATCTAATTGGGTAAATTCTGGTTGCCTATCAGCTCTTAAATCTTCATCTCGAAAACATCTCGCAATTTGGAAATATCTTTCCATACCGCCCACCATTAATAATTGCTTAAATATTTGAGGTGATTGCGGTAAAGCATAAAATTTGCCCTTATTTACTCTCGATGGAACTAAATAGTCTCTTGCTCCTTCAGGAGTTGATTTACATAAAATAGGAGTTTCTACTTCAATAAAACCTAAATCACTTAAATAATTACGAATAAGTAAATTTATTTTATGTCTAATAATTAATCTATTTTTTATTTCATCTCTTCTTATATCCAAATACCGATATTTTAATCTGGTATCTTCTAGGGCAGTTGTATTAGAACTAATATCAAAAGGTAATTCTTTTGATTTATTTAAACTTTCTAGAGAACTAACTTCAATTTCGATTTCCCCACTGGGAATATTTAAATTTTTATTTTCTCTTTCGACAACTTTCCCAATAGCTTTAACGACATATTCATTTTTTAGAGCTTCTGCCACAGCATAATCTTTATTATCTGGTCTAATTACTAATTGGACAATACCTGAACGGTCTCTTAAATCAATGAAAAGTAAGTTACCTAAATTTCTTTTTTTAGCAACCCAACCATACACTTCCACTTCTTGATTTAATGCTTTTAAATTTAACTCTGCATTATTAATTTTTTTCATAAATTCCTCCTTAAATATAAAAAATCCTATGTCATAAGGACGAAGTCATTCGCGGTGCCACCTTATTTCATAGAATTCTATGCTCTTTTTTTCTTTAACGCAGAAATACGTTTTATTTACCGTTTACTATCTTCATTTTAAAATATCTAACTAATTTTCACCAAACATTAGCTCTCTATATAGCATTTTAAAATTACTCTGTTAAACAAATAATTACTCTTAAATAATAAGTTATTTTTCTTATTTTGTCAATTTATTTTTTTCTTGTTAAACTAAAATCTTCTCGATTAAAATTTTTAGATAATTGAATTGGTTCAATAGTTATAATTTTATCGGCTGGGCCAAAAGTTTTAACAGATATATCAGTAGTTGGACTATTTTTAACAAAACCTTTAATTTCATCACTTTGAATAATATATCTACCATATATTTCACTATAACTTTTAGGTACTTCTTTTATTTTTTCTATTGCAAAGGCTACTAAATCATAAAAGTCCGTATCTTTTGTAAATTTTTTAATATATACAGGGTCATTAATTCCATTTAAAAATCTTAATCTTAAATTTTCAACTAATATTTTTAAATCCGAACTATTAAGACGATTATCTAAATATGTATTACTAAAGCTAGCAGGTACATCTAATCCTAAATTAAGATTAATTATACCATATAATTTATTTACAAATCTTTCATTATTCCATATTGGTGCAATTTTATCTAAAATCTTTTTAGCATTATGATAATGTCCTTTGATAATTTCAATAAATAATAAATATTTAAAGCCAAAGAAATAATCAGTTGGATAACATAATAGTTCCGCAAAATAACCTTCAGCAATATCGAATTCTCCCTTAGTAAAATAAATTAATCCTTTTTTAAGAGTTATATCATTCAAAGCTTTTTGTCTTATTCTATCCATATTTTCACTTTTATCTAACAAATTTTCGGCCTTTTTAAAATTATATTCTTGCATTTCTAAAGAAGCTTGCATCCGCCAAACTAATTCATTAATACCATCTTTAGATAAACTAAGCAATTTACTACGTGCATCGGCATAAAAATCATGAATTATATCATTTTCAATTTCTTGTAGTCTTGCTTCTAAATTTTCAGACATTGTCTTTCTTTTTAAAGCAAATGATTTTTTGCAGTCATAAACATAGCTACGATGATCTTTTATTTTTGTACTTTTTCCCATTTTAATACCTCTTTCTCATTAAAGAACTAACTTTATGTTTTTCTTCAATATTTTTTAATTCTTCTAATATTTCATTAACTTGATTTATTATTAACTCTTTATTATAAAACGATGGATAGCTATTTCTTAATGTATTAAGTTTTAGCATATCTAACCTAATAATTTTAGCATCGGTATCTGTTGAATCTAAACTTAAGTATAAGTCTTTCATATTTTCTAAAAACTCTAAATCTAAATTCAAAGTTTCTTCTTTTAGCTTTTTTGGTTTAACATCATAATGTTTCTTCTTTATTTTATTTTCTAAAATAACTTTTTGAGCTTTAATATCATTATTTTCCCTAACTAATAATTTACCATACTCTATCAGTTTGGGATACTCTTTTATTGTTCTAAGAGTAGCTACAACAAAAGAAGATGTAAATGTTCCAAGTATTCCTAACGTTAAGATAATTTCAAAATTTTGTGTAGCTGCAAGTGAAGATAAAATAAGGCATAAAAGAAATATTTTTAACGAAAACCAAGTAAAAAATATTTTTCGAAAGTATCGGAAAACATTTTTAAAATTAAAGAGGTTATCATCTTTAAAATCTTTAGTAATTTGCTTCATTTCCCTTACACTATTTAACTTCATATATTTCCCCTTCTTAACTTTCAAAGAGTATTATCTATTCTATCATAAAATCGCAATATTGCAAGAAAAAATTGACCAATCATTGATCAATTTTCTTAGTTATTTTTTGTTCCTTTGTCTAGCAAAATCACTTATTTTAGAATTTACCTCATCAACATTTTTCATTAGTTCAGTTCGTAATTTTCCATGACTTTCTATTAGTTTAATAATATCTTCGCGATAAACTTTATTATAATATTGAATAAATGTTGTATAAAGAATTATTCCATTTTCAAGGTGATTAAGTAACCTATTTTTGGCTTCATCATCAATATCTTCCAAATTTTGAATGCCAGGAAATACTAAATAAAAACATTCATCATCAACATTATCACCAAATAAAAGTTCTGAACAAATTCTTTCATCTTCCCAACTACTAACATAAAAAAGTGCGTTTTCGCCTTCTAACCATTTACGTGTATAACTAGAAAAACATCGCAATAATTCATCTGGTATAGTATAAGAAAAAGGTACTTTTATATAACCTAAACCATTTTCTTTCATTAAAGTAATTAACTCATTATTAATTGCTAGTGTGGTTTCGTAAATATTTAATAAATCTTTGTCCGAAAAAGCAAATTCAGTCATAAATACCTCCAATTTAGAAAATATACTATCATAAACATATTTAAAAATCAATTAATTTCTAAGGCAATAGTAATTGGACCATCATTAGTAATATTAACTATCATATCAGCACCAAAAATACCAGTTTGAACTTCTATTTCTTCTTTTAGTAATTCGTTAAATTTATCATATAGTAGGATAGCATCCTTACCATTTAAAGCATTAATATAGCTTGGTCGATTACCTTTTTTCGTATCAGCATATAAAGTAAATTGACTAATAGATAGAATTTTACCACCCACATCTAAAATACTTTTATTCATTACGCCATTTTCATCATCAAATATTCTTAGATTAAGAACCTTTTTAACCATTTTAGGTAGTACCTCTACAGTATCAGTTAAAGTAAAACCTACTAGTAATACTAAACCTTTATCAATTTTACCTACTATCTTTTTATTAACTGAAACACTAGATTCTTTACTTCTTTGTACTAAAACTATCATAAAACCTCACATATGTTTAGCAACATCAATAACATTAGGCATTATCATTAAAGAATTAATTATTGTTTCTAACATTTCCGTATCTTTTATTCTAATATTTAATTCATAAATTAGTTTATCATCTTTTTCAATGGTATTACATGATCTAACTAATGAATCTTTTTTTCCAATTTCGGTAATGATTTCGGCCATAATATTTTTATTTTCATTAACTGTAACATAAATATTAGTATAATAGTAATTCATACTATCTTCGTTCCAACTGACATTTATAATTCTTTCATCCATATTAGCTACATTTGGACAATTTTTCTTATGAATGGTAATACCTTGCCCCTTTGTAATATAACCAATTATTTCATCACCTTTAACTGGCATGCAACATTTAGCCATATTAACTAAGATATTATCGGCCCCATCGACAAAAACATCACTCTTATAATTAATTTTAACTGGTTTAGCTTTTCTCTCTAGTAATGGATCAGGAGCCACAGTTTTTTCCGTATTAATTAGGTTTAAAATATAACCAGCTGTATATCTAAGGGAACCAATTGATAGATAAATATCATCAAGAGTTTCTAAATGTAAGTCAGTCGTTATCTTCTTAATTGCTTCATTATTAAATATAGTATTAAAACTAAGTTTTCGTTTTCTTAATTCTTTTTCTAATATATCTTTACCTTTAGTAATATAATCATCATGATCCTTTTTACTAAAGTAAGCTTTTATTTTCTTTTTTGCTTGGTTAGTTTTAACAAAATTTAACCAATCTTTATTTGGAGTTGCCGTATTACTTGTTTTAATACTAACAATATCATCACTATTTAAAATTGTTGAAAGTGGTACTATTTGGTCATTAACGATAGCTCCAACAGTGGTATCGCCAACACCAGAGTGGATGCGATAAGCAAAATCAATTGGCGTACTGCCTTTTGGTAGTTCGACAACATCACCATTTGGAGTATACACATAAATAGAATCCGTAAATATTTCGGAATTGACACTAGCTTCAAAATCCGAGTCAGCTTCGGTTTCTCCTGTTTCAATAACATTACGGAACATTTCTAGTTTTTGTTCCATAATACTTTGAACTTTTTTCGAACCTTTTTCTTTATATGACCAGTGGGATGCTATCCCTTTTTCGGCAATTTCATCCATTTCATAAGTTCTAATTTGCACCTCAAACACTTGCCCATGAACGCCAAAGACTGTCGTATGTAAAGATTGATACATGTTTTCTTTTGGGTTAGCTATATAATCCTTAAATCTTTTAGGCATTGGTCTAAAATTAGCATGAATTAATCCAACAACGGTATAACATTCACTTTCTTTTTCGACAAATATTCTTAGAGCTAAAATATCATATATTTGATCCCATCTTTTACCATTATTTAATTTATTATAGATACTATAAACACTTTTAACCCGACCTTTAATTTTAAATTTAATCCCCGCTTCGGTCAATATTTCAATTAAAGATTCTTTCATATCTTCTAGATAAGCATTTAAGTTATCAATATTATCATTTAATTTTTCTAAGATATCATTATAAACATTAGGTTTTAAATAATATAAAGATAAGTTTTCTAATTCACTTTTAATCGAATTAATCCCTAAACGATGGGCAATAGGTACTAAAACATCTAATGTTTCTTCAGCTTTTTCCTTTTGTTTTTCGGTGTTTATCGCCCAATTAGTTCGCATATTATGGAGTCTATCGGCAAGTTTTATAAATAAAACTCTAACATCAATCGTTAAGCCAACTAAAATTTTTCTTAAATAATAAGCGGAACTTTCATTTTTATCAGGTAATTCCAATTTATTAATTTTCGATATTGATTCCACGATTAAAGCAACCTCATTACCAAAAACTTTTTCGATATCTTCTTTAGTTTTATCACCATTATTAATGACTTCATGAAGTAAAGCCGCTATTAAAGTAGTATCATCAACATTTAAATCTAATAATATTTTGCATACTTCTAAAGGATGAGTTATAAAATCATCCCCCGTTAACCTATGCATACCCTTATGTTCTTCTTTAGCGTATTCATAAGCTTTTTTTATTGTTTCATAATTTTCTCGTTTTTTTAATTGAGGTTCTAATTCCTCAAAAGTTATATTTGTAGTCATTTTTATCACCTAAATTAATAAGATTTTATCAGTAAAACCTTACGTTTTAATTATATAACAAAACATTATTGAAATAAAGGTGAAATATGCGAAAAAT
>CANPZG010000046.1 GCA_947588765.1 uncultured Bacilli bacterium
ATTGTATAATTCATCAATAAACTTACAAGTAATAGTATACATGATATATATATATATATAGTAAAATAAGGAAAAATGAGGTGTTTGATAAATGAATAAAAAGAAAACAATAATACTTTTAGCAATAGGAATATTAGTAGTTACAATATTATCAATAGGTGTAACATATTCTTATATGAAACCAAAAGCAGAAAAAGAAAATAACCAAACAGAAATAGGAATAAATAATTGTGCTAAGATAACATTAAAAGATAATAATAGTACAATAAATCTAACAAATATGTATCCAATGGAAGAAGAGATGGGTTTACAAACAACTCCATATGAATTTACGATAAGTAGTACCTGTGAAGAATATACAGGATTTAATTTATATCTATTAACATATAGTGAAAATGAAATAGATGATAATTTAATAAGATATGGAATAACAAGTAAGAATGATACAGTATTAGAAACAAATCTAATAACAAAAGAAGAAGCAAGTGATATTTCAACTAAAGAAATAGAAGAAATAAACCAAGGAGTAAATAAAGGATATAACAAGATATATAAAATATATAGTAATAATATTCCTTTAAAAGGAGAAAGTGAATATAAATTACATATATGGATAGATGAAAATGCTAATAATGATACAATGAATAAAAATATTAAATTAGGAGTAATAGTAAAAGGTTACGAAAGAGAAGAAACAATGGCAGAATATCTAATAGCTCATAAAGATAATACTTTAATATATCATGATGGAAAACCAGATTATGAAGGAATGGTTAATGCATATTTAGAAGCTGAAGATTATAATTATCGCTATAGTGGTGGAAATGATGAAGTAAATAATTATATTTGTTTTGGAGGAGACTGCTCAAATGACCCAACAAATGATAACTACTTATATTTATATCGAATAATAGGATTATTTGATGACGATAAAGATGGAAATTATAATTTAAAATTAATTAGAGCTGATTATGCAACTTCTATAGAAACAGGAACACTTGGAGGTTATATTGGAAATTCTACAGATTCTGCATATGATGGTTATAAAAATAAAATAGGCGTATATTACTGGAATACTACATATGGAGTTGAAGCATATGATGAAAATAAAAATCAATGGTATTTAAGTAATTTAAATAAAGTAAATTTGAATAATTATTTTTTAAATACATTTTTAGGAAAAGGTAATGATATAAAAACTAATCCAAATGAATGGCAGCAAATGATAGAAAATCATACATGGATTACAGGTGGATTTGGAATATGGAATAATGCAGTTAGAGCTAGTACTAAAACAGTATTTCAATATGAATTGGGAGATAATAGATTTAATATTAATGATATTTGTGATTTACTTGATAATTCTAAATGCACTATGAATATATTACAAACAAAGAGTTATATTGGGTTAATGTATGTTTCAGATTTTGTATATGCTAAAAAAGAAATAAATTGGAATTATTCATCTACAAATAATCCAAAGATAAATAAGGAAATGAATTGGCTTGTATTAAATTCTCTTGAATGGACAATAACAAGATATAATGATGCTAATCATATATATTTTATTGCTTCAAATCAAACATGTGGCGTAAATAGTTTTAGACCACATTGCAATTCTGCAAATCTTAGGCAAGTATTTTATTTAAAAACAAATGTAAAAAAAGCATCTAATTCTGGTGATGGTGAAGCAGAAAGCCCATATATTATAGACATAAATAATTATTAAAAAAGAGATTTAATTTAGTTCCCTAACTAATTTAATCTCTTTTTGATTTGGAAATAATCTTTCTAATAATTGGAGTTGTAAAGATAAAGTTAAGGCTTGATTAATTATTTTTTCTTTTTCTCCAGTGAAACGAATACTTATTACTTGTTCTGTGCCATCTTTAAATTTAAATGTTTGTTTGTGAGTAATAGGATTAGTAATAATGTTTTCTTTTTGATTTTCATGAATTTGCCATATTCTATTATGTAAACGATTAGCCCCAATGAATAGACAAATATTATTTAAAGGATCAACATATAAAGTAGTTCCAGCAAAACCGGGAGACATAAATGTTTTTCCTGATAGACGGTGGTCAACATTAAGTTTACCATCAATAACTGGTTGTTTAGAAAATACTAAAGAACCATAAAACCATGAGTAACCATCATCAAGAGCTGTTCCAACAATATTTTCACTTAAAGATAAAACACTATCGCGATTTAAAATTTTATTATTAATTAAAGCTTGACCTAATGTAATCATATCACTAGTAGTTGAAAAATAACCGGCATGGCCTGGGGCGATACCTTCATTTTTACCGATGGCTAAAGCTTTAGAATCTTGCACGATACCTGGAGTGGTATCTATTTTAGTTAGGGGATTGCCATCTTTATCAATAATAGTAGAGAAGTTTTCACTTGCAACCCGCCCCTTTTTAATTAATTCTTCTGGTACATTAAGAAAAGTTTCATTCATACCAAGAGGTTTAAAAATAGTTTCTATAACATAATCATTAAAAGACATCTTAGTTATTTTTTCCACAACATATCTTAAAACCATTGCTCCAATATCTGTATAAGAATTGTAGACATCTTGATTATTTTTATATGCTGTAAATAAAATACTTTCAGCTTCTTCTTTTGTTTTAGCTTCATCAACTCTTATAGAAGTTTTAATATTTACTTTAAATTTTAATAAATCTAAAACAGTAACGTCATCTAAATGTTTAAATTCGGGTACAATACTGGTAATAGTATCATATAAATCAAGTCTTTTTTCTTCTGCTAATTTGGTAATAGATATTGCCGTAAATAATTTGGAAGTGGAAGCTAAATCAAAAATCGTATTTGATTCCATATTAACTGGATTAAATACTTTTTTATTACCAATAAGTTCATATTCTTGGCTTCTTCCATAAACTAAAAATTCGCGCATTTTTTCAGTACCAAAGTTTAAAACTAAACCGGGTGTTAATTCCGTTTCTTTAACAAAATCAATAATAGTTTTCTTTAAAATACTGCGAGCTAATAATTTATTTTTTAAAGTAGTGTAAGAAGCATAAGGATTACTTTTTATTAATTCTAATACTGGTTTTAAAAGTTCTAAATATTCTTTGCGTGAATAAAGATTATGAATTAATTCATTGTTGGTAATATTTTGATTTTTTAATAATTCATTGATGTATTTATGCATTTTCATTGTTATAATCATTTTATTCACTTCCTAATGTCCGTTGTATTATAGTAAAAATAATTGAAGTTGTCAAATTTTCTTGCAGAAATACTAGTTTTTAGTTATAATGATAAAAGAAGGATAGGGATTAAAAATGCGGAAAATAATTGCTAGCTTAGACATAGGTGATGTAGAAATTAAACTGGTTGTGGGCGAAATTGTTAAAAATAAGCTCAATATTTTAGCATGTATCAATATCCCATCCCGGGGAGTTAAAAAAGGTTTTATTATTAATCCCGAAAGTGCGATTGAAAGCCTAAAGGAAGCCTTTAGTAAAGCTGAAGAAACTATTGGCATAAGACCTAGTAAAGTTATTGTGGGAGTTCCCATTCTTGGTGCTAACTATTATTTAATGGAAGGTGCGATTAGTCTAAATCCCGAGGAAGAAATAACGGGTAATGATATTATGAGTGTTTTACAAGCATCAATTTATAAAAAAATACCCGATGGCGAAGAAATAGTTAGTATTATTCCTTCTAAATTTCGCATTAATGATGATGAAGTTGTTGCCAATCCTTTAGGAATGAAAGGAGCAAAGTTAGCAACTAAGGCTGTAGCAATTACGGTGCCTCGTAAAAATGTTATTCCCATTATTAAATGTTTAGAAAAAATCAATGTTAAAGTTGTTGATATTGCAATAGGCCCTTTAGGAGACTTTTACGAATTTAAAGATAGCGTTAATACCTCAGATGTTGGAGCATTAATCAATATTGGTTTTTCTAAAACCGAAGTATCAGTCTTTAATAAAGGTATACTTACGAGTAGTGAAGTGATTGATATTGGTAGTTTGAATATTGATAAAGATTTAAGTTATGTTTATAAAATAAGCCTAGATGATGCCACTTACATTAAAGAAAATATGGCTCTAGCGGATAAGAATATGGCAACACCTAGTGAAGCAATTGTCTTAGACAATATCATGGGCCAAAAAGTTAAGATTAATCAATATGATGCTAGTGAAGTCGTAATGGGTAGATTAGAAGAAATCTTAAATTTAGCAAAAAAACAAATAAATCTCTTAACAAAAAAGGAAATTAGTTATATAATAATCGTAGGGGGTATGACAGAGATAAGCGAATTTAAATATTTAGCAGAACAAATATTTAAAAATGTTTATGTCGGTGACATTACGGAAATAGGAGCTAGGCATAATAAGTATTCAACAGCACTAGGTTATATTAAGTATTATGATAGCCGATTAAGATTAAGAAATCGCGATTTTTCCATTTTTTCTTTAGAAGAACAAAATGAACTCGGAGGATATCGCAAAGTAAATATAAATGATAATTCAATACTAGGAAAAATATTTGGTTATTTTTTCGATAATTAAGGAGAAGAGAATATGAACGGATTACAGATGGATCAAATTGCAAAGATTAAAGTTATAGGAGTCGGCGGTGGCGGTTGTAACGCTGTTAACCGTATGATTGAAGAAGGCGTAAAAAGTGTTGATTTTTATGTTGTAAATACAGACTTACAAGTATTAAATGCTTCATTATGCCAAAATAAAATCCAAATTGGTAAAGATATTACTGGAGGTCGTGGTGCTGGAGCTAACCCAGAAGTTGGTCGAGCAGCGGCTTTAGAAAATAAAAAAGAATTAGAAGAAGCTTGCAGTGGCGCTGATATGGTTTTTGTAGCTTGTGGCTTAGGTGGTGGAACTGGTACTGGTGCTGCTCCAATTATTGCGGAAATTGCTCAAGAACAAGGAGCTTTAACTGTTGGTATTGTTACTAAACCTTTCCGTTTCGAAGGTAAAATAAGAATGGAAAATGCTTTAGTAGGTTTGGAAGATTTAAAGAAACATGTTGATACTTTAATTGTTATTCCAAATGATCGTTTAAGAGATATAATTGATAAGACGACAAGTTTTGATGATGCATTCAAAGAAGTAGATAATGTCTTACATCGTGGCGTTCAATCAATTTCTGATTTAATTGCCGTAACCGGAGTTATAAACCTAGACTTCGCCGATGTTAAAACTGTTATGGAAAAAAGTGGTACTGCCATCATTGGTATTGGTTGCAATGCGGGAGAAAATAGAGCAATTGAAGCTGCTCGTCAAGCCGTTGCCAATTCTTTACTAGAAGCAACTATTGAAGGAGCAAGAAATGCCATTGTTAATGTTACGGGTGGTAACAACTTAACATTATTTGAAATTGAAGATGCTGTTGAAACTGTTAGAGAAGCAGCTAATTCTGATATTAATATTATATTCGGCGCCATAAAGAACGAAAACTTAACTGATGAAGTAATAGTTACAGTTATTGCAACAGGATTTGATGAAGAAGTTGGAGAAGAAGCCTTATTTAATGATGAAGAAATACCAAAAAGAAAAACACCTGTGACTCCATCTGAAGAATATGAAATTCCTCCATTCTTAAGAAGCGATAATAATTATTAAAAAAATTTGAGATACTAAACAAATTAGTATCTTTTATTTATAAAATTTTAAAACTTAAATAAGTTATATGGGGAGTAGATAATTATTATGGAAGTAAACAAAATTAAAAAAGCATTATTAGAACAAAAAAATATAAATTTGTCTGGCAATTTATATCATAAAACCCAAATAGATTTTGCTTATAATAATAATAATAATAATAATAATCGCATAGAAGGCTCTACTATAACAGTTGATGAAACTGCAAGTATTTATGACTATTTTAACAAGTAGTGATAAAGTTATAGTTTTAAAAGATACTACAGAAACAAAAAATCATTTTACTTTATTTAAATATATGTTAGATACAATTGATGAAAAACTTTCTGAAGAAATGATAAAAAAATATCATTTTATTTTAAAAGATGGAACTTTAACTGATAGTGAAAAAGAATGGTTTAATGTTGGTGAATATAAAAAGATAAAAAATTTTGTTGGAAATATTGAAACATCTTTAACAAGTCATGTAGAAAAAGATATGAAAGATTTATTAGTTTGGTATAATAAAATATCTAAAAAAACTATTGAAGATATTATTGAGTTTCATGTTAGATTTGAGCATATTCATCCTTTTCAAGATGGTAATGGTCGAGTAAGTAGAATGATAATGTTAGAGAATGTCTATATAATGATATAATGCCATTTTATATTGAAGATAGAAATAAAGATTTTTATATAAGAGGTATTAAAGAATACCAAACAAATGGTGAAAAAGGTTATTTAATAGATACTTGTCTAAATAGTCAAGATAATTATGAAAAAATGGTTAATTATTTTTTAGAACCATAATATAATAATTCCAGAAGAAATGTTATGAATTTAAATTAAAGTAGTTGACTTTTAGATCTTTTATTTTTACTAACAAGTGAACGAGTTGTTATAACTGTCAACACTTCTATTATGATTACATAATATTACGGAAAAACTGTCCTAGGACAGTTTTTCCGTAATAAACTATTGATAAAAATTTTTTAAAAGTGTATAATATTAATATTAGTACAAAGGAGGATTTTAGAGTGGAAATTGAAAGAAATTATTATTTAAATAAATTAATATCAAAAAAAGGGAACAAACTTATAAAAATTGTTACAGGTATTAGAAGAAGTGGTAAATCATATTTATTAGATCCAATATATAAAAATTATCTTCTAAATAATGGTGTAGATGAAAATCATATTATTAAATTAGAGTTAGATTCTATTGAAAATGAAGAATATACAAATTCTAAAAAACTTTATGAATACATTATGAGTAAAGTAATAGATGATAGTATGCATTATATTATTTTAGATGAAGTACAAAAAGTAAATAATTTTGAGAGTGTACTAAATAGTTTTTTGAGAAAAAATAATTTGGATGTATATGTAACAGGTAGTAATTCAAAATTTTTATCTTCAGATATCATTACTGAATTTAGAGGTCGGGGAGATGAAATAAGAGTGTACCCTTTAAGCTTTTCTGAATATATGTCTACTTATGATGGAGATGAAATAAAGGGCCTAGATGAATACATAAATTTCGGGGGATTACCTTTTGTTGCCACTTTAAAAACAATAGAAGAAAAAATTGATTATTTAAACTTTCAAAAAAATAATGTATATATTAATGATGTGATTGAGAGAAATGATATAAAAAATGATGAAGAATTAAAGATATTAATTGAAATAATATCATCAAGTATAGGATCTCTTACTAATCCCACTAAATTGTATAATACATTTATTAGTAAAGGTAATAAAAACATTACCGATAAAACAATTTCATCATATTTAAAATATTTAGAAGAGGCCTTCTTAATAGAAAAAGCCAAAAAATTTGATGTAAAAGGTAAAAAGTATATTGAAACACCCTCTAAATATTATTTTGTAGATATTGGTATTAGAAATAGTTTAATCAATTTTAGACAAATAGAAAAAAATCATATTATGGAAAATATAATTTATAATGAATTACGAAGAAGAAACTTTAATGTTGATATTGGTGTTATAGAAAAAAGAAGTAATTTAAATAATGGAAAAAAGGATTATAAGCAGTTAGAAATTGATTTTGTTGTTAATAAGGGTAGTGATAGATATTATATTCAATCTGCCTATAATATTAATGATGATGAAAAAAAAGAACAAGAATTGCAATCGTTTTTAAATATAGGAGATAATTTCAAAAAAATAGTTATTGTTTATGATCATTTTATAAAATGGCAGGATGAAAATGGAATTATATATATGAGTATTTACGATTTCTTATTGAATGAAAACAGTTTAAAAGATGCATAAAATAAGATATTGGAGATAATTATGAAAAAAAGTTAATTATTTTTTAAAACTATGATACAATGATTATAGGAGAAATGTTATGAATTTAAATGGTAATGTGGAAGATAAAAATGTTTTTTTAAATGAAGAGTCAATTGATTTAAGGGATAATCTAAATGAACAACCAAAAATATCTCCAGAAATAATAACTAGGATTAATCCTCAATGTGATTTATCACAAAGTTTTTTAACAGATCCTTCAAAAGTAGCTGAATTTAATAAAAATTTATGCTGTGTATTAGATATGAGGTGATAAAACAGTACAAAAATTTAAAAAAATATGATATGATATATGTATGTTGAAGA
>CANPZG010000047.1 GCA_947588765.1 uncultured Bacilli bacterium
CCGACTATCTTAGCTTTTGTTTTATATGGTTTTGTCTTTAAGAAAAAAAGTGTTGATTTTTACTTATCAAAACCTATTAATAGAAAAACAATCTTTTTAACAAATTATCTTGGAGGTATTTTACTTATACTTGGAATATTACTACTTAATACTTTAATCATGTATATCTTTAGTTTAACCACTAATTTAATTATTCCATTTAGTATGTTACTAGATTATTTTATTTATTTTAGTATTACTTATCTATTTATTTTTAGTGTTACCACTTTAGCTATTTGTTTATCAGGTAACTTAATTACGGGTTTAATTGTAAGTATCTTAATTATATCTATCGTTCCTTTCTTTAAAATAGTTAATCAAAATTTCATGGAAAATAATCAAAAAGCTTATGTTTATTGTGATACGGAAGAATGTCAAAAAGATGTTGATGAAAATGGTTACCAATATGTTTATATGTCTGTTCCTTTAGAAAACTATAATCTTAATACGCCTTTTGCTTTTCTTACAATTGGTAAATATCGCTCTACGGATTTAATCTTAACTGGTACCTTAACTATTGTTTATTCCATCTTAGGCTTTATCGCTTTCTTGAAAAGAAAAATGGAAAACAATGAATGTAGTTTTAAAAGTGAATTAATTTATAATTTAGTTAAATGTTTAACTCTTCTACCTTTAGCCTTTATTTGTTTTAGAAGTATGTTTGAATCTTTCAGTAATTGGTTAATTTTTATTGTCATCAGTTTAATCTATTTCTTTGCGTATGACTTAATTGTGAAAAAAAGAATTGATAAAATTGTACTTAATTTAGCCATATTTGTTTTAAGTATTGCTTTACTTCAAGGAATGTTTCTCACTTGGAATTGGTTAAGTAAAAAAGAAATTTATTTAGATAATATTAATACTCTAACAATTGATTATAATGGATACACTGATTTACAAATAACTGATAAAAATTTAATAAAAAATATTATTATTAGACCAAATTATTATAATTACAATACATATCGAGCTAAAACAAAATATCATAATACTATTTATACTTTCTATGTTTATTTACCAATTGAAGACAATTTAGTGGATAATTATATCAAAGAAAATAATATTTTAAGTGATTTAGGTAAATTAAATTTTGATAAATTAACAGCCACAAAATTAACAATGAATTATGTAAAAGTTAATGCTAGTGAAGAATTAATAAATTTATTAAAGCTAAATAAAGATAATGAAGTTAATGAAGATATTAATTTTAGTGCTCTACAACTTTACTATTATGAAAATCATGAATTTAAATCTCTAACTTATGAAGTTGGTAAATCGAAAGACTTAGCTAATTATGTTGCTCACCAAATAAATAATACTTTTATAAATAATTATAAATATGATGAAGAAAAGACCACTTTATGGTCAAGTTATTATAGTAATATTGAAACCTTTAATTCTAAAATTAATCAATATGTCTTAAGATTCTTATTTAATAAAAATAATGATGCCTTTTTAAATTATTTTAAAGAACATCAAAACGATGAAATTAAAGAAGGTTATTACATTTTAACGATGGGAAATAGTCTAAATAAACAATATAATTATATTGTTGGTGATGGTAAAAGTTTTGACGATTTCTATATGGAAAAATTCAATGAATATCAAAATGATGAAAAACTAAATGAATTATTAGATGACCTAAAAGAAAGAGATTTATATGAATATAAATATTGATTATCAATCACGAACACCTATTTATGAACAAATAGTTAAAGCTATTGAAAATATGGTAGCAATAGGAGTATTAAAACCGAATGAACAAATTTCTTCTATTCGGGAACTTGCCCTTAGCTTAAGTATCAATCCTAATACGGTGAAAAAAGCTTATGATATTTTAGAAAACAAAAATATTATTGTTTCAAAATCAACCAAAGGAACATTTATTACAAGCGATATCAACAAAGCTAAGGAAGAAAAAATAAGCTTTTTAACTAACGAAATAAAAGAAAAAATTAAAGAGCTTGAAGCTTTAGGTTTAACGAAAGACAAAATTTTCGAAATATTAAAAAAGTAGTTCACAACACTACTTTTTTAGTTTGGAATATTTACATTGAATAGGACAATTTTCACATAAAGGATTTTTACTTTTACAAATATAACGACCAAATAAAACTAATTGATGATGACATTTACTCCAATTTTCTTTAGGTAAAAATTTCATTAATTTCTTTTCAATAGTTAAGACATCATCATCTTTTTTGGCGATACCTAAGCGTTTAGCCACTCTAGCCACATGGGTATCAACTGCAATAGCGGGAACATTATAAATATTAGATAAAACGACGTTGCAAGTTTTTCGCCCTACTCCCGGCAAGCTTTCTAAAAATCCACGATCATTAGGCACTTTACCATTATAGTTTTCGACTAAAGATTTAGCTATTTCAATAATAAATGCACTTTTTTTATTATAAGTACCTACAGGATAAATTATTTTTTCAATATCTTTTTTATTAGCTATAGCCAAAGAAAAAATATCATATTTTTCCCATAGAACTTTGGTAACTTCATTAACTCTTTTATCCGTACATTGAGCTGAAAGAACAGTTGCTATCAATAATTCATAATCTTTTGTATAATTTAATTCACATTGAGCCAAAGGATATAAACTATCTAAATAATTAATTAACTCTATTGCCTTCATTTAACCAATCAAAATTCATTACTTCAGTTTCAAAACTAGGAATATCTTCTTTGGCTCTATCTTCATTGATATCCTCTACTTTTTTAAAACCTTTTTTACTCCAATCAAATAATATTTTATCAATATATCTTAAAGTGGTGACTCCCTTATCCATAGCTTCTTTTAAAGCAGCCAAAATTAATTCTTCACTATAACCTTTATTATCAATCCAATCATTTATTCTTTCATAATCTGTTGCTGATAAAGTTCGACCAAATTCATTTTCAAATTTCGTATAAATATCTTCTTTTTCTTTTACTTTGTCTTTTCTTCGTTCATTTAATATTATTAATTGATAAAATGGTTCTAAAGATACTTTTTCATAAATTCGTCCATCCTCATTTTTAATAGTTTCCACTCTTAATAATTTTTTACTTAATAAGTTACTATAACTTTCTAAAACATCTTCTTCCTTCATTTGTAAAACATCCATTATCAGTTTTAAATCAAAGGATAAATCGAAAGCATTATCAAAATAAGAAAGTAATAAAAATTCTTTTAATGTCAAATTTTGATTTAAACATTCTTTTATAATATTAGATTCAATAATTAATCTTTTATTTTTATTTAACATTTTTACCACTTCCTTAGTAACTTTTATTATAGTCTTATTTTTTATCTTTGTAAATTAATTATTGCCAGTAAATTTAATTCTTGCAATAATGCTTGGTATTTATTAAAGTTTGCACTTTCTTTAATAAGTTTTATTTCTTTTATACAACGATTATTTAATTTCGTAATTTTTGTATTTTTAATTTTTACTTTTAATTTTTCTTCAATCGTAAAATCTAAAGTAATAGCAAATCTCACAGCTCTAAAAATTCGGGATATATCTTCATTTATTTTAGTATCAATGTCCCCAATAATTCTAATAACTTTATTATTTAGATCTTTAATACCATCATAATAATCAATTAGATTTTCATCCTTTTCTAAACAAATAGCATTGATAGTAAAATCTCTTCTTAATAAATCAGTTTTTAAATCCGTAATAAAATTTAGGCTTGTTGGGAAACCATTTTTATAATTGCTTTCTTCTCTAAAAGTTGTTATGGTTATATCATAATTATCTTTTTTAAAATTAATACCCCCGAAATTATTTTGTTTTTGATTAAAAGTTTTTTCTAAAATATCAGGTGATGCACTCGTAATGATATCAATATCGAAACTTTTTTTCTTTAATAATTTATCACGAACATAACCCCCGACTACATAAGCTTTAAAACCCAAATTTTCTAATTTTGTTAAAATATCAACAATAAACTTTTCCATAATTATTTATTAATCGACGCATCATAAATGGTATCAATATTTTCTTTTAAACACTCGCTAAATTCTAAATCAGTTTGGTTAACATTTAAGCCTTCAAGTAAAGCCCGGGAAAATGAAGCAATCATATTTTTATTTTCTTTTAATAATTTATTGGCTTTTTCTTTCGTATAACCACCGGATAAAGCTACAATTTTTAAAACATTATCATATTCTAAAAGTTCGTCATAAAAATTAGCTTGTTCGGGTAAAGTAAATTTAAATATTAAAGTATAGTTATTTTCTTTCTTTGCTAAGGCTGCTTTTATTTCTTCTTTTAATATTTGTTCACAACCAAATTTTTCAATCGCATAAATGTCTACTTCTGGTTCAATAATGGGAATTAAACCAAATGAAGCAATAATTTTTCCTATTTTAAATTGTTGTTCGACTACTCTTTTTATTCCTTCACTATTTACTTCATGAATAACCGAACGCATTTTAGTACCAATAACATTACGTTTTATAGCTAATTCTAAATCATCTTCCAAAGTGGGAATATCTTTAAATAATTGCACACCATCTTTTTCTTCATCTAAACCTTTATCAATTTTCAAAAATGATAATATTTTCTTTTTATTCCATAGATAATCCGCGGTATATTCATCATCTATTTTATTATTCATCGTATGATTAAATAAAATTACGCCTAAAATTTTAGCAGATGTAAAATTATCATTACTAATAATTCTTTTGCGCATTTCGTGGATTAAATTAAACATTTCTTCTTCCGTATTATATTTTTCTTCACTTATGCCATAGTTAGCCAAAGTTTTTTTACTACTACCCCCACTTTGGTCTAAAGCCGCGATAAAGCCATTTCGAGATTTTAGTATTTCTAGTTTTTCTTGCATATTTGTATTCTCCTTCTTATAAGAAAATTATATCACTTTCCTACTTTTAAGTAAAACTTTTTAAACCTTGGTTTTATATTATAATTCGAATATTTAAGGAAGCATACATTACTATAAAAGAAAGGATTTTTATGGAAAATATTACTTTAGGACAAATAGCAACTATTATTACATTTTTAAGTGTTTTCATTGGGGCTATCATCAGTTTAATTGCCTTTTCCAAAACTATTATTTCTAAAATATTAAAACCATTGAATGAAAAAATAGATAAACTTCAAAAAGTATCTACCGAAGGTAGAAATAATATTGAACTAGAATTAATAAAAATAATTTTGATTGGTTTTATAAATGATATGGAAAAAGGTAATGAAAAAACATCAATTCAAAAAGAAAATGCTTATGAACTATATGATCGTTATCAAGCTTTAGGAGGCAATTCTTATGTTCATGATCGTTTTGAAAAATTAATTAAAGAAGGTAAAATGTAAACCTTCTTTAATTTTTTAATCTCCTAAATAAGTTATATTTAAACGAACGACGGGATTAACGAAATAAGAATCAGTGTTGATATTATTTATAAAGGGACTAAGTAAATACATAGACTCGTAACTTACATTAGCCAGTTCAAATTCTATAGATGTATCGGCAACGGAAATAATACCATCACCATGAACTTGAGTAGGAATACTATTTACAATCCATTCACTATCACCAACAAAAATTGAATCACTACCTACTCTTCTAAAACCAACAGCAATAAAATCTTTTTGATAATCAAATGTTGAATTAGTTTTAACATAACCGGCAACCATAAAAGATATTTTATAATAACCCGTTTGTTTAAATGATACGGTATTATTTTTATTTAAAGTAACAATATCACTTGATTGTAACTCTAATCTTTCAATAGGAATACGAGAATTAGTTTTTATTTCTTGTCCTTCCGTAGGATAATTTTGATTAAAAGTTGTTAAATAACTTGATTTTATTAATTGGGGTCCGGTTGGTCCAGTCGGTCCAATTTTTCCTTGTTCCCCTTGAGGTCCCACATTACCAGGAATTCCTTGAGGTCCTTGAATACCTTGGATGCCACGAGGGCCTGTTTCTCCTTGAGGTCCTGGTTCACCTTTTGGTCCACGAATTAAACCCACATCTTTCCAATCTTGATCTGTATCATTCCAAACAAATAAATTGTCTCCTACTAAATAAGAATCGCCAGCTTCTCCTGTAGGATGGGCATCCTCTAAATCAGAAACATCATCATAAGATCCTAAAATTGTAACACTCGTACCGGATGGACCAGTGGGGCCCATTTCACCTTGCAATCCTTGAGCACCTTGAGGTATCACAAAATTTAAAATATGTTTATTTCCTGTACCAGTATCAGTAACACTCGCACTTGTATCAGCATTACCCGTTGTCACTTCTCCAATAACTAGTTCCATACTTGGGCCCATAGGTCCAGTTTCACCTTGTTCCCCTTGAGGACCGGTTGGTCCTGGTATACCTTGCAAACCTTCGGCACCAGGAGCTCCCTCTAAACCAGTTGGTCCGGGTGCCCCTTGAGGAATTTCAAAAACTAATTTTGTATTTTCATTATCGCCAATATTAATAACTTTCGCTGGGTCATTAGTTCCAACTGTCACCACATCTACTATCTCTATTGTAGCCGGTCCTTGTGGTCCGGGCGGACCTGTTGGACCATAGACCAAACAGCAATTGGAAATACAATTATTATCTTCAAGATATTTCTTTATTCTTTTATAATTATCCATGAGAATTCACCTATTAATATTCTATGAATAATATCAAAAGTGGTTATTTTAATAAAAATGACATTATTAAAAAATATTACATACCTTATAATAGAAGGATGTTAAAGATGAAAAATAATTATAATAAGGCTTTAGAAAAAGTTAAAAAAGCTCAAAGTGAATATAAGTACTCTAAGTGTTGTTGCCCTTATATAAAATTACCAACAATTTTAGAAGGTCCACGAGGACCTCAGGGTGAAATGGGTCCAACGGGGCCTCAAGGAGTAGAAGGGCCTCAAGGAGAAATGGGATTACCTGGTATCATTGGACCAACTGGACCTCAAGGTGTTCAAGGGATTCAAGGAATGATAGGTCCTGAAGGAAAGATTGGACCACAAGGTGAACCTGGTGAACAAGGTCCAACCGGTCCTGCTGGCACAAGCGTAAGAATACTTGGTTCTTTTGATACTTTAGAAGATTTACTAAAAGAACATGAAACAGGAAATATTGGTGATGGATATCTAGTTGGTAATGATTTATATGTTTGGTCTAATAATGGAGCCGGTTGGTTAAATGTTGGAACTATTAAAGGGCCACAAGGTGATATTGGTCCAACAGGTCCTCAAGGCATTCAAGGTCCTCCAGGAGTTCCCGGCGAACAAGGAGTTCAAGGTTTACAAGGACCCAAAGGAGAAATCGGTCCTCAAGGAATCCCAGGACCTCAAGGAGAACAAGGTATTCAAGGGCCACAAGGAGAGCAAGGTTTAATTGGGCCGCAAGGAATTCAAGGTCCCGCTGGGCCACAAGGACCAGCCGGTACTGCTCTAATTAGTGCTTATGGTGGTAAATATAATAATATGACTTCCACAATGAGTATAGATGGAGCTGGAACCTGGGTTGAGATTCCTCTCCCCGATGAAATGAGTAATATTAATGTTGTTAATACCACTACTAATGCTCTTATTTTAGAACAAGATGGGATTTATGAAATAAATTATTCCTTAAATATTTCAATAAATAAAGATGCTATTTTAACGTTGATGGTCAGAAATAATGGAGTTATGATACCATCTTCAGTTATTGCTAAACAAATAAGTGGTAATAATACTGTAAGTTTTAATGGGACTACTATTGTCGAACTTGATGCTAGTGATAAACTTGATATGGCATTATCAGCAACTGTCGATAATGTTTCTGTAACTTTTGGTTCTGGAATAACCGCTACATTAAGTATTAAAAAATTAGATGAAAAAGAATAACAAAAAAATATTTAGCTAAAAAAAGTTAAATATTTTTTCAAAATACTCAAATGAAAAAGTAAATGACAATTTAATAAAAAAAAGTAAATTGTAAGAGAAAATGGGAGAAAAAAGCAAGTTT
>CANPZG010000048.1 GCA_947588765.1 uncultured Bacilli bacterium
AGATTTTATCAGTAAAACCTTACGTTTTAATTATATAACAAAACATTATTGAAATAAAGGTGAAATATGCGAAAAATCGAAAATATCTTTTTAAAATCAACATTTATTTTAATTATAAGCGGCTTCTTAACTAAGATTCTAGGATTTGTTATCCGGATTATTTATACAAGAATTATTGGCGAGGTTGGCGTATCTTTATATTCTATTGCGACTCCTACTTATTCCCTACTTTTAACTATTTCTACTCTAGCTATTCCTACAGCTATATCCAAATTAATTGCCGAAAGTGCCTCCAAACACCAAAGAAGTCTCAAAATTTTAACTTCCAGTGCTGCTATAATTTTAAGTATCAATTTTATCTTAATTATAATTATGCTTTTTACTTCAAAATTTATTGCTAGTAATCTATTACAAGAAGAAAGATGTTATCCTATTCTTATTGCCATGGCTTTGACTTTACCCTTTGTTTCAATTTCCAGTGTTTTTAAAGGATATTTCTATGGGAAACAAAATATGATACCACATGCCACCAGTAATGTTATTGAACAAATAGTCCGTTTAATTATTATATACTTAGTTTTACCAAAATTAATGGATATAAGTATTATCGCCGCTGTCGTTGGTTTAATATTACTTACTATTATTTCGGAGATATCAAGTATAATTGTCTTTCTTTTCTTCTTACCAAAGAAAATTCATTTAAATAAACAGGAAATGAAACCTAATTTTGCCACTACTAAAAGTATCTTAGATATTTCTCTACCGACAGTATCGAGTAGAATTATTGGTAATATTGGTTATTTCTTTGAACCAATTATTTTAACCAATTTATTATTAATAAGTGGTTATGGTAATAACTATATTTTAACGGAATATGGGGCTTATAACGCTTATGCTTTATCCTTACTTACTATGCCATCATTTTTTATTTCGGCGATATCAATGTCAATTTTACCAGAAATTAGTAAATTTTATGCTTTAAGAAATTCCCGAATGATAAAAAAAAGAATAAAGCAGGCTCTTATTTTTGCACTTGTTATCGGTTTATTCTTTTCTTCTATTATATTTATCTTTAGAGATAATTTATTATATGCGTTATATCATACTACCCATGGTAGTAATTATATTAAAATTCTTGCTCCAATCTTTGTTTTATTTTATCTAGAAGGAGTTTTAACTTCATCCCTACAGGCTTTAAATAAAGCTAAAATAACGATGAATATATCTTTAGTAGGTGTTTTAATCAAATTATTAGTTTTAGCTATATTTTCTTTAAGTCATATTGGCATATATAGTTTAGTTATATCTGAAATAGTTAATATTTTCTTTGTAGTTGGAACAAACATATATTATTTAAAGAAAATTATTAAATAAAAAGAGACAATTAAGTCTCAATTATTGTGAAAGCGTATATGGATCATCACTTGTACCTGATCCTGATGAAATTTTGACATCAGACTTCAAATATATGGTAGGACGAACTATATTATATGAAGTTACTGGTTCAAAAAAGATATCTCCATTAGTATGAATATGAGCAGACTTATTACTATAATTCGATGCTCTCGTGATTACCCATTCATATAGGCCCATATATAACCAATTATCACGTTTTGCTGATCTATAATCGTTTGATCCATTATTAGAATCAAAACTTATTTTTACCCAATGTTCTTGACTTGCACTATACCTATAATCACTTGAATACATTAGGCCAACATATTCCTTTACATTTTCGGCTACATTAGGAACTAACATTCCCCTATCAGGATTTTTAATTTCATTATTATATGCTGTTTTTGTAGGAGAATATGTAAGATTATTTTCAGTGTTACCAGACGTTATCCATATATGTTCTTCTATCATATTAAACCATTTTTCATTATCTTTTGATTTTATATAATTTAGGTATGTTTCATTTAAATTTTTTGTATTTAAATTACTGCTACCCCAATCATTAGTTCCATTGCCATCATAGTTTTCGGTATTAGAATAATTCCAATAATATGTTTCTATTTTAGGAAAATAATTTGTTAAATCACCTTTGTAATAAAATGAAATGTTACTAAGAAAATCGTTATATAAACCAGCTGATGCACCAATTTCGCTACTACCTGTCTCCTCTTTAGTTGTACCATCAGCCTTAATTAATTTCATATTGTAAATTCCATCTTTATCATCATCAAATAATCCTATTATTCGATATAAATTTGAATAGTTTTCATTTTTGGAATCGTTTGAACATTCTCCGCCAAAGCAAACATAATTATTTACTTCTTCATATGAGCCACTGTATCGATATGCATAATCTTCAGCTTCTAAAGCATAATTACTTTCCTTAACATAATCTTTTTGTCCGTCATGATATAGTAATGTTGGTTCTTCTCCTTCTTTATTTGCATCAGCTAATAATTTACTTAATGCTAGTTTTTCTTTTTGGATTATTATTTTTCCTTTTAATTCCTTTCCCGTGTTTATTTGTTGATTAGTTTTTAAATTTTTAAATGTTATTGTTATTGTCCAAGTATCTGTTGTCATTCCTTCTGGTGATGTTGTACTTATTGGTACATCTTCTGCTATGGTTATTAATCCCCTTTTTTCGGTTATATCATATCCTTCACTATCTAAGTTTAAGCCATTTATTTTTTTATTAAATGTTGTCGGCCCATCTACTTTTAAATATAACTCTGGTATTGGAGTAAAACTATCTAGTACTCCATTTGTTATATCTTCTTCTTTTTCTTCTTGTTTTAAATATATTTTTGTATCATTATCATTTTTATATGAACTATATTCTAGATTATTACTTGTTATATCTAAATATACATTATATGTATCATTTGCTATATGATTTGTATTATTAGCTGTTAATATTGCTGAGGCAGTTGCTGTATCACTTAAATTTTGACCATTTTCTTTAAAATTATCAGCACTAGCATTAATAGTAATATTACCATCTGTAGTAAATACCAAATGATCAGTGGTACCTGAAGTTATATCTACATTTGTATTAGTACCATTTTTAGTTTGAGCTTGAAGGTAAGCATAAGTTGCTCCCATTACTAATGCTATTAGTGTTACAATTGTTATTATCAAATACAATACATCTTTTTTCTTATTTATCATTATCAAACACCTCACATTGAGTATCTATCATACTCAAATTAATTATAAAAATATTTTTGAGTATTGTCAATACTCATTTTGATAATTTTAATTAATAAAATGTTATTCTCTAATTGAGGTAAAAAATATGAAAATAAAAGTTAATGATTATGAGGCAAAAGATATTGTTAAATTTATAAGAGAATGGACTGAGCTAAACCAAAGAGATTTTGGTAAAACAATTAATAGAAGCCGAGATAGTATAAATAATATTGAAAATGGTCGTAATAGAATGTATCTTAATGATTTTATTTCAATGTGTAACAAACATAATATTAAAATAACTATTGAAAAAAATAAATAAAATATTGTAAATTAAAAGACACTTTAAAATTATATTAGAGTGTCTTATTTTTTTATTTCATTTTTTAATTCATAAAGATAATTTAAGGCATCTATTGGTGTCATATTCATCACATCTAAATCCTTTAATTTATTTCTTAACTCATCATCATTATCTTTTTTATTTTCAAAATTAAAGGCTAATTGAACTTCTTTAACGGCATTTTTATTTTTAGTAGGATTATTGTTTTCATAATATTTTAAAATTTCATCAGCTCTATTTAATAACTCATCTGGCATACCGGCAAGTTTAGCAACATGAATACCATAACTTTTATCAATAGCTCCATCTTTAATTTTATGTAAAAATGTGATTGTATCACCATCTTCTTTCGCTGAAACATGGACATTTTTAATATTATGATATTTATTTTCTAGACTTGTAAGTTCATGGTAATGGGTTGAAAATAAAGTTATGGCATGAATATGTTCACTGATATATTCTAGTATTCCTTGAGCTAGAGAAATACCATCATAGGTTGCTGTTCCTCGACCTAACTCATCAAATAATATTAAGCTTTTATTCGTAGCATTAGCAATAGCATTTTTAGCTTCTTTCATTTCGACCATAAAAGTTGATTCACCACTTACTAAATCATCACTTGCCCCAATTCTGGTAAATATTTTATCAAATATTGGTAAGTTGGCCTTTTCACAAGAGACAAACGATCCCATTTGTGCCATTATACTAATAATTGCTAGTTGGCGCATATAAGTAGATTTACCACTCATATTAGGTCCTGTTATTAAAAGGGTATCTATTCCATTATCTAAAACACAATCATTAGGAACATATTCTTTTTTATTAACGACTTCCACAACCGGATGACGACCATTTATAATATTAACAATGCCTTCTTCATTTAAAGTAGGTCTAACTAAATTATATTCTTCACTACAAATACTTAAAGAAAGTAAAGCATCCAATTCACTTAAAATATCAGAGGTTGAACGAATATCTAAAACATTTTTCTTAATTTCATTTTTGATCGAAATAAATAATTCATATTCTAAATCATTGATTTTTTCTTCGGCATTTAAAATCATTGATTCTTTTTCTTTTAATTCCGGAGAAATATATCTTTCAACATTAGCTAAAGTTTGTCTTCTTTCCCATTTATATTCTTCTTTAACTAAATCTTTTTGTCCTTTAGAAACTTCAATATAATAACCAAAAACTTTGTTATAACCAACTTTTAAGTTTTTAATGCCAGTCTTTTCTCTTATTTCACTTTCAAATTGGGCAATAAAATCTTTACCACCACTTCTAATAGCTTTGATTTCATCTAGTTTTTCATCAAAACCAGATTTTATAATGCCCCCTTCTTTAGTGGTAATTGGTGCATCCTCATCAATTGATCTATCTAATAAATCATATAGTTCTTTATGCAAATTAATATTATATGGAAAATCTAATTTAGCAACGATTTTCTTTATTTTAGGTAAAACACTTAAACTTTTTTTCATTTGTAATAAATCGCGAGGGTTTAAATTTCCATTGACAGTTTTACCAGCCAATCTTTCAATATCATAGACTTCATATAAAGCGTTTTTTAATTCATCTTTTAAGATAAATTCATTATTTAGTTTTTCAATTTTTTGATAACGACTTTCAATATCCTTTTTATTTTTCAAGGGATTTAATAACCAACTTTTAAGTTTCCGACTACCCATCGCTGTTTTACATTTATCTAAAAGCCAAATAAGCGAATAAGTTCGTTCTTTAGTTCGAACAGTTTCGACTAGTTCTAAATTTCTTATGGTATGTACATCCATTTCTAGATAATTAGTCCGATTAATATATTCTATTTTATCAATGTAACTTAAATCTTTTAATTGCCGATGGTCTAAATAATAAAATAAATGCATTAACCCACTTTTAATTCGAACATCTTTAGTTTGTTCTAAAAGCTTTTCATATTTATTTTCGAGTAAGATATCATTTATTGTAACTTCAATACCATAATTATTTTTAAGTAAATTAGTTAATTCTTTATCAGCATCAGATTTGACAACTATTTCTTTAATATTATAATTTAAAAGTTCATTTATTAATTTTTCATTATTATTTTCTAAGCATAGACTAGATAAATGACCTGTCGAAATATCTAAAATGGTCATCACGATTATATCTTGATAGAAAAGGATACCTGATATACAAGCTGTATCTAGGGCATTAAGTAAATCATTATCCGCGATAGTTCCTTTACTGAAAACATCAACTACGCCTCTTTTTACCATGCCTTTAGTTAAGCGGGGATCTTCTAGTTGTTCGACAATAGCTACACGATAACCTTTATTAACTAATTTTTCAATATAAGTTTTAACCGCATGATGAGGAACCCCACACATTGGGACTCTTTCTTCTAGTCCAGCAACTCGACCAGTTAAAGTAAGTTCTAGTTCCCGGGAAGCAATTAACGCATCTTCAAAGAATAATTCATAAAAATCGCCCAAGCGATAAAGGATAAGTTCGTTTTCGTACTCATCTTTAATTTCCATATATTGTTGCATCATTGGACTTAATGAATTTCTATCAACATCACTACGTTTCATGCTTCTACACCACGCTGTTTATTATAACATAAAAAATGCTAATTGTGTTAAGGAAGAATCAGCATTTTTTAAAATACATTTCATATATTGTAAATTACAATTTCAGCTTATAATTATTTATAATTTATTATTCTAGATTTGTTAGATAAGTTAAGGCTTCATCAAAGGTACTTACGGCCTTTATTATGATGTCTAATTTATTGTCTTTTTTTACTTTTAAAGCTTCATCATAGTTTTCCATAGGGCATAAAAACACATATGCTTTATTTTTTTCAGCTCCTAGAAGTTTATATTTAACGCCATCAATTTCTCCGACATTACCATTAATATCAATAGTTCCGGTGCCAACTATCTTTTTACCCTTGGTAATATCCTCCGGAGTTAATTTATTATAAATGGCTAAACTTAACATTAAACCACCACTAGAACCAGCTTCACTAGATTTAGTTTTCACTTTTATTTCGGGATCCGTCGTATATTCGTAAGTTGTAAGAGTACTTATTCCCACCTTTAAACTATCATCTAATTTATATATTTTAGATGTGGTATTTATTTTCTTACCATTTCGATCTACTAAAATATTAATAGTATCATTTTCTTTTTTCTTACTTACTATTTCCTTTAAGTCTTCCAAAGAAGAAATATCTTGACCTTCCACACTTAATATTTTATCGTAAACTTCAATATCCGTATCAGCTTCATCGGTAATATAAATTACATTATTTATTTCTTTTGTAATATTTATTTCTTTACCCGCTTTTCGATAAGCTAAAATGGTGGCATTATCAATTGATTCTTGTAAATATAATCTATCTAGTTCTAATAAATCGTCGACGCTTTCATCATCGATAGTAATATCTTCTTTAGGTATTATATCCCAATTAGGAAATAGATAAGATAAACCTAAAACGGGTAATGTACCTTTCATAAGACTAACATAACACATTGATAAACTACCTTTAATATTATCATTATCAATAATAATCCGATCATTTAAATTTACTAAACCTCCTGGTTTATATACCACATAAGGTAATTCAAATGTACATACAAATAAAATTACAATAACAGTAATTATAAATTTTATATTACTTAAGATAAAGTCTTTAATTTTTTTTAACCAATCCATATATTCACCTACTCTATAATTATAGCATAATAATAAAAATTTTATGAACTATTTCAGCTCTAAGGAGTGAAAAATTTTCGCAATCACCCAATTTGATATAATATAGAAAAAGGTGGTTGATTAATTTGATG
>CANPZG010000049.1 GCA_947588765.1 uncultured Bacilli bacterium
ATACTTCAAATACCATATTTACTTTGGGTATTATTTGCTACTTACCTAAATTTAGCCATATACTTATTAAATAGATAAAAGGATTGCAATCCTTTTTTATTTAGCCTAATTTTTCGCCATTATTTACTTTTGTATCTGGAGTAATTAAAACAACTCCTTTATCGTAATATACCCCTAAGACTAAAACTTCTGATAAGAAATTAGCAATTTGTTTCGGTGGAAAATTAACGACCGCTAGAATTTGTTTGCCAATTAGATCCTCTAATGAATAAAGTTCTGTTATTTGCGCTGAAGAATTTTTAATACCTAAGGAACCAAAATCTATTTTTAATTTATAAGCTTTTCTCTTAGCTTCTAAAAAATCAGTCGCTTCAATTATAGTTCCTACTCTAATATCTAAATTTGTAAAATTTTCCACACTTACTTTGTTTTCCATCATATCCTCCTATTTAAATAATTTTTCTATTCTTTTTGCCCTACTATAACCTTCTTTATAAAAAGAATTTATATCTTGATTTAAGTAATTATTACTATAGACGATTTCTAAGGCAATCGGTCCAATATAATTACATTCTTTTAATTTATTAATAACATTTAACCAATTAATATTACCATCAAATGGTAGTAAATGTTCATCATATGTTCCATGATTATCATGGAAATGAACAAATAAAATACGATCTTTAAATTTAGAAAAATCAAAATTATCTTGAAAGTAATAGTGATAATGTCCCGTATCAAAACATAACCCGACATTATCATTTTTAATATGAGTTAAGACGTATTCTAGATATCCCGGATAATGAACATTTTCAAAAGCTACTTTTATATCTAACTCTTTAGCAAAATCAACTATTTTTTTAATTCTTGTTAAGCCTAAAGCATTGTATTCTTTGGAATCTTTACTTGTTAAATGCATCATTACTAATTTAATATCATTATTATAACAAGTAATTAAATTATTTATGTAATTATTAACTAAATAATCGCCGTCATGCCATATATTATCAATACCATCATAAGTTAAATGAGCTGCCGTTACATTTAAACCTAATTGTTTAATATAGTTTAATTGTTCTTCTTGAGTTGGTTGCCAATTTCGATTATACATTTGAATAAATACATTTTTAAAACCAGATGCTTTAATCGCATCAATAGTTTCAAAAGCATTTTTGTTTTTATTAGCATTACTTACTGCAACTATAAGTTCTCTATTCATAATACACCTTAATTTTCTAAATTCATTTTTACTTCTTTTTTTCGTCTATTAGATATTTTTCCTTTATTTTGTGGATACCAACTCCTTACTTTTAAAACTTTTCCTGAATTAATTCTAACCGCTACACATAAATTATCAATATTTTTATAATACTCAAGTCCTAATGTTTTTTTATTATAAAAAGTATAGTCAGGTTTTTTAATTATATTAGGTAAATCATTATATGCTAACATAATATTTTCCTTCGTTTTAAAATCTTTTAAATGCCTATCAATTACATGTTGAATTCTATCATCATATACTAAAATTGGTTTATTTTTATGTTCTAATATATGCCATTTTTTTGCAATAATAGGATCTAAAATTCCTATATACCTATAATTCATAATAACCCCCTATAATGTTTAATTTTAAAACAACAAAGGCTTGCCATAAGACAAGCCTATCTTAGGTAATTGGTTGGACATCACTTCCAACATCCCATCAGAAATTCTTAATGAATAACCTACACTTGAGACTAATAAATAAGTCCGTGATAGCCGATGATATTCTATCCTCAAATTACCTATTTAATAATATTACAAATAAATTATAATATTATACACACTAGATTAATTTAATATAATCAATCTCTAGTAATACTTTTATACCATTATTTGATAAAAAATGCAAGTTTTTTATTATATTTCTTTTAACTTTTCAATTCTTTTATTTGTTATAAATATGATTATACGATATAATAATATTTAAAAAGGGGGAACTGTTTTATGAAAAAGAAAGACATTGCTAAATTTCCTAAAGATTTTTTTCATTTAAAAAGACCTATAATAAATGCAAGTAAGGTTTTAAAAAATGTTATTCCTATTAAATGGAAGAAAAATTTTAGTAGTAGTTATGTAAATAAAATTAAATAATTATATGAGGTAATAATAAATGAATGATGAGTTAATTATTAAACTTCTTAATACTAAGACTGAGGATGAATTTATAAGTATTATAATAAAAGAAAAAATTAATTACTTTAAAAAAAGAGATTTATGGGATTAAAAAGTAATTAAACATTGTTTAAAATTATTTGATTTAACAAGAGAACAATTTGAATGGGGTTTTACTAAGGAAATTCCAAAAGACGATTTTAACGAAGAAGAAATATAAATATTTTGCAATAAAAAATCCCTTATATAAGGGATAAATTTACTAATTGGTGGAGAATGTGGGATTCGAACCCGCGACCCCCTGCGTGCAGGGCAGGTGCTCTAGCCAGCTGAGCTAATTCCCCAAAAACAAGATTATTTTAACATAATCTTTTCTTTCATGCAATAGTTTTTTTACTACTTTGCGGTTTCTTTTATTTTTATTAGCCCATTTTCGACTTCTTCAAGGGCTCTACCTAAGGCTTTTTTATTGATGTAATCCTCTTCGGCTTTTTGCAAAGTATTATTTTCTAATATTTGTTTACTTCTAATTGATGCGACATGAACTAATTTATATTTTGAGTCGACAATTGTTAGTAATTTATCAATTGATGGATATATCATTTTACACACTCCCTTACATTAATATCATACTAAATAATTGATTATTAATGCAATAAGCAAGTCATACTTTGACATCTTCTTGACATAGTTTTCTTAAAGCTTCTAAAATAACAACCATTGCCCAAGTATCTTGTTGGCAATAATCAATTAAGGCTTGATACATTAAATTATATTCTTCTTTCGTCATTTTGTTATAGTTAGCGTAAGCAACTATAGCTTCGGTACCATTTTTAACTTCGAGATTCGCATAACTTAAATCACTAAATACGGGCAAAGTTTTCTTTATCGAATAAGAACCACTTAAATCTTTATGGTAATAATTAGGTAAACTACTTCGTTCTTTATCAAAACCTAAGTTTTCATAAAAATCACTTTTAGTATTAACTAACCACATAAGATCAAATCCACGGTCATAGATTTTCATTAGCTTTTCTTTATATTTGGGAAATATTTGGGCTAGTTCTTTAATTCTGCCCTTTTCAAAAGCAACATTTTGGGCAAACAATGTTCCCTTATCCCCATCAATATATTTAACTAACATTTTTACTAATTCTTCTCTTTCATCTAAAGTATTAGTTTTGGCTAAAAATATATAATTATCTTTTTGTTTATCACATTTGCCAGGTTCTTCTTCAATGTGTAAACTAAATTCAAAAGGTGATTGCATATATGGCTTTTCTCCTCGAAATCTTGGTAAAGGACAAGGCATTGTTTCAAAATCCAAGTGATAAATTGGATATTTTAATTCTTTTAATCCGGCTTTTATTTTTTCTTTATCAATATAGACTTTATTAAAAGCAACAGCATCTCTTTGAATAAAATGTTTTTTATTTTTTATCCAACTTTCTGGAATATCTAACATATTTAAATAACCCTGATTAATTAACTCTAAACCTTTTATAGTTTCCCCATTTTCATTTTTAAAACCAAATCCATTATTTAAATAATTTAAACTAGAGTTTTTTGCAGGAATATCTTTGCCACAAACAGTAGAAAGATACGGACATTCTTTCATTTTCTTGCGTTCACAATAAATTCCCAAAGGACAAGGCGCAGCATCTAAATTAAATAAGTATTTTTCTAACGTTTTTTCATCTTGTCTTATAATAACTTGATAATCTTCAGTAACTTTAGTTAAATCAATGAAGACAATTAATTCATTACCATCTTTATCAGCATCATAACAAGCCACACCATCAACATATTTACCATCAAAAACATAATTATGATTTAAAACGGCTAAATAATAATGAATACATGTGCTATCATTATGGCTACATTTGTATTCGCCTTCAATAAAATATCTTTGAATAGCTAAGTCATAGACATATTTACCAACATCACTATATTTATCAAACAATTTATCTTTTTGTTTTTGATAGTTTTCGATAGGCATCTCTTCTTCAATGGGATAGCCTTCAATTTCATCTTTTAAAATATAAGTATTAGTATCTTTATTAAAATAAAATATTGGATATTTATCACTTTTACGATGATTACTCATTAAAGAAGCATATTTATTACTAGTCGTGGCTTTAACTTCAATAATATTTATTCCTTTAGCATTTTCATTATAAATATCGACATAACAAAGAAATTTAATCCCATTTTGATTAAATTCAAAACACTCTTGATTTTTTGTTGCTTCCGCATAAATACTTGTACCTTTGAAATATTTTTGAGTAATCTTTCCCGTTTCAATTTCAACTTGTTTATAAAAAGGCATCAAAGCTTCCATTTGTTTATTTATCTTTTTAGTTAAATCATGTTCAAAGGTTTCATCTTCGTAAATTGTACCTAACATTTCTTTTAAATTATCTTCAAGTTCTTGATCTTTGTATTCTTTATAAGAAATATCAGCATCCAATTTTTCTTTTTTTATTTCTTCTAAAGCAGCATATCTTGGACAGCGACTATAATTAATAAAATCTGTTTTTGTTATAGCCATCTATATCAACACTTTCGCCGTTATTTTATCTTGGTCATTAGTTAATTTTATTTTTAAATCATTTAATTTTTTTTCGCTATCTCTTGGGTCTTCTACTACACCATCATTATTCATAAGGAATCCTCCTTGCGCTAAAGTATCAACAGTAATATAAGCATCTTTGTTTTCGCCAAAAACATTTTCCGTATTAGCAGCATAGATAACCGCAATATCTTCAATAGATGATATTTTTAAATTATATAATTCTGTTTCAAAATCGGTTTTAAAATCATAAGATATTTTATTAGCCATCACAAAATAGCCAATAGTAAATACCCCTAGAACGACAAATAAACAAATACCTAAACCACTAATCTTTTTCAACTTATTTCACCTCATTTATACTTTTACCATGGTATTCCCAAATAGGAAAATCTCCCTTTATTTTTTGAATGTAATTAATAATTCTTTTCTTTAAATTATTGTGGGTAAATTCAAAATAAGTATCCATATTATTACTTAAACTATCTAAAGCAGCAATTTCATCTTTGGTGTTATTGTATAAGTAAGGAATTATTATTACATCATCTAAAAACATTATATCACTTTTTTTAAAGTTATAGTTACTTTTTAAGATACTTATTAATTTTTTATAATATCTATTAGTATGATGATAAGTATTATTACCTAACCTTTGATATTCTTTTAACGTAAACGTTCTTTTATCTTTATTTTTATTTAAACTATTTATTTTTCTTTTATTCTTTAATTCTTGATAATGAATATAGTTATTATCTATCAAATAATTTTTCATCGGATTAATCTTAACTAAGAATAAATTTTCTTTCCCAATTATGTTTTCTAAAGCATCTAGATAAGTAGTTCCATAGGCAATAACTACCCCATTTATAACTTCATATATTTTATTATTGTAATCAATTAATTTTTTAGTTTTAGTTTGTTTCATTATTTTTTTAATAGTTACCATTAAACTATCATTAACTACTAATTTATAGTTATTTAAATATTCTCTAACTTTATCATCTTTAATATTTTTCTTCATTAATTTAAAAGTATTTTTATCCATAGTTGTAATAACAAAACTAATATATTTGTTTATATTCTCTATTAAATAACTAATAATTTCCTTCTTTTTTAATTTTGTCATATCTTTATTTACATGGTTATATTCATTAAATAAAGATACTAATTCTAATAATTCTTCTTTTTTTAATGAGTTTAAATATTTTCTATATTCTTCCATTTTACTACTTCCTAACCAGTAATATTATATAACAAAAAAGGTAAGAAAAAAAGCCAATATTTTTAAGTTTTTCTTTTAAATATTAGCTTTAGCTCTTAATTCTCTTTTTAAACTATCTTCATCAACAGACATATCTAAAGTATTTTTGCCAAATATAGTTTCCATTATAAGTTCATCCCCTAAATAATTGTCAAACTCTTCTCTCTTTTCTTTTAAAATTGATCTTCTTACCCCTAAAGATCTGTCTTCTTTTTGTTTATTTAAAAAACATTTTAATAAAATATAATTAATTTTTTGTAATTTAATTTCTAACATCTTTAATAACCATTTTGATTTAGCAAAATTATAGATATATCTTCTAACAAAATCAACGGCACCAATAAATTCTTTGGCTTCATCAAGAGAAGAATATTTGGCTAAAAGATTTATTAGGCCTTTTAAATCAGCATGAAAATATAAATTTTTAACTTCTTTTTCTCCTACAGCACATATTAATTTTTGGGCGATTTCCATTTCTAATTCATAAGATTTTGGTATATCTGGAAAACTGTCCCGAAAATACTTTTCAGTAAAATATTGAGTATAACCCTCATTTATACCATGACCCCAAGCATGTTTACCTACAACTTGATGAAAACCACTTAAAATTACGCCATCATCTTTAACAATAGTTGAGGATAAATGAGTAAGTTCATGAGGCAAACTAAATTTATATTTTTCCATAATCTTAATACTATTGTCAGGTCGATAAATACCTGCAACAACTTTATCTCTTAAAAGATCTTTGATTTTTAATTTATAAATTCCGGTTTTTAAGGAATTTATATTATGATAAAAAATATTTAAATTTTCTTTATCTAAAACATTTACTAAGATTTGACTATATTTTAAAATAATATCTCCATAAACTTTTAATATATTCTTCATCAAGAAATTCTTTAACTGGACCAATATCTATCGTATCTTCAGCAGCTATTATTCTATTAAATAAATTTTTTGTATTATTTTTAAGAGCTATTACTCCTAGTAAAATTGCTATAATATCAGTACTAATTAAAATGTTATCTATATTTAATTCTATATTTTTAAAATCTTGCATAATAAAAATCCTTTCGATGGTTTATTATATAAAAATATGCTGTGTATTAGATATGAGGTGATAAAACAGTACAAAAATATAAAAAAATATGATATGATATATATGTATGTTGAAGATGAATTTAATAGAAAGAGTATTCTTAACTAGTCAATCAAATATATTAAATTCATCTTCA
>CANPZG010000050.1 GCA_947588765.1 uncultured Bacilli bacterium
AGATAAATTTTTTATAAAAATAATGCTCCTTATTCTTGAAAAATAATATTATCTTTTATATAATTTAAAAGAGTGAGTTATTATGAAGAAAGTAAAGAAAGAATACTATAAAAAATTAGATATTATTAGAATATTTGCTTGTTTAGCAATCCTGTTTTATCATTTAAATATCCTAAAAGGTGGATTTTTAGCTGTTTGTATATTTTTATGTTTAAGTGGTTATTTATTGACTTCGAGTGCTTTAAAAAACAATAATTTTTCTTTGCTTGAATATTATAAAAGTAGATTAAAAAAGATATATTTACCTCTATTAGTGGTGGTATTTATAACTGTTTTTGTCTCTTCTTTAATGCCTAATTTAAATTGGTTAAATTTAAAACCAGAAGTGACATCTGTTCTATTTGGTTATAATAACTATTGGCAATTAAATGCTAATTTAGATTACTTTGCTAGACACATTGATTCCCCATTTATGCATTTATGGTATATTGCGATTCTTTTACAATTTTATTTAGTATTTCCATTTATTCATTTAGCTTTAAAAAAACTAGGGGAAAAGTGTCATAAATTATTACCAACAATTATTTCGGGATTGCTTGCTATAGCGAGTATGATTTATTTTCTAGTCGTTAATTCCCAAGGTAATATTATGGTAACTTATTATAGTACTTTAACAAGAGTATTTCCTTTATTTATGGGTATGTCTTTAGCGTACTTTATAAATTATCAAAAGAATAATATTAATAAAACATTATTCTTAAAATATAAAGATTATTGTTTTTATGGTTATTTAGTAGTTTTATTAATTTTATTTGGCTTTATAAACTCTAAATCAAATTTCATGGCTGTAAGTATGATTTTAACATCTATCATAACTATTCGTTTAATTATGTATAGCTTAGTTAAAGATAAAAAGAGAAAACAAAAGAAAAATGATGAAAGTTTAAGAACACTTGCCAACATAACTTATGAAGTATTTTTAGTTCAATATCCAGTTATCTTTTTCTTCCAAGATATTAATTTAAATATTTGGTTAAAAGTACCTATTATAATTTTATTATCAATTTGTTTGTCTTATTTATTACATAAAGCTTTAGAAATTAAAAAAGATAATATCTTAAGAATTATCTTAACTAGTGGCATAGCTATTTTAACAATTATTGGGGCTATCCAATACATAATTGCTGTAGATCATACTAAGGAAATGGCTGAATTAGAAGATCAACTGGCGGAAAATGCTAAAATGATAGAAGAAAAACAAGCGGAATATGCTTTGAAATTACAAGAAGAAGCAGATGAATGGAATCAAGTTCTTGCCGATTATGATGCTGGTGAAAGTAAAATCAAAGAAATGGTAACTAACTTACCAGTTATTGGGATTGGCGATTCTATTTTACTAGGGGCAGTTCCCACATTATATGATACTTTCCCTTCTGGCTATTTTGATGGTAAAGTATCCAGAACCGCTTGGGCTGTAAAAGAAATTTTAGTCGATTTACAAAATAAAAATATGTTAGGCAATCCTATTGTCTTTAATCTTGGGGCCAATGGGGATTGTAATGAAGCTTGTAAAGATGATATTATGGCCTTACTTGTTGATAAACAAGTTTATTGGTTAACAGTAACTAATAATAGTAGTGTCCATTTTAATGAAAAGATTACTGAATTTGCTAAAAAATATGATAATTTACATATTATTGATTGGGAAAGTGCGGCCAAAGGCCATGATGAATATTTTTATGCTGATGGCTTACATTTAACGGTTCCTGGTCGTAAAGCTTTTAGTAAAGCTATATATGATGCGATATATCAAACTTATTTAGATGAATTTAATGCGAAAAAAGAAGCTTTAATTAAAGACCATGAAGATGAGTTAAAAACTAAAATTAATTTTATTGGTAATGATATTATTTTAAATGCTTATGAAGACTTACAACAAAATTATCCCGATGCTAAATTTACGATAAATAAAGAATATACTTATGAAACATTAAAAACAGAAATCGAAAAAGAAATTAGTGAAGGAACTTTAAATTATCGGGTTGTTTTAGCCTTAGATAGTAATTTAGTTTTAACCCAAAAAGAATATGGCGAAATATTTAAGTTATTAAAAGATTATGAAGTTAATGTCATTATCACTAATGAAAAAACTCTTAATGAATTAAATAATGGCGAATTTGAAAATATTAAATTATATAATTTTACGAGTGAAATTCAAGATGATTATTATTTACTTGATGGTATTCATTTAAATAAAAAGGGGAATGAAGCATTTATTAATTTTATAAAAAGTAATTTGAATTAGAGAAGAGGTAGTATTATGGAACAATTTGCAACATACTTTTTATTATTTATAGGTTATTCCTTTTTAGGTTGGTTACTTGAGGTAACTTGTAAGTTAATTCAATATAAAAGATTCATTAACCGGGGATTTTTAATTGGCCCAGTTTGTCCTATTTATGGCTATGGGGTAATGGGAATATTATTTTTAATTGGTGAAGGAGCAACTGATGTTTTAGGAGTCTTTCTAAAATCAATTTTAATTTGTTCTATTTTAGAATATTTCACATCTTATTTCATGGAAAAATTATTTAAAGCTAGATGGTGGGATTATTCCCAAAAGAAATTTAATATTAATGGGCGGATATGCTTAGAGACTATGTTACCATTTGGTATTCTTGGAACATTTATCTATTATATTCTTAATCCTTTATTAATAAAGTTAATTGTTTTAATCCCAACAACTATTAGAATTGTTATTGCTATAATTATTCTAGTAATTTATATTACTGATACAGTAGTATCATTTAATGTTATGAATAAGATAAAGAATCAAATTAAAAAACAATATAAAGATAGCACGGAAATTATTCATAAACAAATTACGCATTGGTTAGAAAAAAATACCTTTTTATTCCGTCATATTAAAGAAGCCTATCCTAAATTTAGAATTATTCATCTAAGGAAAAAATAATGATTATAAATACGGGAATGAGAACTGATATTCCAGCATTTTATTCAAAATGGCTTTTAAATAGAATAAAAGATGGTTTCGTCTGTGTTAGAAATCCTTATTATACCCAACAAGTAACTAAATATATTTTGAATCCTAAGGTTGTTGATTGCCTAGCTTTTTGCACAAAAAATCCGCATCCAATGCTTCCTTATTTAAAAGAACTTGATAAGTATAAACAATTTTGGTTTGTAACAATTACACCTTATGGCAAAGATATTGAGCCAAATGTTCCAGATAAAAAACAAGTTATTAATGATTTTAAAATATTATCAAAGCATTTAGGTAAAAATAGTGTGGCTCTTCGGTATGACCCGATTTTCTTAAATAAAGAATTTGATATAAATAAACATATTCGATGTTTTGAAAAATTATTAAAGGAATTAAACGGATATACTTTAGATTGTACTATTAGTTTTTTAGATATGTATGAAAAAGTAAAAAGAAATGCCCCTGATTTAAGGGTGCCAACTCTCGCCGAACAAATTGAAATTGCGACAGTCTTTGCCAAAATTGGCAAGGAAAATAATATTACTATTCATGCTTGTTGTGAAAATGAAGTTTTAAAAGATTATGGTTTAGATATAACTGGGTGTATGAGTAAGGAAATAGTAGAAAAAGCGATAGGTACTAAATTAAATACACCAAAGAACAATAGTAAAAGAAAGATGTGTAATTGTCTTATGGGTAATGATATTGGCGCATATAATACTTGTGGCCATTTATGTAAATATTGTTATGCGAATGCTAGTGCTAATTTAGTTAAAGAAAATATGAAAAAACATAATCCGTCATCACCATTTTTAATTGGAGATTATGAAAAAGATGATGTAATTACTGTAGCTAAACAAAGTAGTTGGAAAGAAACTACGAAACAAATAAGTTTAGATTTATAAATGAAAGGTTAGATTAAAATGATAAAAAGATATAAAGAAAATGAAATAGATGAATTAGCTCAAATACTAAAGAATGATGGAGTAATAAGTGTCCCAACTGATATAGTATTTGGTATTTGTGCTTGTCTAAATTCTAAAAAAGCTTATGATAAATTAATCGAAGTTAAAAATCGTCCTTTAAATAAATCTTTTCCCGTGATGTGTGCAACTATCGAACAAATTAAAGATATAGCTATTGTAGATGAAAAGACCGAAAAACTAATAAAAAGTTTTATGCCTGGTCCTATTACTTTAATTATGAAAAAACGAAAAAATTTACCTGATTATGTTACTAATGGTAAAAATACTATAGCTATTAGAATGGCTCCATCAAAATCAATTGAAGAATTAATTTTAAAAGTGGGAAGTCCTTTATTTATGACTAGTGCTAATCAAAGTGGAGAAGCCGAATGTACCACTTTAGAGGAAATTGAAAAATCTTGTCCTTTATTAGATGGAATGATGGAAGGCAAGGTTACTTATGCTAAAGCTAGTACTATAGTTGATTGCACTTCAAAGAAAATAAAAATACTAAGAGAAGGTCCAATTTCTTTAGAACAAATTATGCAAGTAATTAACAAATAAAAAATATTGTCTACTTAAAAAATATTGTAACAAAAAAAAGCAATAAACTATTTACAAACATTTGTTTAAATGATATAATTTAATTAGTTCATAAGGGGGAATGGAAAATGAAAGAACAAATTGTAAAAATCGAAGATACTACAAACTTATTTGAAGCCATTAAACACATTAATGAATATGGCCAAGAATATTGGTATGCAAGAGAGTTAATGAAAGTTTTGGGGTATAGTAAATGGGAAAATTTCGAGAGAGTTATAGATAAAGCAAAGAAAGCATGTGAAAATAGTAATATTTTAATTTTTGATCATTTTGCCGACGTCAGGAAAATGGTTTCTATAGGATCAAATGCCAAGAGGGTGCAAAAAGATTATAAGTTATCTAGATATGCTTGTTACTTAATTGCTCAAAATGGGGATAGTAGAAAATCGGTAATTGCTTTAGCACAAACTTATTTTGCCATCCAAACTAGAAAACAAGAAATTAGCGAAAAAGAGTATATTGCATTAAGTGAAGATGAAAAAAGACTTTATCAAAGAAATCTAACTAGAAAAGGAAATTATTCACTAAATCAAGCTGCTAAGAAAGCTGGAGTAAAAAATTTTGATAAATTTCACAATTATGGATACAAAGGTTTATATAATGGGGAAACAGCAGATGATATTGCAAAACGAAAAGGATTAAGATATCGCGAAGACATTTTAGACACTATGGGTAGTGAAGAACTTGCTGCTAATTTATTTAGAATTACCCAAACAGAACAAAAGTTAAAAAGAGAAAATATCAATAATGAAACTGATGCGAATATTACTCACTATGAAGTGGGAAAAGAAGTAAGAAATACTATTAAAAAGTTAGGTGGAACTATGCCGGAAGATTTACCAACACCCAAGAAAAGTGTTAAAGAATTAGAAAAAGAAAATAAAGGTAAAATCATCGAATGTTATTAAAAAATAAATAATCCTAGGATTTATTTGAACTAGGATTATTTATTTTTTAATAAAATATGTTCTAAAGCTACAACTAATTTATAAAGAACAAATGAAATAATAATTAAAATTAAGATACCACTCATAACTAAAGATAAATTAAATACTTGCGTTCCATAAATAATTAAATAGCCTAAACCTTCACGGCTTACGAGAAATTCCCCCATTATGACACCTATTTGGCTCATGGATATGTTGAGTTTGAGGCTAGATATAATGGTGGGATAGGATGCCGGAATAATTAATTTAGTTAGTTTTTGATATTTTGTAGCTTTAAAAGAATCTAATAGTTTTATTTTATTTTCATCAATATTACTAAAACCATTATAAATAGTAATAATACTAACAATTAAATTAATAAGTAAAGCCATGACGATAACACTTTTAATATTTGCCCCAGCAATAATGATAATAAGGGGACCTAAAGCAACTTTAGGTAGGCTATTTAACATAGTTAAAAATGGATCAAATATTTTTGCTAGAATAGGAAATTCATATAAAATTATGGCAATTATAAAACCTAAAATTATACCTAAAGAAAAAGCAATTATTATTTCATATAGGGTAGTAAAAATATGATTGAATAAATTATTAGTTACAATTAAGTTAATAATAGTAGTTATTATTTTACTTGGTTTAGAAAAAACAAATTCATTAATAAGATTATAATTAGCAAGCATTTCCCATATGAGAAAAAATAAAACGACAATTAATATTTGGACCAGAATAATAATTATTTTTTGTCTTTTTATTTTCTTTAAATAATTTTTTTGTTCATTCGACATTAATATCTAAATCCTTCCATATTTTTTCATAATATTGGGAAAATTTAATATCTTTACGATTATTAATAGGATTACTAGGATTTTCTAATTTTATATCATAAATACATTTTATTTCGGCTGGTCTTTTGGATAAAACAATAACTCGACTAGCTAAAGAGATAGCCTCCGCAATATCATGGGTAATCATAATAACGGTTTTATGTTCTTTTTTAATGATATTATAAACATCATTACTTACCGCTAGGCGAGATTGATAATCTAAAGCCGAAAATGGTTCATCGAGTAATAAGATATCTGGTTTGATGGCTAAAGTTCTAATTAAAGCTACTCTTTGAGTGCAGTGAAGACACTTTTCTATTTTTTCCTTTATTTATAAGGGTTTGCGTGT
>CANPZG010000051.1 GCA_947588765.1 uncultured Bacilli bacterium
ATGATATTTATATTAGACCGGACATTTTAACTTGTAAACTGATTCAAAAATTAGGACATTTTAACTTAAAAGTCACATTTTTATAATATTTCTTTGACCTGTTTCTTGATATAAATTAAAATATATGATTTTCTCTATTTTACTACTAAGACTTAAAATAGTTTTTTCGGCATCTTTTAATTCTTCAGCAACATTTCCCTTCATAGCAATAAAGTAACCATTAACTTTTACTAATGGTAAAGATAACTCAGTTATTACTCTTAGATTTGCTACAGCCCTTGATGTAACAATATCAAACTTATTTAAGTTATCTTTAGCATAATTTTCTACTCTATCATGAATTACTGTAACATTTTCTAGATTTAATTTTTCTGTTATATATGATAAAAAAGTTGTTTTTTTATTATTAGAATCTAGTAATGTTATTTTTAAATGAGGATAAAATATTTTTAAAACTAATCCGGGAAAACCCGCACCTGAACCAATATCTAAGAGATTATCAATTGTCTTTAAATCTATTGCTTTAGTTATAGTTAAAGAATCATAAAAATGTTTTAAATAAACATCTTCTTCTTTAGTTATAGCTGTTAAATTAGTATGACTATTATACTCTACTAATTCTTTATAATATTTATCCAATAAATCCAATTTTTCGGCAGTTATTTCAATATTTAATTCTCTTAAACTTTTAATAAATTCATTTTTATTCATGATTATATTCCTTTTTTAAATAAATTGATAAAACGGAAATATCCACGGGATTTACACCACTGATGCGAGATGCTTGCGCAATAGTTTCTGGTCTAATTTGTTTTAATTTTTGTCTTGCTTCATTAGCTAAATTAGCTACTTTATCATAATCAATATCTTCGGGTATTTCTTTTTCTTCAAGTTTTAATAATTTTTCAACTTCTTTAAAAGTTTTTTTAATATATCCTTCATATTTTACTTCAATTTCTACTTGTTCTAATATTTCTAAATCTTCTTCATAATGGAAAAAGTTTTTTTCTAAGAATTCTAAAGTAATACCTGGTCTTTTTAATAAATCATAGTATGTCATATTTGGACGAGGCAATTCAATATTTGCTTTAATAAAAATTTGCTTATTCTCTTCAGTTAAACTTAAATGATTTGTTTTTAAAAATTCGATATATTTATTTATTTTTTCTTTTTTAGTTAAATAATTTTGATATTGTTCTTTAGTTATACTACCTACCCTATGAGCATATTCTCTTAAACGTAAATCAGCATTATCACTACGAAGAAGTAATCTAAATTCTGCTCGCGATGTAAGCATTCGATATGGTTCAATTGTTCCTTTAGTTACTAAATCATCAATTAAAACACCAATATAAGCATCACTTCTTTTTAAAATTAATGGTTCTTCTTCTCTAATTTTTAAAATAGCATTTATTCCAGCCATGATTCCTTGACCGGCGGCTTCTTCATAGCCACTTGTACCATTTATTTGACCGGCAGTAAATAGATTAGTTAATATTTTATTTTCTAAGGAAGGTTTTACTTGCAAGGGATTAATAGCATCATATTCAATAGCATAAGCATATTTCGTTATTTTCGCATTTTCTAATCCTTTTAGACTATGAACCATTTGTTCTTGAACATCCCTTGGCATACTGGTAGAAAAACCTTGTAAATACCAATCATCATAATAAATACTTTCAGGTTCTAAAAATAATTGATGGCGTTCTTTATCAGCGAAACGCACAATTTTATCTTCTATCGAAGGACAATATCTTGGACCAATTCCCGTTGCATAGCCCCCGTACATGGCAGATTTTTTTAAATTATTTCGAATTATTTCATGGGTTTTTTCATTAGTATAAATTAAATAACAAGATTGTTGATCTTCTATTTTATATTGATATGGCGTATCAAAACTAAATTTCCAATAATGGGAATCTCCTTTTTCTTCTTGCATAACACTAAAATCAATAGAATCTTTTTTAATTCTTTGGGGAGTTCCCGTTTTTAACCTCATTATTTTTAAGCCATATTCTTTTAATTTTTCCGATAAATAATTACTTCTTTTTTCCCCATGAGGACCACCGGGAGTATTTTCACTACCTATTAAAATATTTCCTTTTAAGTAAGTACCTGTTGTTAAGATAACAGTTTTACTGGCTATTTTTTCTCCTTCAGCAGTAATAACTCCTTTAATGGTATTATCTTCAACAATTAAGTCTTCAACCATAGCTTCTTTTATTTCTAAATTTTTGGTATTTTTTAAAGCTTTTAACATATTTTTAGGATAAGTTATTTTATCAGCTTGGGCTCTTAAAGAACGAACAGCCGGACCTTTAGAATTATTCAACATTTTTATTTGTAAATGGGATATATCAGCAATTTTTCCCATCAAGCCACCAAGGGCATCGACTTCTCTTACAATTATGCCTTTGGCTGTTCCTCCAATTGAAGGATTACAAGGCATATCACCAATGTTTTTGATATTTCCAGTCACTAAAAGAACTTTGCCACCCATTTGGGCTGCAATATGCGATGCTTCGCATCCGGCATGTCCTCCTCCAACAACGATTACATCATACATTTTTATATCCCTTACTTTCCTAAACAAAAATTACTGAAGATATTATCTACTAATTCATCAGTATAGGCATCACCGATAAGTTCACCAAGTAAATTCCACGCTAATTTTAAATCTATTTCGATAATATCAACTTCCATACCATCTTTTTCACTTTTTAAAGCTGTATCAATAGCTTCTTTGGCTTTATTTATTAAATCAATTTGTCTAATATTTGATAAATAACTCATGTCATTATTAACGATTTTTTCTAATTCAAACTTCTCTATTATAGCCTTTTTTAAATTTTCTAAGCCATCAAAATTCTTTGTATTTCCATAAACAATGTCATATTTTTTTATTTTTTCCACATCAATTTTGGTAGGTAAATCATTTTTATTAACTAAAATAATTATTTCTTTATCTTTTAAATTATCAAGTAATTTTATTTCTTCTTCTGTTAATTCTTCATTATTATTTACAACATAAATTACTAAGTCAGCCTTTTCAGCCTTTTCTTTACTCTTTAGAACCCCAATTTGTTCGACTGTATCGGTAGTTTCTCTTATTCCGGCCGTATCTATAAAGTTAATTCTAACTCCATTTAAAGTAATACTTCCTTCCACAATATCTCTTGTTGTTCCGGGAATATCAGTTACAATTGCTTTATCTTCATCTAATAAAAAATTAAGAATACTACTTTTACCAACATTAGGTTTACCAATTATGGCAACATTAATACCATTGTTTATTAACTTACCATTTTTAGCATTATCTACTAACAAACTTAAATCAGTTGAAAATTTAGTTAAATATTGATGCATTAAATCGTGAGTTACTTGTAATTCATCTTCATATTCCGGATAATCAATATTTACTTCAATATTAGCTAAAACTTTACCCATTTTTTCTCTAATATCGCGGATTTGTTTTGTTAATTTACCTCCAATATTATTTAGAGCCATTATTCTTGAAGCATCATTGGTTGCATTTATTAAATCATTAACGGATTCAGCCTCCAAAAGAGAAATTCGTCCATTTAAAAATGCTCTTTTAGTATATTCCCCAGGAGTGGCTAACCTAACATTTTTCTTTAATAAAGTTTCTAATATTTTGGTGGTAGTATTTATCCCTCCATGACAATTTATTTCTACTATATTTTCTTTAGTATATGTTTTTGGAGCAAGCATAATCATAACTAATACTTCATCTAATAAAATATCATTATCGTATAAATGACCATAATGAATTGTATGAGTTCGAACTTTAGTTAGATCTTTTTCTATAAATAAATCATTAACAACAGTTATAGCATCTGGACCAGATAATCTAATAATAGATATGGCCCCAACAGACATACCTGTAGCTATAGCACAAATTGTATCAGTCATAATTTTTCCCTCCAACGGAAGTATTATAGCAAAACAATTCTTGTAATTCAATAATATTATAAGGATATTTAAGCAAATAAAAATGTAGAATTTTCATCTACATTCTAAAATTTTATCTACCAACTCTTTGGAAATCTTCTTTAAACATTTCATCAAAAGATGCTTTATTTAAATATTTATCTTGAACTTTAACAAATTTAGTCATATCTCTCATTGTTTTTAAATCATAAACTTGGCCGCACACTAAACATTGAAAAAATTCTCTTTTACCAAAAGCAGTATTTGATAAAACAACATTTCCTCTTGTTCTATCATCACAATTAAGACAATAACAAATTGTTTCCTTCATAAGCCCTCCTTATTATAGATTATATCATACTTTACCATTTTAGCAAAAAAAGGAAGTTATATAAGCTGCGCTTGTATAAAAATATAACTGTAACCTTATTTAAAACTTAATTATTGTTATAGAATTATTTTAGAAGGATTTTGGTGGTATATGGAAAATCTAAGAATTATTCGTGAAAAACAAGGAAAAAGTCAAGTTAATGTTGCAGTTCATGTAGGAATTGCTCAAGAGATGATAAGTTCTTATGAATCAGGTAAGAATTTACCTTCGGCAGATAAATTAATTAAATTAGCTAAATATCTCGATACAAGTACTGATTATTTATTAGGATTAACTAATGATCCTACTCCTATTAGATTATTTAATCGAAGTAACTTAACAGAAACGGAAATTGAGTTTTTATCACGCTTTGCCAAACTTGCAGTTGAAGATCAAATTAAACTTGTGGGATATATGGATGCTTTAAGTTATGTTTCAAAATAAAACCAGAGTTAATTATTACTCTGGTTTTATAACGATATGTCTATTAGGTTCTTCCCCTTCACTTTCTGTTTTAACACCTTTAAAATCAGTTAAAACATTGTGAATAATTCTTCTTTCATAAGCATTCATATTATCCATATGAACTTCAACTTTTGTTCTTGCGACTTCTTTGGCTGTCTTTTTCGCTAAAAATTCTAAATTTCTTTGTCTTTTTTGGCGATAATTTTCTACATCTAATATTACTTTAAAGTTTATATTATATTTGGCTTGAAGCATTTGTTTTACTAAAATTTCTAATGCTCTTAATGTTTGACCATTTTTACCAATTAAGATAGCATTACGATTAGAATATATTTTTAAAATATTAACTTCATCTTTCTTTTGAATTTCAAAGTTAACTTCTAAACCTAAACCTTCAATTAGTTCTTTTAAGTATTCTTTAGTTACATTATATAATTCTTCTTTTTTAACAACAGTTACAGTTACGGTATTTCCCTTAAAAAGTTTACCTTTGTTTTCTTTTGTTGTATAGACTACATCATCTAAACTTAAATTATTTTCTTTTAAGATTTCATCTAAAACAACTTCTACTTCTTTGCCTTCTTTCGTAATTGTTTCCATACTTCTTCCTTCTTTCTTAGTCCTTATTATAAAACAAAGTATCGAAAATTTCAATTTTTATTATAAAAAAGAATAATCACAAAGACTATTCTTTAACTTTGGCATCGATTATTTTTCTTTTTTTACTTTTCTTATCTTTGTTAAATACCCCTAAAACAATGTTTTGGATAGCTATAAAGGCGTATGTCGTAATCCAGTAGAATGATAAAGCTGTTGGGAAATTAAGGGAACCATAAACGATTACAACTAACATTACGTATAACATTATTTTCATTTGTTTAGCCATTTCTGGAGTTTGTCCTCCAGTTTGATTCATTGTTTGTCTAAATGAGAAATATGTTGATACAGCAATTAATACTAATAACAATAAGTAAAAGTAATTACCACTCTTTATTCCTACCAATGGTGTTGTTCCTAATTGAAGACCTAACAATGATTGTTCATAAATAACTGGAATTCGATAGATTGCTTGTAAAAAAGCAAAGAACACTGGTAATTGAATAAAAGAAACTAAACAACTAGATACCGGATTAATCTTATATTTTTTATAAACCATCATTGTTTCTTGACTTTTAGCCATTAAAGCATCATTATCCGTCCGATTACGATATTTTCTTTCAATTTTTTCAATTTCAGGTTGCGCCTTTTTCATATTTTGTGATTGTTTAGCTGTCTTAATAGAAAATGGTAATAATATTAATCTAATTGCTAAACCAATTAAAATTACAGATATACCCATATTTTTAACTAAATATCCAAGTTTTATAATTAAATAAGCAAGGGGTTTAACAAATAAAAATTCCCATAAGCCACTGCTTTCATTAGAATTCATTTTAAAGTTTTCACATTTAGGTAAATCTTCTAATTTAAATTTTAATTGATCTTTATATTGAT
>CANPZG010000052.1 GCA_947588765.1 uncultured Bacilli bacterium
CACCTCTTCCCATCCCGAACAGAGAAGTTAAGCCCTAATACGCCGAAGATAGTATAATGCAAAAATAGGTAGTCGCGAATATTTTTTTTGCTTAAAAATAGTATGAAATTTAAAAATATTTGTCAAATAGATATATAATGCTTGTATATCTAATTTTTTTTCTTTATAATATTTTTAGGTGAGAAAAATGGATTATAAATATACATCAAAAAATTTAGATGATACTTTACGTATCGCCGAAAATATTGAAAGTGAAAAATTTCCTAATATGGTTATTTGTCTTGAAGGTGAATTAGGTTCAGGTAAGACTGTTTTTACGAAAGGATTTGCTAAGGCTATGGGTATTGAGGATACTATTACTAGCCCAACATTTACCTTGATTAAAGAATATTTAAATGGGGAACTACCATTATATCATATGGATGTTTATCGTTTAGAGGAAACTGGTGATGATATTGGCATTACTGATTATTTTAATAAAGGTGGCGTAACTATTATTGAATGGGCTGATATTATTGAAGATAAATTACCAGAAGAAAGGTTAGTTATAAAGTTTAAAGTTATAAATGAAGATTCACGTGTTTTAGTATTTGAACCCCATGGTGAAAAATATATTGAGCTTTGTAACTCAGTATTATAATTATGAAAACTTTATTTATTGATACTCATTTATGGAATATTGATATTGCTTTATTAAATGATGGTAAATTATTAAAACATGAAGAAGTAGTAGATAAAAAAAATAATAGTGAGATATTATTTTCCAGTATTGTTAAAGTAATAGCTAAGGAAGAACTTGATGAAATAATTGTTGTTAATGGTCCTGGTTCTTTTACGGGTGTTAGATTAGGAGTTATTATTGCGAAAACTTTAGCTTATACTAAAAATATTCCGATTAAAAGTATAACATCTTTAGATTGTATGGCCGTATCAACTAATCAAAAACAAGTAGCTTTTTCTGATAACAATGGTTACTATGTTGGAACGTATAAGGAAAACTATGACCCAATCGAATACAAGTATGTGTCTAATGATGAATTGAATGCTTTAAAAGATTATTCTTTAGATACTACATACGATTATGAAAAAATATGGCTTCATTGCCAAAATAAAGAATATATCAATCCTCATTATGTTAATCCAATCTATATTAAAAAAATTGGAGTTGAAAAATAATGATTCGAAAGGCTACAAAAGAAGATATTGCTAAGATTAATGAAATTGGTAGCCAGTCTAATGCTGACTTTGCAAAGTTATTTCACTTGGAAACAGAAGTTACCAAAGATTTTGCTATTGTTTTAGTAAGTATGGAAGATGCTATTATTAAAGGTTTTATCTATGCTTTAGATTTTGGAGACAATATTGATTTACTATATATCGCAGTAGATAGTACATATCAAAATCAAAAAATAGCCACGAAGATGTTAAAATTTTTCGTGGATAACTACCAAGTTAATAACAAAACTATAACCTTGGAAGTGGCAGTTAATAATTATAAGGCCTTAAAACTATATGAAAAATTTAACTTTTATGAAGTTAATCGCCGAAAAGAATACTATGGAAAAATAGATGCCTTATTAATGCGGAGGAATTAAATGAAAGATGTTTATATATTAGCAATTGAATCATCTTGTGATGAAACAAGTATTGCGATTGTTAAAAATGGTAAAGAAGTTATTTCTTTGGCAACTTCAACCCAAATGAAAACTCATGCTTCATTTGGAGGAGTTGTTCCAGAAATAGCTTCACGAATGCATACCGAAAATTTTACTTTTGTTTTAGAAGAATGTTTAAATAAAAGTAGCGTAGGTATGGATATGGTTGATGCGATAGCAGTAACTTATAAACCAGGTTTATTAGGTTCACTTTTAGTAGGTGTCGAATTTGCTAAAACATTAAGTTATGTTTATAATAAGCCATTAATTAAAGTAAATCACTTAATAGGTCATATTTATGCGAATGCTTTAGAAAATGACCTTAAATTTCCCTTACTTGCTCTTGTTGTAAGTGGAGGACATACTGAACTTGTTATTATGGATGATGACTATAAATTTAAAACTTTAGGAGCAACTTTAGATGATGCAATCGGGGAAGCTTATGATAAAGTTGCAAGAGTATTAGGTATTCCTTATCCGGGAGGTCCTGGGATTGACCGGTTAGCATCAACTGGTAAAAACACTTATGACCTACCACATCCCGTGATGGATGATACCTATAATTTCAGTTATAGTGGTCTAAAGAGTAGTATTATTAATTTAGTTCATAATGAAAAACAAAGAGGAAATGAAATAAATCAAGCAGACTTAGCATGTAGTTTTCAAACTGTGGCAGTTGATGAACTATGTCGTAAAGTAGGAATTGCTTTAAAAAATACGGGTATTAAAGATGTTATTGTGGCCGGTGGAGTATCTGCCAATAGTTACTTAAGAGAACAAATTGCGAAGACATGTGAAGCTTATGAAGCCAATCTTTCCGTGCCTAAATTACTATATTGTACTGATAATGCTGCGATGATTGGAGCAGCTGCTTATCCGTTATATTTAAAACAAGAATTTGCGGATTTTAATTTAAATGCAGAAAGTCAAGCTAATATTGGTTAATATGAAGCTTAAAACTAGACTTTTTCCCTAATTTATGCTAAAATATTAGCTACATGGGGCAGTATTTGGTTTCGACATGTGTTACTAGACATGATGGCAAGTGGTTGGCATACCTTAAAATGCAAATCTAAATTTTAAATGACGAAACTAATTATGGTTTCGCTCCTGCATACGCTTAATATTTAGCTAGGGAGCACTTCTATTCAATTTCTCTTATAGGTTGAATATGGGGTTCATATATATAAGATATAATATATTATTTGTTTAGGGTAATATATCGAATTTAACTAAACTTACTAATTATAAGGTTGGTGTAGAGCCATTTAATTAGGACATTAAAATCTACCTAAACTTGTAGAAGTTGTGTAATAGGACATATTGGACAGGGGTCCAAGTCCCCTCTGCTCCACCAAATTGATATCAAACTCGAACTTTTTATATTATTTGATAAGTTCGAGTTTTAATATTCAATAATTTATGATAAAATTATTTTAGTAATTATGGGGGAAATATGAAAAAAGAATTAATTAAAACAGAAATAAAAGTTAATAACAATAAAATAGGTATTTTAAGAATTGGTGACACCGACTATATATCATTAACTGACTTAGCAAAATATTCTAATCCTGAAAATCCTGCTAATGTTATAATACATTGGATGAGCAATAAAGGAACATTTGATTATATAGGATTATGGGAACAATTAAATAATGAAAATTTTAATTTCACGGAATTCCGTGAAATTAAAAATAATGAGGTTGGATATTCATCATTTACTTTAAGTCCCAAAAGATGGATTGATAGGACAAATGCTATAGGAATATATTCTAAAGGAGGAAAATACAGCATAGGAACATATGCTCATCCTGATATAGCATTTGAATTTGCTAGTTGGTTAAGTCCTACTTTTAAACTATATCTTATTAAAGAATTTGAAAGATTAAAAAAGAACGAAGCATATCAAGAAAAAATTGAATGGCATGCTAATAGAGTTTTAGCTAAAACAAATTATTTAGTTCATACAGACGCTATAAAAAATTATATTGTGCCAACCTTGACAGAAAAACAAAAACAATTTGTATATGCAGAAGAGGCTGATGTATTAAATGTTGCTTTATTTGGTATGACAGCAAAAGAATGGAGAGAAATTAATTCAAAATTGGCTAAAGAAGGAAATATTAGAGATTATACTGATTTAGTGCATTTAGTCATATTAAATAATTTAGAAAATTCTAATGCTGAGTTTATTAAGTTAGGTCTATCACAAAAAGAAAGATTAATAAGACTTAATGATTCCGCTAGAAATCAAATGGAAATCTTAAAAAATAATAACGGAATAAAGGAATTAGAAAATATTGATAAATACTTAATTGAAACTAAATGAATATTTGTAAATTAGAAAACATACTTACATATTTTCAATTTTTGCACTTCTTCTTTTAGGACCCATAGTTGTTAATTCATCCTTTAAATAAGAAATTTTAAATGGTCATTTTTTATAAACTATTTAGTAAGTATGTGTATAAGTATTTAAATTTGTATATTCTTTACTTTAAAAAGCTAGCCATTTTAACTAGCTTTGTCTATATCTATTGGTAATTATCATAGTATAATGATACTATAATCATTTCGCCTTTTGTATTTAGTCAATTTTATTATTAACTAAATTAACAATTTGATTTTTATTATTTTTTCTTTCTTTTTTTATGTTATCCCATTTGATAGGAATTACATTTTTAAGCGCTTTTTTCGTTGTGATTATCTTTCGCGAAACATTAAAAAAGCCTTTAGGAATAATCACTTTTTTCTTGTTCGTCATATAGTCCTTCTTCATTTTTCCATTCCCCCTTAACATAATAACAATATAATATATGTTCGTAATAAGAGTCAAGCTTTTTATAAAAAAATTTAATCTAATATGTTATAATTAACTTGAGGTGTAAAAAATGAAAGAATTAATTTTAAAGAAATGTAATAGTTGTGGAGCATTAGTTAAAGTAATTAATGACTGTAATTGTAAATTTGGAATAATGTGTTGTGATGCTGAAATGGTAAGCATAAAAGCTAATAGCGTTGATGCTAGTTTTGAAAAACATGTTCCACAGTTTAATGTTGTTGATGATAAATTAATAGTTACTGTTAATCATGTTATGGATGAAGATCATTTTATTGAATGGATTATGTTTGTAACTCTTGACAAAGAAGAAACTGTTTATTTAAAACCTAATACTAATGCTACAGCTGAGTTTCCATATCATAAAGGTATTCTTTATGCTTATTGCAATAAACATGGTTTATGGAGTAAAGAAGTTTTATAAAATAAAAACAAAGTAATGAAATTGAAATTACTTTGTTTTTTTACTAAATAAATTTATTTTGTTATTTTTATCAACAGTAAGTAAAGTTATATCTTCTACTTTTTCATTTTTATTTTTTAAATATTTTTTTAACCAATCTATATCTTTATTAGCTTTTTTTAATTCATTTTCATTTATTTTACCATCGATAATTATTAAATTATTTAAAGTTTTTTTTTGCTATTTTTCTTTATTGAGCTATTTAAATCTTTACTAGTTATAGGTTGTGATGAGCCTTTAAGTAAAACAGATACATCTCCGGATGGTTCAAGAATTGCTGTATCTAATTCATTAATATCAAAACATCCTTTAAGACGACAATTTTCTAACACTTTAGCCACACTTATTTTCGCATTTTCTAAATTTTCATAATTAAAGTTATCGTTTTCAAATAGGATTAAAGGTTCGCCATCCATAACTTCTTCAACTTCATGATTATTGTAAGACAAAACTGATACACCATAACCAATAATAGTAAAGATAATTAAAGCTATAACTCCATCATATAAAGGAGTATCTAAACTTATAATACTATCCGCGGCAATCGAACCAATTGTAATACTTAATACATAATCATATAAAGTTAGATTTTTAATTTGTTTTTTACCTAAAAGTTTAACTAAAACAAAAAGAATAATAAACATTGCTATTGATCTAATCATAATTTCCATATTCTTCACCTAAACATATTATGGTCTAAATTAATAAAATTATTACTTGTAAAATAATTGTTAAAATTTTTAATTTTTGAAAATCACCTCTTGATATATATATATATATAGTATAATGGGCTAAAGTAGAGGTGTTTGTAATGACAGAAGAAGATAAAAATAGAAAGAAAGGAATAATATATTTATCAATAGGGATTATAACATTAGTTGCTTTAATAGCTGGAGCAACATATGCTTACTTTCAAGCAGTAACTGGTAATGGAGCAAATGCAAATATAAATGTGGGAGCAGGAACAACAGATCATCTAACATTTACTAAAAGTGGTGATTTAGCTTTAAATGTATCAGCAGATAATTTAAGCGAAGGTGATGGACTAGGTGTTTCAGAACAAACTAATGTTAC
>CANPZG010000053.1 GCA_947588765.1 uncultured Bacilli bacterium
TTAAATTTAATATATGTTTTTTCTTTATCTCTTTGTAAATGAGTTATTTCATGGGGTATATATTTTGAAACATTTTCAATTATTTCTGAAGAGTTAATATCAGGAATAATATTAGCAATCATAAATATATCATAATCTTTATCTTTAAAGCGTAAATATTTATTTACTCTTTTAGCAACTTCAAGGTGAGTTTTCCAATTAGGCATAGTACCACTTCCTTCTTTTCTAGCCTTTGTATTCCTCTAATTTATCCTTTATCCATCCATCTAATTTGTTTTTTAACGGTAAAAAACCTAAACGTGATTCTTCGATTTCATCCGGTGGTGTCGTTGTTTTATAATTAATATTTTTTATTGATAGCTTCAAGTGCTGCTTTATTTCATCTACTTCTAAAACTTGACAATAAATAACTTCACCCATTTCCACATAATCATTTATGTTGCTCACAAAACCATTGGCTATTTCTGAAATGTGAATTAAGCCGTTATAAGATTCATCAACATGCACAAATATACCATACTTAGTTATACCTGATACGTGGGCTTTAACTATATCTCCTTCATGAAAATCTGCCATTACTCTATCTCCATTCTTATTAAGTATAACAAAAAATTTTATATTTAACAAGGTTGCAACAATTTAAATTTCATAATATAATTTTATTGGTGAGGAAACATGATAGAAGATAAAATTAAAGAAATAATTGAAAAAATGCGACCATATCTTAATATGGATGGTGGCGATATTGAATACATAAAATATGAAGATAACTACATTTATGTAAGAATGACTGGTGCTTGTAGCAATTGTATGTTTCAAGAAAATACAGTAAATGAAGGCTTACTTCAAATGTTTCAAAGTGAAATACCTGAAGTTAAAGGAATCATTAATGTAGATTTATAATCCAATCAATTTTTTCAATCGGAGCATATTTAGAAATTTCTAAGTATGCTTTTTTTAAAAATGTTTCATAGTCATTAACTTTGCTAATAATTGGAATCAAACTATTTTCATCTTTTTCATTATTCATTATTTCTTCATAAATATCAAAATAATATGATGGATATAGTAGTCTTGCATAAAGCATCGCATAACTATAATATGATAAATGAGTTACTTTTAAATATAAAGTTAGTTCTTCAAAAACATCATATTCTGTATTAGCAAAAAACATCGCTTTTAAATATTCAGCAATATCTCTTATTTCTAAATCAAAAATAAAAGATAAAGGATTTAAATAATTAAGTTTTAAATTGGGATAAAATATTCGGCGATGGGATAAAACTACCTTTTCATTAGCTTTAGGTATTGTCTCATTAATTTTATTCACATAACTTATAGCATTTTCGGCAAGTCCAATATAATAACTTAGACTTTCTAAGATAGTGAATTTATCATTACCTAATTCTCTAATTTGATATTCAAAATAGTCAACTTTAGCACTCCATAATTCACCCCAATTATTGCGATAAAGTTTGCTATGAGTTGAACCTAATATTAATTTTTTATTCATTTCATTAATATCAACAATATCATATTCTTCTTTTAAATTACTTACTGCGAGTAATATATAATTAAAATTAGCTACTTTAGTTAAAACTTGATTATCTTTATTAGGTATTATTTGATGAGGTTCTATTCCTCTTTCTTTCATATTTTGGCAACACAATAAAATATCATCAAGTTCTTCAGGTAAACGATTAAAGAAAACAAAAAAGTAATCTTGATTATTATAGATAAAATGATATTTACCATCTTGTTCCTCAATATCATCAACTTGAATATGATAATAGAACTCTATTGTTTCTTTCATATTACTATTATATATTTTGGATAAATTTTTAGAATTAAAAAAGCCTGATATTTATTACCAAGCCTATTTTTCAGTTTTTTCTGCTATTTTTTCTAAAACTCTAATTAATTTTTTAGAACTAGTGTTTATCATTTTTTTAGTATACTTACTACTTGAATTTAAAAATTCATCATAACGATTTTTTGAATCGGTCATTTGTTTTTGAAATTCATCACGATCAACTTCCATCGTATCAATAATGGAGTTAATAAATATGCCACTTAATTCTTTTATTTCTTCTTTAGCAACAACAAGTGTATCAGAAATTTCTGCTTTACCTGATTGGAGTGTTTTTTTTAAATGAAGTACGCTTTTTTGAAGATTTTCTTCTTCTCTCATAACAATTAAAAATCCATTGTTTATGGCTAATTTCATTAATTCATATTCTTCATCAGCGATAAATTTTTCGTTAATTCTAGCCAAAGCAAAAATAGAATCATTGATTTTAACATATTTATCGTGTAATTCAGATTGGCACACTTCAAAAAAACTAGGATATTTTTCATATAATAACTTAATTATTTCATAAGGATGACTATTATTTTCTTTCTTGTCACAATAATTTGCCAAAACCCCTAAATCATCATTTTTAATAATTAGGCTTTCAAAAACTACTTTAGTCGAATTAAATCTTTCATTATAATTTTTTATATCTTGTATTGCGTTAAATAATTCTTTTATTGTATCCATTATAACCTCCAATATTTATATATAATTATATTAAATATCTTTTTAAAAGTCAAAATTTAATAAATTTGAATAAATTAAAAAACGATTATTTTTTATTTAATCGTTTATTATTTTATTTATTAAATTTAGATACTAAAGCATCAAACATATTTTCACAAGCTTTTAAGAAAGCTTCTTTTTCACTTGTTAAATCTACAGGTGCTTGAGCTTGTTCATTAACATCAGGGATTGGTGCTACTTCAGGAGCTGGACTAATAGGCGCTTCCGGAATCATTGGTGCTTCAGGCATTACTGGTGCAACTAGTTCAGCTTGTACTGGTGTTGGTTCAACTGGGGCTACCTCAGGCATTGGGCTAATAGGTGTTCCCATATTAGCTGGAGCTTCAGGCATCACTGGAGCAACTGGTTCAGTTGGTACTGGCGTTGGTTCAACAGGTGCTACTTCAGGAGCAGCCATACTTGGAGTAGGTTCTACTGGAGTAACTTCAGGAACTGGACTAGCAGGTGCTTCCGGAGTCATTGGTGCTTCAGGCATCACTGGAGCTACCGGTTCAGCTTGTACTGGTATTGGTTCTACTGGTGCAGAAGCAATAGGTTGTTCTTCATTATCACCCGTAGCTTTTAAAGCATCAAATGAAGCAACTGGTAAAGTTAATTGTTTATAATAAACATCAGCACCATTATATGCATCTAAAACATTTACTTTTATAATTTGATTTCCCGCAATAATATTTCTTAAATTTTCTTTTACAGCATTCCATTCATTAGCATCAGTTATTGTACTAATATTACTATCTTGAACTTTGGAAATTAAAATAACTGGTAAGCCCATACTTCCCACAGATTCATTATCTAATACTACATAATCACCATAAGTTCCTTTAAACGCTGTAATTAAAGGTTTTTCTATTGTATTTCCACTTGCTAAAGTAATTTTAATTTTTCTCATCTAAAATCAATCCCTTCTATTCTTCTTAATTATAACAAATAATATTTATAAATTCAATTATTTTCTTATTTGTTTTAAAATGAAATACTTACAACCATAAGCACAATATTTTTCAATGTATTCATGAATATTTTCATAAGCATTTATATTTTTATAATTTTTATTATCTTTTTCGTTAAATCCTTTTAATCTTAATTTACTATAAGCGTAGTCCCCTAAAATATAATCAAAATCTTGAAAATATTCGGTTAGCATTTCTTTTAATTGTTCTTCATCAATCGTAGCATTATTATTTTCAACCACTTCATATTCAATATCATTAATTACTATTTTCATATTCCCCCTAAAAAACTAAAAATCTTATTATGGCTCCAACCATTATCAAAGTACAAATTACTCCCATTACTAGTAAGATATCAACATATCCATTTCCTGTCGTAAGTTCTGTTTTAGGATTATCATGTTCTTCGATAGCCTTTTCTAATAAATATTCTTTATTAATTGCATTTTCTCTTATTTTGAAGAAATCATAAACTTGGTGATTCATTTTTTCTAATTGGTCGGCAGTAAGTTTTTTGATATCTTCCATCTTATAACCCATTATTTCATAACTACGATTATTTAAATAATTTTTGGTAGCTTCTTCTTCAATAGGTTCACTTAATTTTAATTGTTCTAAAAAATATTTTTTAACTTCATTAATTTTATCTTTAGCGGTTAAATAATTATAAGAAATCATTAATGGTTCTTTATTATCTGGTGTATATAGTAAATTATAAAAATCTCTTAAGTCTGCTTCTGAAATATGGAAATTAATCTTTTTAGTTATAACCATATCTACTAATCTTTTTTGAATATCTATAAAATATGGATTTTCTATTTTTATACTTAAATTTTTATTTTGTTCTTCTATTTTTTTATATTCATCTAATAGGGTAAAGAACTCTTCTACTTTGGCTAAAGAATAACCAAATTTCGTTAAATTACTTTTTAATATTTCGGCATTATTGCTAGTATAAGGATTTAAAATATCAGTTTCGTTATAAATAATTACGAGCATTCTTATACACACAACTAAAAATGAATTATATACAATCCCTTTTTGATCATCTTTATGAGCTAAATAAGAATTAATTGCTTCTGTGAAGCTATCATTTATAAATACTTTATTCACTATGCTCACCCTATAATAAATTATAGCATAAGATACAAGAGTTTAAAAGTAATTTTAGTAAATTTCTTCATTTTTTCTAATTTAATTCTTTTTCCATAATGCTGCCTTCTTTAACAATAGAATCACCATAAAAAGTTGGGACTCGACCATTGATAATTTTGGAGGCAATTAAAACATCATAATTAATTTTGCTTTCATGTTTTTCTACCGGTGTAACCAATTGGTCAGTTAACTCAACTGTTACATAAAGTTCCACCAAGCAACTATTTAAACCATAATTAGTAATTTTAGTTTTGATATTTGTTAAAAGAGTTCCTACAAAATTGATTTTTAAATATACTTTGGGGCCTAAATTACTAATAAGAGCATATTTACTCGCCAAAAATAAAGGGAATTTTAAAATAAGACCTTTATCACTATTAACAATATCATTATCTTTAATAGTTACATTGCCTTGTTCTAAATCATAAATATTTTGAGTTAGTTCATTAGTAATATTATCAAGAATATAGTAGGCTCGATCTAATTTAAAATCGACATTTAAGATTTCTCCATCTTGATTTTTGTTAATTAATAATATTTCTTCCATCGAAACATCTTTTAATAATTCATAACCGACATTAGAACTTAGAAAGTATCGAAAAGCTTGATTAATTTTTTGTTCGGCAACAGTAACAATATTAGGATTTAACTTTTGGATATATTTATGCATAAAAAAATAAGTTAAAGAGAAAATCAAAAGGATAATAATTATGATTTTAGTTTTTA
>CANPZG010000054.1 GCA_947588765.1 uncultured Bacilli bacterium
TTTATCATCCATGATACAACTCTCCTTTTATTATCAAATACCCTTATTTTTCCTGATATCATTATATATATATATATTCTGTCAAGTATTTCGATGGATTTTGTTAAACCTTTTTAATAAAAATTTATTAACTGAAGAAAATAATACAAACAAAAAAGAGGTTTATCCTTCCTCTTTAGTTTCCTTTTTATCTTTTTTGTTATCGTTATCATTAAAACTATAATGGTCTCTAATCTTTCTTTCAAGTTCATCACATAGTTCTGGATTTTCTTTTAGGTATAACTTAGTATTTTCTTTACCTTGGCCAATTTTTTCACCATTGTAGGAATACCATGCACCACTTTTATCTAAAATACTTATTTCACTAGCAATATCAACTATTTCCCCTTCACGAGAAATTCCTTCACCATACATAATATCAACTTGCGCTGTTTTAAATGGTGGAGCAACTTTATTTTTAACAACCTTAATATTAGTTCTATTACCTATTATTTGATCACCTTGTTTAATTTGTTCTCCTCTTCTTATATCAAGTCTAACACTGGCATAGAATTTTAAAGCTCTACCACCGGGTGTAGTTTCAGGGTTACCAAACATTACGCCAACTTTTTCTCTTAATTGGTTAATGAATATAGCTGTTGTATTGGTTTTATTCATTATACCTGATAATTTTCTTAAGGCTTGGCTCATAAGTCTAGCTTGAAGACCAACGTGAGAATCACCCATTTCCCCATCTATTTCTGCTTGAGGAACTAAAGCCGCAACAGAGTCAATAACAATGATATTAACTGCTTCACTCCGAACTAAAGCTTCAGCAATTTCTAAAGCTTGTTCTCCTGTATCCGGTTGACTTAATAGTAATTCATTTATATCGACACCTAAATTTTTCGCATAAACTGGGTCTAAAGCATGTTCGGCATCAATAAAGGCAGCTCTACCCCCTTCTTTTTGTACTGCGGCAATAGCTTGAAGCGCAACAGTTGTTTTACCACTTGATTCAGGTCCAAATATTTCAATTATTCTTCCTTTAGGAAAACCACCAACACCCAAAGCTATATCTATTGCTAAAGAACCACTGGATACAACATCTATTTTTTGATGACCTTCTTCCCCTAATTTCATTATTGCTCCAGCTCCAAATTGTTTTTCAATATCCGCTAGAACTTGATCTAAAGTTTTATTCTTATCTTTTACATCTTTTGTTGATTTCATATATCCTCCTATATTTCAACTATTTTCATTTTACTTTAATTTTTTACTTTTGTCAATACTTTTTACAAATATTTGTTCGCAGTGTAAATAATTTAAAAAAGTATTAACAAACCCCTTATTCTTGTTTAATACTCTGATACATTTTCATTGTACTAAACAATATATTTTTTGTCAAAGAAAAACTCTAAGTTTCCTTAGAATTTATCTATCTTTATATAATGTTCTTTTACGGCTACCCTTATTTAATTCAAAACTTAATGTTGGTTCATAGATTGTTCTACTATATTTTTTTATTCTTTCCTTAATTTCTATAGGCATTTCACTAATATATTTTTTAGTTTCTAAAAGAGTTAATTCATCCATTAAATTATCGGTTAAAGAATAACTATTTAACTTTTTCTCATTTAAATTATTTTTTGCCATTAACTTATTTAAAGCTTTATTTCTAGTTTTAATTAAGTTTAAATTATGGTTTAAAATACCTGAGGCTAAAACAATCATTGAGCCAATAAATATAGCTGCACCATGAGGAATAATACTAAGAGGATATTCTGTAATCTTAAATAAAGGAGCAAATATTAAGGCTGTAAATAAAGCTGATTCTATAACTGGATAAGCAGATAATTTAAGAACATTATCTTCATTATTAATTTCTTTGTATTTAGTATTTAAATAATCTTTAGTTATCTCTTCATCTAATTTTTGATAATCACTTTCCATATAAAAATTATTTTGATTTTCATTTTGATAAATATCATCATCTTTTAATAAACTTTTAGTATTAATTAAAATTTGATTACGATATTTTATTTTTTCCTTTTCTAGTTCATAAAACATTTCTTCTTCTAATTTATCCGTTTCCGTTTTCGCCTTAGTAAATAAATTAAATCTTTTCTTTAATTTAGAATGTTTATGTGTAAAAAGAATAAAACTACTACTAATAAGTAAAGACAAAGAAGCACTAGCAATACCAAAACCTAAAGGAGTTAAAAGATTAACTAGTGCTACACCAGCATTTGTAAAAGTGAAAATAAGACTCATTAAACATTGAATAAATACATTAGTAATACCTATTTCTTCCACAATATTATATTTAACATTTTCTTTAGCTATATTACTTTTTTCATGATATTCATTCTTTAATTCATTATTTTTTATTATTCTTTCATTTATTTTGGTTATTATTTCGTTCATGATTTACCTCGTTTAATTATTTTATGATAAAGAAAATAAAAAGCAACTATTTTTTACTTTTTATTTCAATTAATTCACTTGGAATATTAATATTATTTTTATCAAATTCTTCTTTTAAATATTTCATAAATTCCCGATTAATGCCAAATTGTGATTCACTACTGCATTCAATCATTACTTTATAAATATAATTATTAGCGTTAATACTTTCAATACCTAATAAATCAATCTTTTTAATATCTTTATTTTTAGTTAATTTCTTATTAACATTTTTTAAGATATTTTCTAATGTATCAAGAGAGATACTTTTATCAATAGGTAATTCAATATATAAGTTATTATTATACATACTATGATTTATAACTGATGTAACATTACTATTATTAATAATCATTACTTCGCCATTATAAGCTTTTATTTTAGTTGTTTGTAAGCCTAGTTCAATAACTTCACCCCTGAAACCATTGATAGTTACAACATCGCCTTGCATATAATGATTATCAAAAATTATGGCAATACCTGAAAGTAGATTTTTAATAGTATCTTGGAAAGCTAAACCAATAATAGCTCCGGCAATACCTAAAGAAGCAATAATACTGGTTGTTTTAATACCATAGATATTTAATATAGCTAAAAAAGTAATAACAGCAATAATATATTTAATAATACTTTTAATTAAATTAATGATGGTTTTTTGTCTTTTTAAATGTAAATTATTATTCTTACTTAATTTTTTTATCTTTAAAGATTTATCAACTATTTTAGCTAAAACAACATAAATAACAAAAGCAACAGCTATATAGATAATAGGTAAATAAATATAAGCGAAATTAAACATTTCTTAACTCCTTACCAGCCATTCTAAATCTTTCTTTCGGATCTAAGTATTTTTTTCTTAGTCTTATTTCTTTTGGAGTAATTTCAATATATTCATCATTTTCAATAAATTCTAAAGCTTCCTCTAAAGTAAATTTCTTCGCTTTATTTAATTGAATAGCTTCATCAGATGATTTACTTCTGGTATTCGTTAATTCTTTATTTTTGCAAGGATTAACATTTAAGTCTCCTTCTTTATTACATATACCCACTATTTGACCGATATAAACATCAACGGATGGGTCAACTATCATTGTGCCCCGATTAGTTAAATTATATAAAGAATAACCAAAAGTAGTACCATTTTCCATGGAAACCATAACCCCATTTTTGCGTCCGGCGATTTCACCCGCATAAGGTTTATAACTATCAAAAGAACGAACCATAATACCTTCCCCTTTAGTTTTGGTAATAAATGTCCCCCGATAGCCAATTAACCCACGTGTTGGTACTAAATAATCAATTTTTGTATAACCAGTTTCGCCGGGCATCATACTTTGTAAAATACCTTTTCTTTCATTTAAATCATTAATTACATTACCAGAATATTCATCAGGAACATTAATAATTACTTTTTCATATGGTTCACATTTAGTTCCATCAATAACTTTCGTAATAACTTCGGGTTTAGATACAGAAAGTTCATAACCTTCTCTTCGCATATTTTCTAGTAATATTGATAAGTGTAATTCTCCTCTACCACTTACTTTAAATCCTTCTTCATTAGGCATTGCTTCAACTTTTAAACCAACATTGGTTTCAAGTTCTTTTTCTAAACGTTCTTTTAAGTGCCGAGATGTTAAATATTTACCATCATTACCAGCGAAAGGTGAATTATTAACTAAAAAGTTCATGGATAAAGTTGGCTCTTCAATAATTATTTTAGGTAAAGGATCAATATGACCAACATCACACATCGTATCTCCAATTGAAACTTCACTACAACCCGCAACAGTAACAATATCGCCATAATAAGCAACACTTGTTTCCACTCTTTTAATACCTTGATTAGTAAATAATTTCGTAACTCTAAAACTGGCAGTTGAGCCATCATTTTTAGCTAAAGCTACCATTTGACCTACTTTTATTTTACCTTTATTAATTCGCCCAATACCAAGTCTACCAATATAATCATCATAATCTAATTGACTAATTTGTAATTGTAAATTATCATTTTCATTACCTTTAAAAGGTTCAACAGTATTAATAATCGTTTCAAATAAAGGTTTTAAATCTTCACCTTTATCTTTCATATCATATACGGCATAACCTTCTCTGGCACTACCATAAAGAATTGGGAAATCCAATTGTTCATCAGTAGCCCCAAGTTCCATGAATAAATTAAAGGTCATATCAACTACTTCAATAGCTCTTTGATCTTTTTTATCTATTTTATTAATAAATAGAATTGGTCTTAAATTATTTTGTAAAGCTTCTTTTAAAACAAATCTTGTTTGAGGCATAGGGCCTTCGGCAGAATCCACTAAAAGAATAACCGTATCAACAGTTTTAATTATTCTTTCAATTTCACTTGAGAAATCGGCATGTCCGGGAGTATCAACAATATTTATTTTGTAATCGCCATACTTAATAGCACAGTTTTTGGCAGTGATAGTTATACCTCTTTCTTTTTCAATATCACCACTATCCATGACACAATCAATTAATTCTTCATTATCTCTAAATACTCCACTTTGTCTAAGTAAGCCATCAACTAAAGTAGATTTACCAGCATCAACATGAGCAACAACAGCAATGTTAATTATTTTTTCCATAAACTTCACCTTTTTTCCAACCACTAGATAATAATATAAAATAGGGATAAAGTCAAGTAAAAAGCGTATCTTTAGCTATTAATAAACATGTAAATTTTTTCATATTTATTGAATTTTTTTATATATTATGGTATATTTTTATTGAAGGTAGGAATAGTATATTAGTGATGAATATTACTTGACAAATATACTTTTATAGCGTAGTATATTCATCATTATTAGTCCTTTACTTATAGTCTGGGACTTATAGAGGCTTTAACCGTTGCGCCAGTAAGCA
>CANPZG010000055.1 GCA_947588765.1 uncultured Bacilli bacterium
GATGCAACAAGAGGAGAAAAATTCGGAACATTAGAAGCGGGAGACTCATCATATCGTTATAGCGGTTCATATGAAAAAGTAAATAACTATATTTGTCTTGGAGAAAATTGTTCAACAGATTCAGGAAATCCAAATTATAATAATTTATATAGAATAGTAGGGACATTTGAAAATGATGGCATAAAAGTAGTCAAAGCTGATTATGCCAACAAAGAATTATTAGGTGAAGGCAAAACAAAACCAAGTGGAGATTTAGAAGCTGCTGATCCAGCAACAAATGGTTCATACTCGAGCTATTTATATAATGCAACAACTGAAAATAATGAAGAAAAAGATGCATTTACACATAGATATAAAGGTTTATTAGACCATGTAGATAAATATAGATGGCAAGAAAATGGAACTGATAAAATAGCTGCTGATTGGACAACAGCCTTATTAAATAAAATTCATTTAAATACAAATTATTATAGTAAAATAGAGGACTCTTATAAAAGTTTAATAAAAAAGCATACATGGATATATGGAAATAAAAATGCATCATGGGGTAATATAGCAACAGCAAAAGATGCGAAAACAGTATATAATAATGAATTAGGAACAAATGCTAAAGAGGAACAAAAAACAGATTTTCAAAATATAGGATTATTATATGTAAGTGATTATTTATATGGAGCAGCACCAAGTAATTGGAATAAGAAACCATATACTGGAGTATGGACTTATAAAAATGATGGTACAACATTAGATAAATTTAGTAATCCAGTGGGAAGTTTTAATGCAAAAGAAATAGATAATGATTACCGTTCAGCAACGGACAGTAACTGGTTATATATGGGCTTATGGGAATGGTTAATAACTCAAAGACACGATTATACTAATGGAACCGATTTTCCTGTCCGTGCGTTCAATGTGGATGCTACCGGTCGTGTCTACAGCAACTCCGTCGGCGCGAGCACGCTTGTGGTCCGCCCGTCCTTTTATCTCGAATCTAACACGACAAAATATAAAAGTGGAACTGGTACAGCTAATAATCCATACATTCTTGATGTAAAAAGTGATTAATTCACTTTTTTTAGTTGATTAAAATTTCACATAATTTATTGTAGTCAATCCCTTTTGCTTTTGCAGCCAGTGGTAATAAACTAGTTGGTGTCATACCGGGTAAGGTGTTGGCTTCTAGACAATAAATATTTTCATTAACATCAACTAAAAAATCAATCCTTGAATAATTATTTAAATGTAATATTTTATGCACATCAATAGCCATTTTTTGTAATCTTTTAGTTAATTCGGGTGATATTTTCGCTGGACATATTTCTTCCGTTTTATTTTTTTGATATTTATTTTTATAATCATAAAAGCCTTCTTTAGGTATTATTTCAATGACTGGTAAGGCTTTATTTTTTAATATCCCCACTGTAAATTCCCTTCCTATAATTTTTTCTTCAATAATAAATTCATTATCATAACTAGATAATTCTTTTAATGCTTTTTTAAGTTCTTTAATATTGTTTATTATTTTAATGCCAATGCTTGAACCATTAGAGCAAGGTTTTAGAACTGCTGGGAAACCTATATTTTTAAAATTATTTTTATTATTTAAATTAATATATTGCCATTTTGGAGTTAAGATATTGTGTTCTACCATTAATCTTTTAGCAATATCTTTATGCATAGCCAGCATACTGCCTAGTGCTTTAGTACCATTATACTTAATATTTAAAATATCAAGTAGGGCTTGAAGTTTACCATTTTCCCCAATTCCACCATGAAGAGCTAAAAATACTTTATCGCATGTTTTTAAAAATTCAAATAATTCACGACCAATTAATTCATCATCGCCTTTTAATTCTTTTAACTTTTCTAAATTAGGTACTTTATTTTTAACTCTATAACTAAATTTAAAGTTATCTTCCTTTTTAAAATATTTTATAGGTAAATCTATATTTTTACTACCTAAATATAAATCATATAACATAACTTCATGGCCATTTTCTATCAAGGCATTACTTATCAATGTTCCACTTGAAATGGCTACATCTCTTTCGAAAGAAAAGCCTCCGGTTAAAACAATTATTTTCAAAAAAAGTTCCCCCTTAATAAACTTAAACTTGATAAATTTAAGCATTACTATTATAATTATATTTATAGATATTAAATTTAATAAATAATTAAAAATCTATTAAAAATTGGAGGTAAAAATGGATAACGCATTAGTTGCCATTTTAGCTCTTGTAGTTGGTTTATTAATTGGGGTAGTTGCTGTATGGTTAATTAATCATTTCAAAGCTTCAAATTCAATTAGTAAAGCAAATAAATTTCTTGAAGATGCAAAAGTAGAGGCTGAAAAACATAAAAGGGATACCTTATTAGAATTAAAGAAAGAATCATTTGAATTAAAACAACAAGCAGAAAATGAAATTAAAGAAAAAAAGGCTGAATTAAAGGAAAGTGAAGAACGTTTACTTAATAGGGAACAAACTATGGATAAACGGGAAGAAATGCTACAAAAGAAAGATTTAGCCTTACAAGAAAAAGAAGATAATATTATTGCCAAACAAGAAAGTTTACAAGAAAAAGAAGCTAAAATGGATGGGCTTTTAAAAGATGAAATGGCCCAATTAGAAAAAATATCTGGATTTAGTAAAGAAAAAGCACATGATGTAATTATGGCTCGAGTTGAAGAAAATATGCAACTGGAAATAGTTGATTATATTAAAGAAGCTGAAGCAAAAGCTAAACTCGAAGCATCTGAAAAAGCTAAACAAATCATTATTAATAGTATGGAAAGATACGCAGATGATGTGGTGGGCTTACAAACAGTTAGTACAATTGAACTACCTAATGATGAAATGAAAGGTCGTTTAATTGGGAGAGAAGGAAGAAATATTCGAACTATTGAATCAGTAACAGGAGTTGATTTAATTATTGATGATACCCCTGAGGCTATAGTTATTTCTTCATTTGATCCATTAAGAAGAGAAATTGCCAAAATAACTTTGGAAACTTTAATTAAAGATGGTCGGATTCATCCTGCTAGAATTGAAGAAGTATACGATAAAACAGTTAAAGATATCAATACTAAAATTATTGAATTAGGTAATAAAACTATTAATGATTTAGGTATTGCGAAAATGGATGTTGAATTAATTGAATTAATTGGTAAATTAAATTATCGAACTAGTTATGGTCAAAATGCTTTACAACATTCCATTGAAGTAGCCAATCTTTGTGGTTTAATGGCAGCTGAATTAGGAGAAAACATAACTTTAGCTAAAAGAGCTGGTTTACTTCATGATATTGGTAAAGCCATAGACTTTGAAGTTGAAGGTTCCCATGTTGATTTAGGTGTTGATTTAGCTAAGAAACACCATGAAAGTGATGTAGTTATTAATGCGATAGCATCTCACCATGGCAATACTGAAGCCAAATATGCTATTTCGGTTTTAGTCGAAATTGCCGATACTTTATCAGCAGCTCGTCCGGGAGCAAGAAATGACTCATTAGAAAACTATATTAAACGACTAGAACAACTTGAAGAAATTGGTAACTCTTATGAAGGAGTAGAAAAAACTTATGCAATGCAAGCTGGTCGCGAACTAAGAGTTATTGTTAAACCGGATGAAGTTGATGATACAAATAGTTATAAGATGGCTCGAGATATTAAAGAAAAGATTGAAAGTGAAATGCAATATCCTGGTACTATTAAGATAACGGTTATCAGAGAAACTAGAGCCCAAGAAGAAGCAAAATAATAAATAAAGGATAGAAGCTAAAAACTTCTTTCTTTTTGCAAAAAAGAAAAAACTTGAAAAAAGAAAATATAATGATATAATAAATTCCATTAAGGAAGGAATGGATTTATATGAATGAAAATACGGAATTTGTTCAAGAAGTATTAGATAATAGAAAGGTTTTTCTTTTAAGAAGTATTGATTATTTTACACCTAATAAAATTGATTTACCATATTTAACAGATGATGAATTATTGGCTAGATACAAAAGAATAAAACCAATCGTATTAATACACGATGCCTATTATTATTTAAAAAGATATGATGTTAACTTTTTAAGAACAGCATCTTTTCTTTGGAATGCTGAACAAGATAAAAGACGTAAAGTAAATATGACAGATGCTGAAACTTTAGGCGATTTTTCTTGCTATCATACTTATGGTTATGTTGGCTTTTTTAAACCTACAATTGCGGAAGTACTACAACAATTTCCAGATGAATTTTTGGATGATGCGAATGCCTTTTATATTACCGATTATCCAAAATGTGCAGTTGATTTAAATAGACAAAAAGAAATAATAGATGCTGGATGTCAAAAATCTATAGTTAGAGCATTAAAATTAAAAGTTGAGAAAAAATAATGATTGAATAGTAATACAGTATTAAGGAGTGAAAAATAAAAAAGACTCCTTTTTAAGTGAAAAAATAAAAAAAACGATAAAATAAAAAAATTTTTTCGCAAAACTCAAAAATAAAGACAAGTAAAAGAAAATCTGTAAAACCCCAAAAAACAGAAGTAAAAAATATTTTCAAAATAGGAAAAATATCATATAATTAAAGTGTCAAATCTTAGTTGAAAGTTTTTGCTTTCCACAAGGTTGATTGGATTAGAAATAAGTTCGTTGATGATCGTGAAACTTATTTCTTTTATTTTACCTTGAAAGAATCCAACGACCTTAGATCCTAAATCCAGAAGTTGCCTAATAGTATGAGCAAATTGAATAAAGAAATAATGGGCTTTCATAGCGTTATAATTTAAAGAGCACATATGAGTAATATCAAAGTAAATATTTTTTTGATTATTAAAACCTTGATTTTCAATTTTCCAACGTCTTCGACCTAATGCAATGATTTCTTTAATGTTATTATCATTAACAGGAATATTAGTAATATAAGTAAAAATTTTATCATTCTCATTAGGAGGAGATTTTTCAATATATCTAACAATATTGAAGAAATATTTATTATATTTGTAATCATTAACTAAATAGTAATTATCAAGTTTAGAACCTTTATCAAGAGAAATGATACCATCAAAATCTTGATTAACAGTTTTTAATTTGTCGGATTTTAAACGAAAGATATAATCCCAATTATTATCTAAGCAAAGTTTAATAAAAGGACCAGAAGCATATAAAGCATCAGCGGTAATAATAAATTTTAATTTAGGAAAATTCTTTTTAATTCTAGAAGCCATTCTTTTAAAAGCATTCATTTCACAATC
>CANPZG010000056.1 GCA_947588765.1 uncultured Bacilli bacterium
ATCATTTATCTTAGTTTTAAGAAAAATATTTTCATATAATACTTTCTTTAGATTACTTTTTAAATAATCTTCAGTAAGGTTAGTTAAAGTAGCTAGAAAGTAAATTAACTTATCTCTATTATCTGGATGAGTTAATACTTCTTTAACTAAAAGATCATTTGCTAAAGAAGTTGGAAGTTCTGTTTCGATTATCATAATTTTTCCCCCCCTGTCTAATTGAAACACAACCACTATACCATATCAAAAGTGAAAAATTTGTCGAACGATGTAAAAATTGTTAATTTTTTTTTAAAATTTTATGCTGTGTATTAGATATGAGGTGATAAAACAATTAAATTCTTAGAAAAAATAATTAGGAATTTAAAAAAAAGGAGTATCACTCCCTTATACAGATACTGTAAATGTATTATTATCTGTATCATTTAAAGTTATTTTTAAATTTGATACTGAACTTGAATTACAATCAATAATATATGATGGGCCTAAATTATAAGTAGTTGCTGATAAATTTGTATCACTAGTTTCTTTAATACTATTTAAATCCATTATACTTTTTACTGTTGTATTATATTGATAAGCATAATTAAATAATTTTGTATCAGTTGTAGGAGTAAATGTTGTCTCAGCACTAGCTACATTATAATACTCGCCTTTTCTAATTGTAATATTACCATTGTAAGTTTTAGTTTTATCAGATAAAGTAATAGAAATATTATATGTACCTTGTGGTAAATTTTCTAATTTAAAGGTTCCGGTTGATGCATCAGTTGTAGTACTATATGAGCCATTTTGAATATTAATAGTAGCATTACCTACTGGTGTGGTTCCTTCTGTTCCATTGAATAATGTACCATTTAAAGTATAATGTTGTTTTGCTCCTTCTACTATTGCTTCCACTTCACTATTTACATAAAAATATGTTTGACTAGCGGCTGGAGTCGTTGTATCCGAAAGCCATACTTTTATTTGATAGTCTTTTGTAGTATTTCCCGCATTTGAAGCAGTACCTGTTAATTTATCTTTTAAAATTAAGTAACGATTATTTCGATAATCATCGGCATCATATTTATATATAGGTAAATCTGCTATAGTTAATGGTCCTGCTACTAAAGTAGGTTGACTATTAGCACTTGTATCAACCTTATATACCGCAAATTTAATAAATTCGATTGGGGTTAATTTAGCAGTAGTTTCTGAAGATTGAATAGATTTAAATGCTTCCATATCATATCCTATTGTTAAAGCATATTCACTATCTAAAGTACCTTTATTTTGAATATGAATAACTCGCGCATTAGTTTGACCTAATCCTTCGTCATCACTAACTGGCATCAATGCTTGACTACTCATAGTATCGTCACTATCCTTGGATAAATACTCACCAGTAGATGTAACATCTAAATTACCAGTTGTAACTGTTTGATTATTGCTATTAGATTTAACTGTAAAAAAAGCAGAATAAGAAACACCTATGGAACTAATTGTTAGTATTGCCACAGATACTAGTATAAAAAGATTTTTATTAGTATAGAACTTTTTCCATAATTCTTTTATTTTCATATCTTTTCCACCTTATCTTAATTTTAACACAAAAATAATAATTAAACAATTTATTTTCTTCTATTTTTACTTATTAATTCAATATCAGTTGTCAACTGCTTTATTCTTTCAATAATTCTTTTAGCTTTCATGGTATCTTCTACCCCTTTAGTAAGGGCTAAGTGTTGCTCTAATTCCTCTATTGTATAGTTAGATGTAAAGAAGGTTGTTAAATGATTATTCATTCTACTTTGTAGAATCGTTCCTAAAATTTCATCACGACCCCAATTAGTGACATTTTCGGCACCTATATCATCTATTACTAGTATTTCCACTTTTTCTAAATAATTTACTTTATCTTCCATAACTGAGAAATCTTCTTTTAAATTGCGTAAAAATTCTGGAAAATATACTAATTCATAATTAACATTTTTATTAATCGTTAATTCATTTAATAAACACGCTAGTAAAAAGGTTTTACCACTACCAAATGATCCATGTAAATATAAACCTTTACAGTTTTTACCTTTTTCATATTTATCATAAAAATCTTTTAACCATTTAATTAATTCAATTCTTTTTTTATCCGTGATATCAATATCTTTCATTCTGGCATTAGCCAGTTCATTTTCTTGTGTTTCTTCTTGTTTAGCTAAAGCTTTTTGATATTTACAAGGAACATAATTAAAAATTAAATTATCTTCATCAACTTCGGGAAAATAAACATAGCCATCTAAGCGATTTTTACACATAAATAAGCCTTTACAGTTTTTACAGTTTTTTAATTCATCCACTGTTTCCTTTATTTTCGAATTATTTTTCATCGCTAATTCTTTACTTATTTTTAAATTAGATACAAAGTTTTTAAAGTTTTCATCTTTCATACTTTCTAAAAAACTTGCTTCTAATTCTTTTTTAGTTTTAGCACTTAAAGTCATTTTTAATTTTTCCATCAATTAAACTCCTTAAATAAATCTTCCAATTCTTTGGCTTCGGCATCGCTGACTTTTTCTTCTTCAATATTTTTATTAAACCAAACTGGTTCTTTTTTCACTACTTTAGCTGGTTCCTTTTTACTCATGCGTTTATGTTCTTTTTCCGCAAATTCCATGGCTTCGGCAGCTGTTTTTAAATCAGCTCTTTTCCATTGACCGGCGATAGTTTCGACATAAGATGTGGCTAGTTGGTTATTATTCTTTTTTAAACAGTAATCAATTAAGACATTAACTACGGCGGGAGGTAATTCTAAATCAATCATTAACTTTTCAATTAATTTAATATCGCGATTCGTAGGTTTACCACCATGATACTTACCTCTTAAAAAATCCACGGGATTGACATTTTCAAAAATTTGAATAATTTTCCCTCGCATGGAATTATCGCCTACTGGACTTTTTAAATATTCGGGCTGCGTTCGATAAATAATCGTTGGTAAAGCACTATTATTAAATTGATAATACTTTCTTGCTTGAAGTCGTAAATTATTTTTATCAACCATGCCATATTCATTTAATACTACTCTAATTAATTCAGTCATTTTTAAAGTATCAATTTTATATAGAAAGGCTAAACTATTAATTAACTCTTTCGTTTTTTTATTGAATGCTTTTTCGTTAATTACACCCTTAGGAATACTTGCTAAAATTAAATCAAAATCGATTTTTTCTTTTACTGTTATTTCGCTGGTTACTCTTTCGATAGCATCAGCTTTAGGTATTGAACTCGTCGATTCAAAAACATCATCCATTTTTTTGGTAATTTCCATATAATCTTTGGTATCATATCTTACCTTTTGATATTGTTTTTGTAATAATTCATATTCTACTGCGCCAATATTGTTATATAAAACTACATTTAATATCGGATGAGAAAAAAATTCATTTGGGGCTAAAGGTGAATACAATTCATATAAATAATAATTAACATTACCACCCGTTTTAACAAAAGTTTTTACTAAACCGACAGCTTCTAGAGCTTCTCTAGCTTCTTTAATTATTTTTAAACTACAACGAAGTAAACTCATTAAATGATGATGGGTTAATTCTCTTGATAATTGTTTAGTTTGTTCTAAATCATTCCATAAAGTTAAATATAGGCTAACTGCTACATGACCTATAATTGGCTCATAAAAAGAAAGTAAGACTTTTTTATCAAATTCTTGCAATATTGTGCGATTAGAAACAACATATAAATCAGCAGGAAAAATTGTTATTGCTTCTTCCATTTTACTTCACCCTTATTAAGTATTATAAAGGAATAAAATAACTTTAACAAGAATTTTTAAATATTTTTAATTATTTCAAATAAATATAGTCTACTTTCTTTAGCTATTATTCCTTTATCTTTATTTTTAATTAAATTAATAACTTCATCGACATTAAACCATTTTACTTCCGTAACTTCTTCTTTTTGTAAAGTAAAAGTATTTATATCTAAATTACATTTCCAACAATAAAAATGGAATATATGCGAATTATTTTTTTCTAAATCAATTTCTTCCCTACCAATAGGAATTAATTCTAATTTGCTGACATCAACACCTAATTCTTCTTTTATTTCTCTAGCGGCAGCATCTTTGTAAGATTCATGAGCTTTAACATGACCTCCGAGTAAAGCCCATTTATTGGCATCAAATTCTTCTTCCGTGCTTCTTTTTTCTAACAACACTTCATGATTTTGATTGATGATGAAAACGACAACCCCCGGATGTAAAACGTCCTTAATATGGGCTGTTTGTAATTCCATAACTTTACCAGTTAAATTGCCTTTACTATCTACTTCATCTACAAATTCCATTTTTATTCTCCTATAAAATATTATACCATAACCAATGTATAATTTTAATCATTAAAAATAAACTATTAACAGGAGGTTATATGTCTAACATAAAATTATATCTTAAAAATATTGCTTTACCCTTAGGAATTGGTATTATTATTGGACTACTTACTATGGGAGGAATGGAAGATTTTAAACTTTTAAGTAAACCATTATTAAATCCCCCGAGTATTGTATTTCC
>CANPZG010000057.1 GCA_947588765.1 uncultured Bacilli bacterium
ACATTATTCTAATTATAAATTTGAAAATACAGAAATGATAGATGGTTTAGGTTATAAATGGACAACTGAAGCTGGAGACCAAACTGGTATGCCAAGTCCAACTGGTGGTAATGAAAATGGCCATGATGGCAATGGCTACGCTCGAATAACACCAATATCTATTGCAGATGAATAAAAAATATAAAAGTGTAAAGTATTTTACACTTTTTGTTTGTCTTATTTTGATATGTTTTGTCGAAAGTGTTTAAAAGTTTTTAAAAATAGTTATTATGGATTTAGAAGGTGATAAAAACATGTTAAAAATGGATATCGAATATAAAGGGGGAATATTATATGTTCGACTGGAAGGATCATTAAATGAAAGGAATAGTTATAAAATAAATAATTATTTAATACCAGTTTTAGAAAAACATAATATTAAATATTTAGTTTATAATTTACGTTATTTAGATAATATTGATTTAAAAGGTAAAGATGCAATATTAAATAGTAAATATGTAATGAAGAAAAATAATGGTAAATTATTATTATGTAAAGGTAGACGTGAAGTTTATGATATCTTTAAAGGAAATAGATTGTTAACAATAGAAAATGAAAAAGATGTATTAAAGTTCATGGAGGCTTAGAAATGGAAAATAAACTTATTGCAATGTATTCGAATTTAATTTGGTATGTAGTAAATAAGTTTTATGGTGTTGATAAAGAAGATTTATATCAAACCGGAGTAGAAGCTTTATTAGAAGCTTATAAAAAATATAAAGAAGAAAAAGGAACCAAGTTTAGTAGCTATGCTTATACCTATATCTATGGCGCTATGTATAAATTAGTTAATAATAAAACTTTAAAAGTAAGTAGAGATATTTTAAAGTTAAGAAAATTAATTGAAAAAGCGAGTGAGGTATTAACACAAAAAAATGGTTGGGTTCCTTCAATTAAAGAACTCTCGGAATTTTTAGAATATGATGAAGAAAGTATAAAATATGCAATTGAAGCAAGTAATCCTTTACTTTCAATTGATGAAAATAATGAAGAGACGAGAAATTTGCATGAAATAATTCCAGATGAAAGAGAAGAAAATCCTGATAATCACATTTTAATAGAAGACAGTTTAAATAATTTAAGTCCTTTAGAAAGAGATATAATTACCTCAAGATATTATGAAGACTTAACTCAAAGTGAAACGGCTAAAAAGTTAGGGATAACCCAAGTAAAAGTATCAAGATATGAAAAGCGAAGTTTAACTAAAATGCGGGATTATATTAATTTGTAGAATAAAAAAGAATTAGAAAAAGCATAATAACAATAGGTGAGAACATGAAAAAGGAAGATTATAAGAAATTAGTTAAAAAAATATCACCCAAAGAGCATCGCTTAAGAAATTTATTTGTAGCTTTTGTCTCAGGTGGAGCAATTGGTTTGATGGGTGAGGTTATAGTTACACTTTTAGTTACATCTTTTGGTATGTCAAGAGTAGAAGCTGGAGGTTGGTTAGCCTTAATTATTATCTTTTTAGCTTGTTTATTAACAGCTTTAGGTTTCTTTGATAATTGGGTATCAAGATGTAAATGTGGATTAATTATACCCACAAGTGGATTTGCTCATTCCGTGCAATCAGCAGCTTTAGATTATCGTAATGATGGTTTAATTACGGGTCTAGGTTCTAATTTTTTTAAACTGGCTGGTTCCGTAATTTTATATGGTGTAATTAGTTCATTTATTTTAGTTGTTATAAAGGTGATATTATATGGCTAGTTTAAAATTTAAAAATGTTTATATAGAAGATTATTATTCCTTGGTAGGTCCAATTGAAAAAGAAAGTAGACTAAAAAATTATGATTTAGCCATGGATGATTATTACTTTAAAGAAAAAACCTTTGAAAAATCCGAAGTTAAAATGCAACAAACGGTAATCGATAATTTATTAAAAAAACATAATTATGATATTTCTAATATGGACTTTTTAGTTGGGGGAGATTTGTCTAATCAAATAAGTATAACTAATTATAATGCTGTAAATTATAATGTTCCTTTTCTAGGAATATATTCGGCTTGTGCTACGTTCGCGGAATCTTTAATTGTAGGTAGTAATTTAATTGATAGTAATGAAGCTAAAAAAGTTTTATTAATTACGAGTAGTCACAATTTAAATGCCGAAAAACAATTTAGATATCCCGTGGAATATGGAGCACCTAAGCCTCATACATCAACTTTTACAACAACAGGAGCCATAAGTACAATTTTAACCAAAGAAAAAAATAAAATAAGAGTAGAATCAGCAACTGTGGGTCGAGCAATTGAATTAGGTATTAAAGATGCTAATAATTTAGGAGCAGTAATGGCCCCAGCAGCAGCTTCAACTTTACAAACCCATCTAACTGAACTTAAAAGAAGCATAGATTATTATGATTTAATTTTAACTGGTGATTTAGGGTGTATTGGCGCTAATATTTTAAAAGAATTTTGTGAGACAACTTATAATATAAAATTAAAAAAATATATGGATGCCGGTTGTGAATTATTTTTAAAAAGTCAAGATACTTATGCCGGAGGTAGTGGTCCCGCTTGCCTACCTTTAGTTTTATATAATAAAATATTAAGACAAACTAAATATAAAAAAATACTTATTATTGCTACAGGTGCTTTGCATAGTGTCGCCATGGTTAATCAAAAACAAAGTATTCCGGCGATAGCTCATGCTGTTAGTTTGGAGGTATTATCATGAATTTTCTATATGCTTTCTTATTTGCCGGGGTTGTTTGTGCCTTAGGTCAAATTATATTAGATAATACTAAACTTACTCCAGGCCATATCACTTCTTTATTTACAGTAGGTGGAGCTATACTTTCATTCTTGGGTTGTTATGATAAATTTATTTCGACTTTTGGTGCTGGGGCTACAGTCTTAATTTCTAATTTTGGTCATATGTTATTTTCTTCAGCTTGGAAAGGTTATCTTGAAGAAGGAATATTAGGAATATTTTCGGGAATGTTTGTTAAATCATCGATTGCGATAACGGGTGTAATTGTTTTCTCTTTCATTTTTGCTATTATATTTAAACCCAAAGATTAAACTTCATTATTAAAGTGATATGATAAAAGTAGACAAAGAGAAAAACACTCTAGTCTACTTTTTTTATGGTAAAATTTTGTCAAAATTAAACAAGCCTCTTGACTTTCTAAGCTTTTACAAGTGTTTTTTGCAAATTTTTAAAAAAAGTTGAAATTTTCTAAATTATTCCACGACTTAAAACACCAAAACTACCTATTTTTTAAAAATTTTGGTGTTAAATAAGAAAAATTAATTGATTTA
>CANPZG010000058.1 GCA_947588765.1 uncultured Bacilli bacterium
AAAATTTTTTATTTTCTTTCTTTTTTACTTTTTTCACTTAAAAAGAAGTTTTTTTTATTTTTCACTCCTTAATACTGGAACTATTTATTAATTCTTGACAAGTATTAATACTTTAGTTAAAATAAACAACAATTAAGAAGGAATTATTATGGTAGGAAATGTTATTAGAATATTAAGATTTATTAATGGTAACTTAACACTTGAAGCTGTATCAAAAAATACTTTTGTTACCCCATCACGGATATCATTATATGAAAATAATGATAAAAATCCCAGTGAAGAAATGTTATCACGATTAGCTAACTTTTATCATATCTCTAGTGAAAAAATAATTGAATTAAGTCTTATTGCCGAAAAATATAATCTTAATTTATTAGAATTAACTTATCTTGTAGCCAAAGAATATAAAGCTCCAAAAAGAATACTATTAAAAAAAGAACAATTAATTAAATAGTTTATTTAGCATATACTTAAAATATGAAAAATAAGCTCCTTTTTATTCCTTTATTTATTTTCATAATTCTTTTGTTTATTAACTATGATGTAGTTGTTGCATCTAGTATCGATGCCGTAAATATTTGGCTATTTAAAGTATTTCCATATCTCTTTATTATGTTTACCTTAAATGATATTTTAATTAATTTAAACTTTGAAAAAATATTTACTACAACTACTCCCTTTATTTTTATTATGTCTTTATTAAGTGGGGCTCCTACAAATGCTTTTTTAATTAGTTCCCTAAGAAATCAAGAAAAAATAGATGAAGAAAGTGCTAATTATTCTCTACTTTTTACCTACTTTAGTAATCCTTTATTTTTGTTTTCTATTCTAAGCTTATTATTTAATAAATTTATAGCTCTTAAACTTATAATAATTCATTATTTAAGTAATATAATTATTTATTTTTTAGTTCGAAAGAATATTAAAAATAACCATTTAGCCAATACCAAAAAATCTAGTTTTAATTTAGGTTTTTCCATCAAAAAAAGTATGAATACTTTAATTATGATCTTAGGTACAATTACTTTTTTTATGGTCTTAACTAATATTTTAACGAAAACTTTTGCTTTAAATGAGCTATTTACAACTATTTTAAAAGGTATTTTAGAGGTTACGCAAGGATTAAATAGTTTAAATACCATAAATTTAAGTTTAAAAATAAAAGAGATATTAGCTATAAGCTTTATCTCTTTTGGGGGTATATCCATCCACTCTCAGGTAAAATGTTTACTTGATGAAGAAAACCTAAAATATAATTACTTTTTTAAAGGAAGAATACTTCAAACAGCAATATCAGTTATTTTAACAGCCCTTACCTAAACAATTTTTGACATTAGAAATATTATTGTCGCCAACATAACTAATGATAATATCATCAACTACATTATTTGTACATGTACTGCAACTACGATTATTATCATTATCCGTATATACTTCAATATTAATTAATAAACTATATATTCCTTCATCAGCACTGGTAGTATTTGATTTATTATAAAATACATTAGCTTTTTTATAATTTATAGTGGAATCTTTCATCGTCCATTTCCGTAGTAAACCATCAGCATTAGTATAACTAAAAGTAGTCTCTGTCGCTTCAATTGTTGCTTTTTTGCCATCCGAATAATATAAATCAAATTTTAAACTAGTATCTGTACTAAAATCATTAATACTCGAAATATTTATACTTCGTGAAAGAAGGTCATCCTCTAAAACTTTAATTATTTCGGAACGGTTAACTTGATTATCTTTTGCAAAACTATTATCATTTTTTTCATTATTAACATCATTAAAGACGCCATACATAAATAACATAACTATGGATATTAAAACAACACTTATGATTAATTCAATTAAAGTTAAACCTTTATTATTTAATCTCTTCATATATCCTCCCTAATTTATAATGAATGGATCATCTTTTGAACCAATGCCGCTTACTAAACTAACTTGATAATATAAAACAAAACATGGTCTTATATTAAAAGAATCCATTACATTGGCTTTACTTACTTGACCATTACTCATTATTTTATAAACTTGTGTTTCATTAGTTACTCCAGAATCAGCACTAACACCATTAAACTTAGTTAAAAGATATTCTTCATTACCAGCTAGCCAATTATCATTCTTAGCACTACTATAATTATTACCATTTTTAGTCCAATGTTCTGGACTAGCAGCATAGAAATAATCTGTCAAATTCATTAAACCAACTTTCGCATTATAGGTGCTATCAGTTTTATTATCACCATATTCATAATTGTAAGCATCTTTAGCACTTCCAGTTAAAGCATGAGAATCAGATAAGCCACCAATATTCCAAGTTGAATTAGCAATTTTTTGTTGCCATGTAGTATCAAAAGTATCCAGAAATGTTCCATTTAAATAGGTATAAATAAAACTTTCAGGAAAATAATTTTTTGCAGTATTATTCCATTGTTGTTTTGTACCTAAAGGTTTATCTTTAATAATTTTTATTTTATTATCTGTAATACTTATTATTCGATATAAATTATTTTCAGGGCAAGGACTAGTATCAGTTCCAAAACAAACATAATTAAATGGACTACCACCACTATAACGATAAGCATCATCGCCAGCTTCATAGTCAACATGGTCTTCTGTCGCATAATCAAGGTTACCATCATGCAAAACTAAAGTATAATCTAAATTACTATAACTACTGAAACAAGCCCCCATTGGTTGACTTTTACAAACAATTCCTATTTGTCTATTATCTTCACTATCCACTAATATTTCATTAGTATCCCCTTTAGCAATTTTTAATAAAATCCTTGTATTAATAAATCCTACTAAAATAGACAATAATAAAACGATAAATAAAATAAATAAAGTATATATAACTGATATTGATATAAACCCTTTTTTATCCATACTCATCTATCCTTACTATTTCTATTATAACCTAAAAGAGACTTGATAGCAAACAAAAAGCACCTAAAACAGCTCTAAGGAGTGAAAAATTTTCGCAATCACCCAATTTGATATAATATAGAAAAAGGTGGTTGATTAATTTGATG